>JBIOVA010000259.1:0-50754 GCA_044867485.1 Lacipirellulaceae bacterium | reverse complement strand
TCTCGACGGGCACGCGGAACTCGCCGAGCGGATTGGCCGGCTTAACCGTCCAGCTCTTGCCGCAGAGGGCGCACTTCACCCGCGGGTGGCCGTGGCGGTCTTTGCCGTGGGGCTTGGTTTGATCGTGCTGGCAGGAGGCTATGACCATTGCGAGATTCCCGGTCGGCTGGGCTCTCGCTAGAATGAAGATGCTTAGGCCGCATCTAGCGAAAGCTGGTTGTGGTTGCCCCGTCGAGACCCGCCAAGGTTTCGCCGGGGTTTTTCATGCGCCCTTGCCGGGGCGACTGATTTCATTATAGTAAACCTATCGCGGAGCACAATAGGTTTCCTATAAGAATTCCAAAATGGCAAAGAAAAAACCAGGACGCGGGGGACCGCGCGAAGGGTCCGGGAGACCCGTCGAGAATCCCGAGGGTAAGACCATCACCATTGCCGCCAGTGTCCCGGAGGGGCTGGTGGCTGAATTGAAGGCGCGGGTAGCCGCAGAGGGCTGGTCCGTTTCCGGCGCCGTCACAGAGGCGATACGCAGCCTACTAAAGCGAAAGAAGCTGCGTTGAGCGGAGAGAAGGGGTTACGATCCCAGTCGCTTACACGACCCCCTCCGGCAGTCTATAAGGCTGCTGCGCCGCCAGGACGCGGGCTGCTCTCCAAATAGACCTGCCGGCAACCATGAGGATGCTTCGGCAGCCAGAATGACAGGGCCAAAGCGCAAAGGTTCGCCCTTGTAGGTGGTCTAGACCACTCATACAATCCCTTGGCTCATCTTTTGCTTGACTTCGCGTGGTGGCGCAGGCATTTTTGACCGTATATCGCCCACCTAGTTTGCCTGCCATGCCTGAAATTCACTTGCCCGATTTTCGGCAGGATGTCCTGCGCGGCCTGAGCTTCTGCTCAATGGTTCACGTAGACGACGTGGACCCGATGGGTGCCCCGTGGAAGGCATTCGCCCGATACCAAGGGGCGGGCGGGGCGGCAGAACTGGTGTTCGTCGTTCAGGTCGATAAGTGGGACGACGAAGACGAATCGGAAAAGGGATGCGCTCACTTCCACTTTCACGTAAACATCGACCGCGCTGAGGACGCAAAAGCAACTGACGGAATCGACGAGCTTCCTGTAGATGAACTGAAAGAGAGGCTCGAACCGTTCATGGGGTGTGCGTTTCACGCTTACATTGACGCACAATACGAGGTAGAGCTAGACGATATCCCGCCCCACGGAATGATCCAAACCTTGATGGGCGTCTCCACGGACTCGGACGGCTCCGAAATGGAACTGACCGGTGCCAAGTTTGCAATTTCCAGCGATATCTATAGCGAGCTAACGTGGACCGTCGACGAAGTGACCGGCCTGGTGTCTGGAAAAATCAGCGGGGAGTTAGGGGCCGCCCTGGACGGCAATTTTCTGCGGCAAGTTTTCGACGCAATGGAGAGTGGTGTACGGAGATTTGTGTTAGAGACCCCCGACGGCGGAAAGACGCATGGCGCAGACGTGCAAGGAAAGTCTTCGGACAAAAAAGCGGCCGAAGGCTGAACGCGAGAACTACCGAGAGGTCTTCAAGCGAGACCGATGCGCAGAGCGTGCGCGCCGGAAGCTTGCGGAAGCAGAGGCACCAGCTCAAGCGGCAACGCCGCCAGAGGTAAATGAAACGCCAGGAGCCCGGCGTCTGGCCGTCAGCCTGAGGCTTTCTGAATTGCGCCGCCAATTGGCGGAATTGCAGGAGGAGAACAAGCAGCTACGGGCACAAATCTCTGAAAAGGCACAACGGGCCGTTGTGCTGTACACCAAAGATCACGCGACGCTACGACTCTGGTGTGAGGCAGCCGATCCGCCAGCGGACATACTAGAGGCAGAAGAAGAACGCCCGTGGTAAACACCCGTGCCAGAGTTCTGCCAAGGTCGCGTAATTTGGGCGGTTATTGTCGACCCCAAGGGCAATAACCCAAAACATCGTCCGGCCGTAATCATCTCGTCGACTGCCGATGCTACGGAAAAAGACGGCTTCATCGTAGTCGTCTGCTCGACACGGCCTGCTGCGTACAATCCGCTGCCGCCCGAGTTTTTTGAGATTCCTAGCGCTCCGGCTGGGCATCCGCACACACTTCTCAAGGAACCAACCTTTGCGTGCTGCAAATGGGTGTCCTTGGTTCTGAAGTGCAACGTCAGTCCTGACGACATTGGCGGAGTAGTTCCGGTCGAACCCTTAGCGCATCTACTCCACAAACTGCATGAGATTCACGAGAAGCCGCTGGAAGATGCTAAGCAGTCGGAAGGATGAACCACCGCCCCTTAGTCCGCTGAAACCGCCCCACACTCTTAGGACACTACCCTGGGCGTGCGTTGCGACCGCGTGCGTCGCTTGACATGCGGAAAATCGGCGGATTAGGATGCGCTGGGCACCCCTGATGGCGCGCTGCGGCGCGCCCGTTCCGGAACACGCTCTGTTTGAGGCACGCGACATGCTCGCCGCCGTCGCTCCCTGCGCGCGCCACCCGAACTTCGGGGTGCGTGCGCGACGGCGCGGACGTTTCTTCGCGACGGCCTTCCTGGCAATGGGAACACTGTTGTCGGCGGCGGCCGCCGACCGCGCCGCCGGCTACGCGTCGGACAGCCCCGAAGTCGTCGCGATGGTCGACAAGGCCCTTGCGTACCTCGCCAAGAACACCGACGGACGGCTGGGCGGCAAGTGCCTGATCGCTCTGGCGTTTCACAAGAACGGAGCGTCGATCGATCATCCGCAGATCGTCGAGGCCGTCGAGGCGTGCCGCACGTCGTTCGAATACGAACGCGGCATCACTAACATCTACAGCAAAGCGCTCGCGGTCATCTTGCTGGCGGAGCTCGACGCCTCGGCCAACCGCGAGCTGCTGCTCCAGTACGCCGAGTTGCTCAAAGCCCATCAGAAGGAGCACGGCGGCTTCGGCTACACGACCTTGCCCACGGGCGACACATCGCAGACGCAGTACACGGCGCTGGCGTATTGGCAGCTCCTGAATCACGGCGTGAGCCCGGACCCCAAATCGGTTCAGGACTGCCTTAAATGGCTGATGCGCACGCAGGATCCGTCGGGCGCGTGGGGCTACCAGGGGAACGACCCGGGGAGTTATGAGCGCGTCAAGCAAATCGATCTGGTGGGCCGCTCGATGACAATGGCGGGGATGGGCAGCACGATGATTCTGGGCAACTCACTCGGACTGCTGAAGGCGGCGCCGCAACCCGCGAGTCCCGGCGACGCGGCGGCCGACGCGCCGGCTGCGTCCGCTTTGCCGGCGACGCCGCTCCCCGCCGCACTCCGTCGCGTCGACCCGCGTGGAAAGAGCCGTGTGGCGTCCTTACCTGCGGGCGGCGTCGAGCCGAAGCAACTGGAGGACTGCTTGTCCCTGGGGCGCGGCTGGATCGATAAGAACTTTGCGTTCGAGGTCGACGAGTGGCAGTACTACTACCTCTACTCGGTGGAGCGTTACAAGAGTTTTGAGGAGTATCTCAGCGGCGGTGGCGGGCAGGAGGCGGACTGGTACGATCGCGGCGTGGAGCTGCTGCGGAGCCGGCAGGCTCCGGACGGCAGTTGGACCGACGCCTGCGGAACGGAATGCGCCACCGCATTCGCCACGCTGTTCCTGCTGCGATCGACGCAGCAGAGCATCAAGGCGAGCCTCGGCGAGGGGACGCTCGTGGGCGGGCGCGGGTTGCCGCGCGACCTGTCGAAAGTGCGGCTACGGGGCGGGCGGCTTGTGGTCCAGCAAAACTCCACGGAGCTGGACAAGTTGTTGGATATGATGGAAGAAGGCGACGCGGCTGAGTTCGACGCGCTGGTCGCGAACCCCGCGGCGCTGGAAGTGACCGAGGTGACGCCCGAGGCCGCCCGGCGGCTGCAACAAGTAGTGCGGAGCGGCCCGCCTGCGGCGCGGTTGTTGGCGGTTCGCGCTCTTGGCAAGGCGCGGAGCATCGACTACGCCCCGACGCTGATTTTCGCGTTGACTGACCCCGACAAACAGGTCGTGCGGGCGGCGCGTGACGCCCTGCGATCGGTGAGCCGAAACTTCGAAGGGTTCGGGCCGCCGGACAACTTTGACCGGGACCAGCAGGACCAGGCGGTCGTGCGGTGGAAGGCGTGGTATCGGACGGTGCGGCCGGACGCGGCGCCGCTGCCGTGAGACCCGCTGGGTCGATTTTAGATTTTGGACTGGCGGGCGGCGCGGGCGCGCCAGCTGTCATGAGATAACCGATCACACCCCCGCTTCCGATCATGCAAGCCAAAATCCAAAATCCCAAATCGAACATGGCTGCCGACGCACCGCCGCCGTCGGGGCCGGCATTGTCGGTCAGTTCCTTCGATCGTGCGGCCTCGGGCGTGATCACGTCGCTGGTCACGGTCGGCGCCGTCGTGGGGTGCCTCGCGCTGCTGTTCTTCGCCGACAAGTTTACAACGACGGCCACGCCGATCACGCTCGTGCCGGTCGAGGCCACGAGCCCCACGGGGAATAGCGGGTTCGCGACCGATCCGGAGCCGCCGGGGTCGCCGGATGCGCCGGAACTATCCGAGCCGCAGTTGGGCGAAACGCTCGACGCGCTCATGTCGGCGGACGTGCTCGACGCCGTGGCCACGAGCGACGCGATCGTGGCGGACCAAACCATTGAGGCGGCGGGGCAAGCGGCCGGTCGCGGCAGCGGGCTGGGCGACGCCCGGCAGCCGGGCCCCGGCAACGACGGCGTCATCGAGCGCGTGCCGCGCTGGGAGCGGTGGAAGATACGCTTTGAACCGGACTCGGAGGCGGATTTCGCGGCGTGGCTCGACCAGTTCCAAATTCGCGTGGGCGTGCTCGGCCGCGACAACAAGGTGCACGTGGCCTGGGGATTCGCCGACGGCAGTCCCCAGGTCGAGGCGGCCGAGCCGATCGACTACAACGCCTGGGGGCAGACAATCCCGGCCGACGGGCCGATGCCGAAGTTGACGACGCAGCTCGCGCGCGTCGCCGGCATTTTGCAGCGGGGGCGGATTGCCCTGCTGTTTTATCCGTTCGACGTCGAGCGCGTGCTGTACACGCTCGAGGAGGCGCGGAACACGACCAAAGACGCCAACCGGATTCGCGAGACGGTATTTACGGTGGTCCGCGACGGCAAGGGGTTCCAGTTTCAGGTCATCGACCAGAAGTATTTCTGAGAGCGGCAGGGCGAGGAGATTGGCGCGGAGCATGCGGATTCAAGAGTTTATCGACGCGTTGGAACGGCGGGACGTCGTGGGGGGCGACCTGGCGCGAAAGCTCCGCGCAAAAGTCGCCCAGGACAATCACCGTATCACGCCGGACGCGGTGCTCAAGTACCTCGTGAAGAAGGATGTCATCACGGGTCAGCAGGCCGAAGAGTTGGAGCTCTCGCTGCTAAGCGTGCTGGGCGGCGGGGAATCGGAGATTCTCAACCTGATGCCGTTGCCGGATGCAGAGGAGGAAGACGAGGTCGAAAAGCTCACGCAGTGGTCGCTCGAAGAGGAGGCCGCGGCGGTCGTGCACACCGGTCCGTATGAGCCGGGTGAAGAGACTCCGCCGCCTTTCGCGCCTCCGCCGGCGTTCAGCCGGTCGGCGCCCACGGCGGACGACGAGTTTTTCGTCAACCAGGAGTCGGCCCCGGTCGACCCGCGCGCTCTGGACGCCGGCGCCAAGGGCCGCATGTCGTCGGGCGTGTACCGACTCGGCGGTGACAAGAAGAAGGGCAAGAAGCGCACCGCAGGCGGCAAGAGCCAGTGGGACTCGCCGCTGCTGTTGATCGGCGGCGGGGCGCTGGTGGTGCTGGTGGTCGCGGGGCTGGCGCTGTACTACCTGCTCTTCCGCGAGACGGCCGACGCGGTGCTCACCGACGCCAACAACCTCGTGAGAAGCGGCGCCTACTCGCAAGCGATTACGCGGTATGAGGATTTCGTCAAGCGGTTTTCCAGCCACTCCGACATCAGCCAGGCGAAAGTCAAGCTGGAGATGACGCGGCTGTGGCAAGCGGTCGACGGCGGGGGCGACCCCGTGGAGGCCGTTGCCGTCGCGAAGACCACGATCGACAAGATCGCGGACGAGCCGGCGTTCATTTCCGACGGCGACAGCGAAGAAGGATTGTCGGAGGCGAAGCAGGATTTCTCGGTGCTGCTGGTGCGGCTCGGCAAGGCGCTCGTCAAACAGGCGGAAGCGGAAACCGATCCCGACCAGGTCGCGGAGTTGGTCAAACAGATTCAAGCAGTGCTCGACTTGTCGGAGAACGACAAGTTTGTCCCCGAGAAACTGCGGAATGTCGACGAGCTGAAGGCCATGCGCGAAGCGCTGGTTGTGATCGCGTCGCGGCAACAGCGCGAGGGCGACCTGACGGCGGCCCTCGCCAAGATGGACGCGGCCGTTGCCAGCGGTGAGACGGCCGCCGCGTACAAGGCGCGCCTGGACCTGTTGGCCAACTACCCTGCACTGGCGGACGACGCGGCATTGGCCGCCAAGGTCAAAGAGGTCTCGGCGGCCGAGCAGGCCGCGGTCAAATTCATCGCCGGCGACCAGTCGGCGGAGACAACTTGGCCCCCGCGGGCGGTGGTCGCCGAATTGGCGCTGGCCGAGCGGCGAACGGCTGCTGGAGCAGCGGCGGGCGGCGATCCCGTCGTCGTGCGCATCGACGGCGCCCTCTATGGGCTGGCCAGCGGCGACGGCGCTTTGCTGTGGCGGCGGTTCGCCGGGCTGGGCGAAACCGGCTCACCCCTGGCGTTGGCCGACGGCGGCGTCGTGGCGGCGGATTTGCACGGCGGCGAGTTGTGGCGGCTCGATGCAAAGTCGGGCAAGCTCGTATGGCGACTGCCGGTCGGCGGGAAAATCGCCGGCGTCGTCGCCGCGGGACAGCGGCTGCTGGCGACCAGTGACGCCGGCAACATGCTGGTCGTGGACGCGGGCAGCGGCACGCTCGTAGGGCGGGTCGAGTTCTCGCAACCGATTCGCACGGCGCCGGTGGTCAATGATCGCGGCAATCGCATTTATGTCGTCGCCGAGCACTCAGTCCTGTACACGCTGTCGGCGGAGAACTATTCGTGCGTCGGCGTCTACTACCTGGGGCACGCGCCGGGGGCCGTTATTGCTCCGCCGGTGACCGTGCTCGACAAGCTGATCGTCGCCGATAACTTGGGCGGCGACGCGTGCCGGCTGCGGGTGCTGGCGGTCGACGAGTCGGGCGCCGTGGCCGGAGATGCGGCGGGCGATCGACTCACCGGACGGGTCGTCACGCCGTTGTCGACGGCGGGTCGGCGGATTGCGGCTGCCACGACGCAGGGGCAGCTTGCGGTGTTCGACGTGAGCGGGGCGGCGGACCAGTCGGCTCTGTCGCCAGTCGCGCGCCGCGACGGCCAGGATCGCGACGAGGTGGCGCGGTTCGGCCTGTTGCAGCAAGGGCATTTCTGGGTCGCTGGCCGGGAACTGGTGAAGCTGGCGATCCTGCCCACGGAAAATCAGCTCACCGTCGCGGGGATCGACGATGATTTTCAGGGGGATGCATTTGACGCCCCGTTGACCGTGGCGGGGGATTTGGTCATCCATGTGCGCCGGCCGGTCGGGCGCGGCGGGGCGGTCGTGAGTGCGACCAGCGCTTCCTCGGGCCAAACCTCATGGGAGACGGAAGTGGCCGTGCCGCTCGCGGGAATGGCGGCGGGGGGAGCGCTGCAGTTGTCCGCGATCACAGCGTCGGGCGCCGCGTACCTACTCGATCGCGACGCGATGATCCGCGGCGTCCAAGATAAGGCGTCGCGGGCGACAATCGCCGGACGCCTTGCACCGCTCACTGAGGCGGTTGACTTGGGCGAGGGGCGGTTGGCGGCGGGCGCGATCGGCGGCAATCGGATAACCCTTTTCAGCCCGGTCGGCGGGCGCGAGGTTGTGCGGACGATTGACCTGGCCGGCCCGCTGAGCTGCGCCCTGGTCGCCTGGCGCGGCGGCTTTGTGGCGCCGACCGATGTGGGGCAAGTGTTCCTGTTCGATGCCGATGCGGGCGAGTCGTTGGCGACGCCATTTCAGCCGGAGTTGACGCCGGACCGGCAGTACAAGTGGCTGGCGCCGGCCGTCGCAGGAGAGGGCGACCGGTCGCGGCTCTTGCTCTCTGACGGGGCCGAGCATTTGCACGCGGTAGAGTTCGTGGCCGCTCCGGCGCCGCACCTTGTGGCCACGATGACCGTCGACGTGGGGCCATCGCCTTTGGCGTCGCCGCTGGCCGTCGTCGGCGAAAAGGCGTATGCGGGAACGGAGGACGGGCGGTTGGCGGCGTTTGCGTTGCCGGAACTCTCAGCCCAGGAGCCGGCCGAGCTCGGCGGCCGCGTCGCGTGGGGGCCGTTTGCGGTGGGCGATGGCGTCCTGCTGGCGACTGATGCGGGGGAGTTGATGATGGTGGACGGCGATGGAGCGGTTCGATGGCGGCGAACCGTGAAGCATGGCGCGCTAAGCGGCAAGCCGCTGGCCGAAGGGGCGACTGCGCTGGTGCTGCATGGGGAGGGGGGCGTTTCGCAAATCAATCTGGCCGAGGGCAAAGAAGCCGGGTTCGTCGAGCTGGGGCAGCCGGCCATTGTGGGACCGCTCGTGCTGGGAGAGCGTCTCGTCGTGGCCGCGCCGGATGGAGCCTTGCTTGTCGTCAATCGACCGTAAGTGAGGCCGTTTCGCTGTGCTGCGACGATGTTGTCTCACTTCTGTGACGGGCGCGATGCTGGCGGCAGCGTGCGTGGAGTTGATCGTCGCGCGCGTTGGCGTTGCTCAAGAGACGGCTCCTCCAAACGAACAGCCGCCAGATGGCATCGAAATCGCCGCGGAGCCGGCGAAATTGCTTGACCGCCAGCCGTTCGATCGCATCACGCTCAACGCGGACAACGCAAATGCCGTGCTTGAGACGGTGCTCCTCGATCTCCCCGAGCGGACGGTTCCCAATCCGCTGCCGGCTGCGGGCGACCTGGAGCTGCGGCTGCTCAACCAGCCGACGGCGCCGTACACGGTCGCGTGGAATGCGATCGCGAAGGTCGAGTTATACGAGCAAATGCTGCTGGCCGAGGCGGAGCGACTGACCGCGTCGAGCCAATTCGCTGAAGCATTCGACGATCTCGCATTTCTGCGGTTGAACTATCCGAACCTGCCCGGACTCGAGCCGGCGCTGCAGGAGCATCTCTGGCGCGATGCGTCGACCGCATTCGCCGCGCGCGACGGCGAGGGAGCGTGGCCGGCGCTTGTGGCGTTGTACGCCCGCAACCCGGAGTATCCGCGGCTGACGAGCGCCGTGCAGGCTGTAAGCGACCACCTCATCGGTCGGCGTCTGGCCGAGAAGAACTACGCGGCGGCGCGGGCAGTGCTCGATGCAGTCGTGCGCGACTTTCCGGACCTAGAGTTGGCGAACATTGCCAGCTGGCGGGAGCGGTTCGAGAGCGACGCCCGGGCGCAGCTTGCCAAGGCGCGGGCGGCGATCGCCGCTGGCGACTTCGACGGCGCGCGCGAAGCGGCGATGTTCGCCTACGCGATCCTGCCGGACTTCGCCGTCGCGCGCGAGCTGGTGCGCGAGATCCAACAGTCGGCGCCGGAAGTGCGCGTGGGCGTCACGCAAATGTCGGCGCCGGCAAGCATGTCGCAGACGCCGTCGTGGGCCGCGGCGCGGGGCGTCGAGCTGTTCGATCCGCGGCTGGTGGAGATGGTCGCCTTCGGCAACGAGGGGGGCGAGTACGCGTGCCGATTCGGCGAGGTGCGCACCAGCGACTCGGGCTTGGAGACGACGCTGCGGCTGTCGCCCGAGGGGCTGCGGCGCGGCGTGACGCCGGAAGCAATCGCGCTACGGATCGTCGATGTCGCCAGCTACGACCGCGACGAATGCCAGGAGGATTTGGCGTCGCTGCTCAAGGGCGCGAGCGTGGTCGACGGGCGCGAAGTGCGGCTCCAGTGGAATCGCTCGCATTTGCACCCCGAGGCGCTGTTGGCGGCGCCGCTGCGGCAGGTGACCAGCGCGACGCGCGGCCCTGGGCTGTGGCTGGAGCCCCTCCCGCCGCGGGAGGGCGTCGAGGAAATTCGCTACCAACGGACGGGCCCGGCAGAAGCCGCGGCAGGGGCGCCACGGTTTGTCATCGAGCAGGCGTACGACGACGACGAGGCGGCGCTAGCCGCCCTGTTGCGCGGCGAGGTCGACGCGGTCGACCGCGTGCCGCCATGGCAGCTCGCACAGATGCGGGCCACGCCGGAAGTCGTCGTTGCCCAGTATCAATTGCCGACGGTCCATGTGCTTGTGCCGAATCCCGACTCCGAATTGCTGGCGTTGCGCGAATTTCGCCGGGCGCTGTGCTACGGCATCGACCGCGAGGGGATCGTGCGGGACATCCTGCTGGGCGGCGGCTCACAGCCGGGATTCCGACCGCTCAGCGGGCCCTTCCCGGCGGGGACGTCGATCAACGACCCCGTAGGGTATGCGTATGATCCCGATCTCCCGATGCGGCCGTACGAGCCGCGGCTGGCAGCGCTGTTGGCCAACGTGGCGCGGACGACGCTCGCCAAGCGCCGCGCCGACGAGCAACGGGCCGTGGCGGCGCAGGAGGAATCCACGGACGATGGTGCTCAAGATGGCGAGGGTGTGGACGAGACGGCGGCAATCGTGGCGGAGGATGAGCCGCCGCTGGATCCGCTTGTGCTCGCGCACCCAGCGGATTCCCTGGCCCGCGTGAGTTGCCAGGCCATCAAATTGCAGCTCGACAGCGTAGGCATTCCGGTCAAGCTCGTCGAGCTGCCGGCGCTCGAGCCCAAGGCGGCGGTCGAGTACGACCTGCTCTACGCGGAGTTGGCCGTGCGTGAGCCGCTGGTCGACGCCCGACGACTGCTGGCGGGCGACGGCGTGGCGCGCCGGGCCAGCGCGGCGATGATGGCGGCGCTCGACCGGCTGGATCGGGCGCAAAACTGGAACGAGGCTCGCACCCGGCTCCGCGAGATTCACCGCCTGGCGTACTACGACCTCCCGGTCGTGCCGTTGTGGCAAACGGTCAACTGGCTCGCCGTTCGCACGTGGCTCGAAGGCGTTGGCCAGCAGCCCGTCACGCTGTACCAGAATCTGGACGCCTGGCGGAAGGAGTTCGCGGAGTGAGGGGCGCGGGGTCTGTTGTCCGTGGTCCGTGGACCGTGGCCGGGAGGGCGGCGGCGTTGGCGATTGCGCTCGCGCACATGGCGACGAGCATCGCGACCTCGGCTGCCCAGGATGCGGCCAAAACGCCGTGGGAGATTTCACCGTATCGGATCCATGTGGCGCTGGCCGCGGACTCAGCTCGACGGCCCGAGGCAGATTTGGAGTTCGCGGTACGACGTGCGGTGATCGAGCGCGTCGATGCGGGGCTACGGCCGTGGTGGGCGCTCGACATGCACGTTGCCGACGACGCAGCAACGCGGCGGCAATGCCTCGACCCCCGCGAACTGGCGTGGGACGACTTGCCGCCTGAGCGAAACGCATTCGACAAGCTGCTCTGGTTGAGCGTCGCGGCCGTACCGACGGGGTACGACGTGACCTGCCGGGAGTTTGACGTGTTGACGCGCCGCTGGGGTCGTGTGGTGCAGCGCGAAGCGCCGCAGCGCGTCATGCTAGGGGACGCATGTTTTCGGGCGCTGGCCGAGGCGTTCACGCCGCTGGCGCGGATCGAAACGACGGACGACGACGCCCGCGCCGAGCTGCGGATGAAGGGCGGCGCTTTGCCGCGGCCGCCGGCGGCCGACTTGCTCGTGGCGCCGGGCGATCCTTTCTTGCCGCTGGTGCGGCGTACGCGCCGCGGACCGAGCGCGGCCAATGACAGCCAGGCTGTCGTGCCGTGGACCTACTTGCTGGCGGCGGAGGAGATCGACGGCGGCTGGCTGGCCGACGTGGTGACGGCGCTGCGGCGCCCGCTGGCGGCGCCGCGCCGCGGCGGGGCCGAGCGGATCGCCGTGGGGCTGCGACAGCCCGCGACGCCCGCCAAAGTGCGATTCTTCGCCCGCAGCAACCGCGAGCAACCGTTGGCCAGGTACGAAGTGTTTCGGCAACCCGCGGACGGCGGCGCGGCGACGCGCATCGGAGTCACGGGACGCAACGGAGTGATCGAGGTCCCCCGCGGCGAGCGAGCGACGACGACGCTCCTGCTGCGCAGCGACGGCCAGGTGCTCGCCCGGCTGGTTGTTGCGTCTGGAGCCGCCGACGTGATCGAGGCGCCGATCGCCGACGACGCCATTCGGCTCGCCGCCCAGGCCGAGGTGCAGGCGGTGCGCGAGGAGCTGATCGACCTCGTGGCCCGGCGGGCGATTATGATCGCCCGAGTCAAAGGGCTGCTCCAGAGTAAGAAATTTGATGACGCCCGCGTGCTGATGTCGGAGCTCAACGAACTGCCGACGCCGTCGACTTTCGCCAGCCGGATCGACGCCGCGCGCGACCGGCTGCCGACCTCCGACGATCCGCGCGTGCGGCAGACGGTCGACGGCCTGTTCAGCTCGACGAAGGAACTGCTCGGGCGATTCCTCGACGTGCGGGCGGTGGCGAACCTGCAGGCCGAGGTGAACGAAGCCGCGCGCGGCGGGACATGAAATCGAGCACCCTCCGGCTCCCTCCCCCTTGTGGGGAGGGCTGGGGAGGGGGAGCAACCAAGCACGGTCGCCGGTGGCGACCGAGCGCAGGGCGGTAGTCCGTTTACAAGCTTCGCCCGCTCCTCCCCATCAAGGGGAGGGGGAACAGAGGGCCGCCTTCACGTGAGAATACTTGCCAGCACCATCACCAGCGCGGTGACCGCGGCGCCGACGATGGCGGCCAACATCAGCAGCGGCACGCGGCCGATGCCGGAGAATTCCAGCAGCGCCTCGGGTTCCTCCGGCTCGTGATACTCCGCGACGCCGTTGTCGATCAGTCCGCCCGGCGGCGTCCATGCAAACCCGGGCGGCGGCGAGGGCCAGTCGCTCTCGCGACTTTGGTCCTCGGTTTCGGCGGGGCCGGCATGAACGGGGATCGTGTCGGCGATGCCCGCGCCGCTTAGCGACTGCTCGGCCGGCGCCTGGGCGAATTCGCCGATCTGCTGCCACGTGCTCGCATCGGCGTCGGCCGTCCAGCGTCGCAGCCGTTCGACGACCTCGCTGGCGCGCTGGATGCGCTGGTCGGCGCGCTTCTGCATCATCTCGGCGATGAGGTCGACGAACTCCCGGTCCAGCGTCGTGTTGATCCGCGCGGGGGTGAGCGGCGCTTCTTCCAGGTGGCGGCGGAGCTTGTCACTGGTCTGACCGCCCGGGAAGGGCACCTTGCCGGTGACCGCGTAGTAGAGCGAACAGCCGAGCGAGTAAATGTCGCTCACCGAGCGCGGGTTGCCCGGGGCAACGATCGCCTCGGGTGCGAGGAAGTCGGGCGTGCCGACAATGTGCTTGGGCGCCGAGGCGGAATCGAGCGTGGCGTCCCATGAGAACGACGCCAGCCCCAGATCCGTGAGTTTCGTCAGACCCTCGGGCGTGACAAGCATGTTGCCGGGCTTCACGTCGCGGTGAACCAGTCCGCGCTCGTGGGCGTAGGCCAGCGCCTCGGCGGCTTGCGACACGATGATCGCAGCCTGTTTGGTCGAAAGCATGCCGTGCCGCCGCACCATGCGTCGCAGGTCGGAGCCGGCGATGAATTCGGTGACCAGGAAGTAGGTGTCGCCTTCCTTGTCGGCGAACGACAAGCGGACGAGGTTCGGATGGTCGAGCTGGGCCTGGGCGCGAATCTCGCGGCAGAACGCGGCGATCGAGGCCGGGTGCATCTGTGTCTTCGGCAGGACCTTGATCGCCTCGATGCGGCCCAGCAGCACATGCTCGCCCTTGAACACGTAGCCCATGCCGCCGTGACCAATGGCGTCGAGAATGCGGTAGGGACCCAGGTTGAACTTGGTGCGTCCGTGGCGCAGCTGCTCGGCCTGCCAACGGTTGAGATAGCCCAGCCGGATGAGGTGCTCGGTGAGCGCATCGTCGGTGGCGTCTTCGAGCGATTGCTCGGCGGCCAATGAGTCCTCGGCCAGCGCTTGCCACGCGCGGTCGATCTGCTCTTGCGTGAGCAGTCCGCTGACCAGGCCAGCGCGTTCGAGAATGGAAGTGGACTCGCGGGTCAATCGACGCCTCACGCGATCGGGAACTTCCGACGGCAAGCCCGTCGGAGGTCGAACGCAGCTTGCAGGGTTTATGGTATCATGGCCGCCGCGGCGGACGGATGGCGCCACGGGGGACCTTACAAGGATAACACGCACTGCCTCCGCGGGAATCATGCGAGTGAATGAGGTCCACCATGGATTGCCAGCGTCGGATTCCGGACCCAGGCCAATGGCTATTCTCAGTGATGGCTGCCGGCAGAAGCCGGCGCGCCCCCGACCTTCCGGTCGGGGCTACGACGATTTCGTGTACGGCCCGTCTCCTGAGAAACGCCTACAGCAGCTTCGACGTGCCGCCGTGCTTGCGCCAGGATGTCGGCAATGGCGCTTCGACGCGCAGCGGCTCGCGTCGCACGGGGTGCTCAAGTTCCAGAGCGAAGGCATGCAGCGCGATGCCCGGCCCAAACGCCACGCGGCTGCCGTACTTCAAGTCGCCGACGATCGGATGGCCGAGCTTGGCGAGCTGTACACGGATTTGGTGCTTGCGGCCCGTTTCGGGTTCGACCTCCAGCAGCGCGAGTTCGCCGGCGACGCGGACCTGGCGATAGCTCAGGCGGGCAAGTTGCGCGTCAGGCGCTGAGGCGTGCGTTGTGTGAACCTTGCGATGCCGCTCGTCCTTGCGGAGATAGTGCTCCAGAACGCCAGTCGTCGGGTCGACGCGGCCTTCGACGACGGCGAGGTAGGTTTTCTTGACCTCGCGGTCGCGGAACAAGACGCTAAGCCGCGAAGCGGCTTTGGAGGTCTTCGCGAGAATCACGAGGCCAGTCACCGGGGCGTCGAGGCGACTCACAATGCCGAGATATACGTTGCCGGGCTTGTCGTATTTGCGGCGGATGTACTCCTTGGCAACGGCGAGCAGGCTGGGCCGGTCGTCAGCAACGCCCATCGTGGGGAGCATCGCCGGCTTGCTGACAGCCAGGAGGTGGTTGTCCTCGTAAAGCACCTCCAGTGATGATGGGGGATTCGGCATGTCGAGAGCGCCCGTTGTCAGCCCGCGGCGCGGCCTGTTAGGCTCCAACATAACTGACGCCCGTCTGCCATTCACCGCCCTCGGTACGGCATGCCCCTCCCGCAACTCATTCTCGCCAGCGGCTCGCCGCAGCGCCGAGCGCTGCTGGAGGAGGCGGGATACCGATTCGAGATCGTGGCGCCGCGCGACGAGGTCGAGTGCGGCATTTGCTCGATGGGCGGGCCCGCGGCGTTGGTCGTCGAGCTGGCGGCGAGCAAGGCCCTCGATGCGGCGGCGCAGCTCAAAGAGCGCGGCGAACTGTCCAGCTCGACCGCGGTGATTGTCGCCTGCGACACGGTGGCTGAGTGCGGCGGCGAGGTCCTCGGCAAGCCGGTCGACGAAGCCCATGCCCGCAGTATGCTCCAGCGGCTACGCGGCAGCGTGCATCGCGTGTACAGCGGGGTCTGCGTGTGGCAGCCGACGGTTGAAGGCGCCGGCGGCGTGCCGGACGTCCGGCTGGCCGTTTCGGAACTGCGGATGGACGCCATCGGCGACGATGAACTCGACGACTATCTGGCCAGCGGGCTGTGGCTCGGCAAAGCCGGGGCCTTTGGGATGCAGGATCGTCCGGGGTGGCTCCACCTCATCTCCGGCAGCGAATCGAACGTCGTTGGGATGCCGATGGAACTGCTGCGGGAGATGCTCGTCGAGCGCGGAATCGAGCCGGCGCCTCGCTCCTGACTCGCCGCATTTCGCGTTGTGCGGCGCTTTGCGGGGTCGGTATACTTATTCCATTCGTCCTCGTCGCACTTCGCCCTTGGGGCCGCCCTAACTCTTTAGTCACCGCTCGCTTATGAAAATCCGGGTCGGCGTGGTGGGGATCGGGCCGCTGTGGGAATCGCGGCACCTTCCGGCGCTGCGGGCGTTGTCGGATCGGTACGAGGTGGCGGCCCTGTGCGACCCCGTGCAGCATCGGGCCGAGCAGGCGGCCCGGCAACTCGGAGCCGCGGTGCATGATGGGTTCCGCGCCCTGACGAGCCGCGGCGACATTGACGCGGTGCTGCTGCTCTCGGCTCAGTGGTTCGGCCCGCTGCCGATCTACGCAGCATGCGATGCCGGCAAAGGCATCTACTGCGCGGCGGCGATGGAGCTGAAGGACGACGAAGCAGCCGTGCTGCGCGACCGTGTGCGCGAGGCGGGCGTGGCGTTCATGGCCGAGTTCCCCTGCCGGCTGTCGCCGGCGACGCTGCGGCTCAAGGAGCTGATCGCCACGCGGCTGGGTACGCCGCGGATTCTGTTCTGCAATCGCCGCCGCACGTCCGAAGCGGCGGGCGAGAGCGGCACGAAATGCGAACTGGACATGGTCGAGTTGATCGATTGGTGCCGGTACGTCGTCGACGCCGAGCCGAGCTCGGTGGTGGCGGTCTCGCACGGCAGGGCCGACAACGAGTTGTGCGCCGATTACTTCTCGCTGAGCCTCGACTTCGCCGACCCCAGCGCCGCGGGCCGCGGGGCGATGGCGATGATCGCCTGCGGGCAGTATGTGCCACAGGCGTGCGAGGAATCGCTCAACTACCGCCGGCCCGCGGACCTGAAGATCGTGTGCGACAAGGGGCTGGCGTTCGTCGACCTGCCCAACACGGTCGCGTGGTTCGACAATGCCGGCCAGCATCTGGAAACGCTCGACCACGAACGCCCCGTGGGCGAGCAACTCCTCATGCACTTTCACCGGGCCGTCGAGAGCTTGGTGCTCAAGACCGCAAGCCTTGAGGACGCGCACCGGGCGCTATCGATCGCTTCAAAGGCCCGCCAAAGCTGTGCCACGGGGCAACGCGTTTACCTGTAGGCGGGCAACGCATCTGGGGGCTCGTCCAAGACCGATTCCCATGCCGTCGTCGTGCTTGCTCGCTCGTGTCCCGGCCACGTCGCCAGCCCCTCCAAGGCCATCCCCCCGGAAGAGGGAATTTAGATCACCTTAGGCGCAATCCTCCAGGAAAAATGGCCTCTGCCTGGCATTGGCCTTGAGATCATCTTAGGCAAACCGAGGCGTTTGACCCCTCAAGCAGCCTCTTTGTATATTGCGCGGCTACGATTTTTCGAGTGCGTCTAAGCGAGAAAGTCCCTGCATGGCAACGACTTCCAAGAATCTGACCGAACTCACGATCAACACCATCCGCACGCTGGCCATGGACAGCGTCGAGGCGGCCAAGAGCGGCCATCCCGGCACGCCAATGGCCCTGGCGCCGGTCGCTTACGAGCTGTGGACCAACGTCCTGCGGTACGACCCCACGGCGCCGCACTGGCCCAATCGCGACCGCTACGTGCTGTCTTGCGGCCACGCATCCATGCTCCTCTACTCGCTGCTGCATCTCGCGGGAGTGCGCAAAATAGGCAAGGACGGAAAACCGACCGATGTACTGGCAGTCACCTTGGAGGACCTTAAAAACTTTCGCCAATGGGGCAGTGCGACCCCGGGCCATCCGGAGTACGGCCACACGAGCGGCGTGGAAACGACGACCGGTCCGCTCGGGCAGGGCTGCGGAAACAGCGTGGGGATGGCGATTTCGAGCAAATGGCTCGCCGCCCGCTACAACCGCCCGGGGTTCGAGCTGTTCGACTTCTACGTCTACGTCCAATGCAGCGACGGCGACCTGATGGAAGGCGTGACCAACGAGGCGGCGTCGCTCGCCGGCCATTTGAAGCTGTCCAACCTGTGTTGGGTCTACGACGACAATAAGATCACGATCGAGGGCCGCACGAATCTGGCGTTCAGCGAGGACGTGCCCACGCGGTTCCGCGGGTTGGGATGGCACGTCGTCGAGGTCGACGACGCCAACGACCTCGAGGCGATTGCCCAGGCGTACGAGGCGTTCCGCCTGAACGAGGACGGTCCGACGCTGATCGTCGTGCGTAGCATCATCGGCTTTGGGGCGCCCAAGAAGGCGAACACCGCGTCGGCCCACGGCGAGCCGCTGGGCCCTGACGAGGTGCGAGCCACGAAGGCGGCGTATGGTTGGCCCGAGGATGCGACTTTCCTGGTCCCGCCGGAGGCGCCGGAGCATTTCGCTACGACGCTCGGCGAACGCGGCCGGTCGGCGCGCGAGGCGTGGGAGGATCTGTTCGCGGCGTACACGAAGAAGTACCCCGAGTTGGCAGCGGAGCTGGAGCTGATCGATCGCCGCGAGTTGCCCAAAGGCTGGGACGAGGCGCCGATCGAGTTTCCCGCCGACGCCAAGGGCCTGGCGACGCGCATTTCCGGCGGACAGGCGCTCAACGCATTTGCGGCGAAAATCCCGTGGCTACTGGGCGGGTCGGCGGACCTGGCGCCGTCGACCAAGACGCTGCTGACGTTCGAGAAGGTCGGCGACTTCGAGCCCGAGAACTACGGCGGCCGCAACTTTCATTTTGGCGTCCGCGAGCATGGCATGACCGCGGCGGTCAATGGCATGCAACTGTGCGGGCTGCGGGCGTTTGGCGCCACGTTCTTCGTGTTTAGCGATTACTTGCGGCCGTCGATGCGACTGGCGGCGATTATGGGCGTGCCCACGGTGCTGGTATTCACACATGATTCGATCGGCGTGGGCGAAGACGGGCCGACGCATCAGCCGGTCGAGCATCTCGCAGCGGCCCGCGCGATCCCGAACCTGGTGGTGATTCGCCCGGGTGACGCGAATGAGGCCGTGTACGCCTGGCGGGCGGCGCTCAAGGAAACTCGTCGGCCAACGGCGATTGTGCTCACGCGGCAGAACATGCCAACGCTCGATCGCTCGAAATACGCCTCGGCGGCAGGCGTCGCGCGTGGAGGTTACATTCTAGCCGACCCTCCAAATGGCAAGCCGCAGGTGATCTTGCTCGGCACGGGCAGCGAGCTCTCGCTGGCCGTCGCGGCGCACGAGGAACTTGCGAAGCAAGGCATCGCGGCACGCGTGGTGAGCATGCCGTCGTTCGAGCTGTTCGAGGACCAGTCCGCGGCTTATCGCGAACAAGTGCTGCCCGCCGCGATCGCCGCCCGCGTGGCAGTGGAAGCGGGAGTGCGACAATGTTGGGACGCATACATCGGCACGGCGGGGGCGTTTGTCGGCATGAGTGGCTACGGCGCCTCGGCGCCAGAAAAAACCGTGTACGAAAAGATGGGCATCACTGCGGCGCGAGTGACGGCCGAGGCCAAGCGGCTGCTGGGCAAGTGAATCCGCCAATTAGCTCCGGGTTGTTGACTGCCACTTAGCCCCCGGTCACTGACCGGGGGGCTAAATGCATGTACGGAAGCCATGCCCTCTCTCACGTCCATCCCCGGGTTTGCCGAGCCGTTTAGCAGCCTCTCGCACCTCTTCGGCGCGGGATTGTTTCTAGTGCTGGGGATCTTTCTCATCCGCCGCGGTCGCGGCGACGCGTTGCGCGTGGTGAGCCTCGCAGTCTTCGTGATCGGCAGCGTGTTCTTGTTGTCGATCAGCGGCGTGTACCACCTGCTCCCTCCCAACGGGACGCCGCGACACGTGATGAAAGTGCTCGACCATGCGGCGATCTTTGTGCTGATCGCCTGTACGTTCACGCCCGTGCACGTCATCCTATTCCGCGGCTGGGGGCGCTGGGGCATGTTGGCGCTGGTGTGGGGATACGCGGTGACGGCCATCGCGCTCAAGACGCTCTACTTCAACACGATGCCGCCGGGGCTGGGGTTGGCGCTGTACCTCGGCATGGGCTGGCTTGGCGCTTACACGGGCCTGTCGATCTGGCGGCGGTTTGGCTACCGGTTTATGGAGCCGATCTTGTGGGGCGGGATTGCTTACTCGATTGGCGCCGTGTTGGAGTTCATCCGGTGGCCGGTCGTGTGGCCCGGCGTCGTGCAGTGGCATGAAGTGTTTCATGTGGCGGTGCTTATTGGGCTGGGGTTTCACTGGGCGTTCGCCTATGCAATCGCGGACGGACGGCTGTCGCCGCAAGTGGGATGCCCCGCGGACCAAGACGAGACTTGTCCAGCGGCATGGGGCGGCTGATAATGCGGCCGATCGCCCTTGGAGCTGCGAAATTCACTTCGGAACTGAAGTTGCGACGGGAGCGCGCTGTCATGAATCAACTCTTTCGCTGCGTCGCCTTGTTCGTGCTATTAACGGCTCGGCTGGCGGCGGTGCGTGCGGAGGGCGTGCTCGATCACGTGCCGCCCGACGCGATGGGGTTCGCCGTCGTTCGCAACTTGGCCGCGACGAACGATAAGCTGGAGGGGGTCATGAACCTCTTCGCCGGGCTTTCGGAAGTGCCGCCGCCAGCCCCGCTAGCCCTCATTAAGTCGGCGACCGGCCTGGGCGACGGGCTGAACGAAGCCGGCGACGCCCTCTTGGCAGTGTTGCCCGGCGGCGAAAACGCCGCCGGGCCGCGGCCGCTCTTGCTCCTGCCGGTGAGCGACTACGCTGCGCTGGCGTCGTCGATCAACGGAGACGCCACGGGCGCCATCGGCCGGGTGACGATCGCCGGCGAGGAGGTCTTGGTGGCCAAGCGAGGCGACTATGCCCTGCTGATGAACGTTGAGCACCGGCCCACGATGGAGGCGCTTCTGAGTGCGTCGCCGCAGCAGCCACAGCAGCTCACGCCGCTCGTCGAATGGGTCGCGGCGAACGACGTGGCGCTCGTACTGCTGCCCGCGGGGCTCGACTTACTCTTGGAGATGGGTCGTGCCGGCAACGCGGCGGAGGCCGCACAGATGGAGCAGCAGTTTGCCGATCCCGCGTTCGCCCAAATGCTGGAACAATCCAAGGCGATGATGCGGATGTCTGAACGAGTCCTCGAGTTTTTCGGGGCCGAGGTCGCGGCGGGGGCGGTCGGATTGGCGATCGACGATGCGACGAACGTGCGGGTGACCAAGCGTTTGATCCTGGAAGGCGACGGCGTCTTGGCTGGCGCCAAAGATCTGCCGAAGTTGGCGGCGTCGCCGCTCACCGCGTATCCCGCGGCGCCGTTCGTCATGGCCGGCGGCGGGCCGCTGCCGGAGGGCTGGGGCGAGTCGTTGGCCAAGTTGGGCCGGGCGATGATCGAACAATTTCCCGAGATCTACGGCTTCGACGATATCGACGAAACGCAATGGCAGAAGCTCGAAGAGGCCTGGCAAGCGGCGATGCAGGTTCGGTCCACGTCGATGTGCATCCTGGCCGGGGACAAGGAGGACCCGCTCTATAGCAACATTTACATGGTCGGCGAAGTGGCCGATTCCGCGGCGTATCTCGAGGCGATGCGAACGTCGATGGAAATCTGGAATGAGATGGTCGCCAAATCGACCAGCCTCATCAAGATCACATATGAGTTGTCCGACGTGCAGGTGGCCGGCAAGCCGGCGGTGCTGATGGTCGCCGACGTGCTGGCGGCCGCCGGCGACGAGAACGTGCCGATGGTCAAACCAATCTTCGAAGCGATGGTCGGCGAAGACGGCAAGTTGCGGCAATACGTGGCGACCGTGGACGCGGACACCGTCATGTGGTCGGTCGGAACTGAGGTGAGCGCCGCAAAAGCGATCGAGTTTGTCCGGAGCGGCGGCGCTGGGCTCGATCAGGCCGAGGAGGTGCGAACGACGACGGGCTTGATGAATCCCGACGCACGGTGGATCGCGTACATCAGCCCGCCGGGGTGCGTCGCGTGGTTCGATCGCGCCATGCGCGGAGCGATGGGACAGTTGGGAGTCCCGGGCTTCACGATTCCCGAGTATCCTGCCGGACCTCCGGTCGGGTTCTCGGTCAATCTGGGCGAGGGCCGTTTAGACGGCGAGATGGTCGTGCCGAAGAAGACGCTCGAGGACCTGGCGGCGTTTATCAAGAAGGTTCAGGAGATGTAGGATCCTGCTCTCCCGTTTCTCCGAAGCTGGAACTCCGAGTTTCGGAGTGTCTCGGCCACGGGCGGTCAGCGATCCAAATTCGCCGAATGGTCGCGTTGGCGTAGGCAACGTACGCGAGCGGGTCGCAGCCTTCTCCGCAGGAAAGCGCAATCATATCGGCCCATTTGCCTGGCGTGAGGCTGCCAGCTTCATCGCCAAGGCCGAGCGCAATGGCCGCATCGAGCGTGGCCATGCGGAGCCACATGGCAGGGTCGACTTGCGGGAACTGACGGGCGGCGAATCGCACCTCCGCCATCAGGTCGAGGTCGGGATTCGACGCGCGGCTGTCGGTGCCCAGCGCGATCCGCACGCCGCGTTGCAGCATCGCGTCGAGCGGATAAGTCGTGTGCCCGAACCATGCGTGCGTCCGCGGGCAATAGACGACGGCCATGGCGTCGCGGCGCTGGCCGAGGAACTCGATTTCGTCAGCGTCGAGGTAATTGCCGTGGATGACGAGCGCTCGGGGCGCCGTGGCGAGCCGCCGCAAGTAGTCGAGCGGCCGCGAGCCGCGCGGGATGGCGTCGGCGTCCCACATGCTTCGCTCGTCAAGCAAGTCGCGAAACGGGCCGTCGCCGTCGGAGAGGAGCTGCAACTCCTCGGGCGACTCGGCGAGGTGCATGGCGACGGGCACGCCGCGGGCCGCGGCCAACTCGACGATTCGCTCCAGCAGGCGCGGATGGACTGTGTACGGAGCGTGCGGGCTGAGTCCCGTGGGTGGGGGCGCCGCGTCGAGCCTACTCGTCAGGTCGTTGAACACGGAGTCGACGCGGTGCGCGGAGAACCCGATCGCTTCTTGTAGTGCAACGACGGCAGGCTTCGGATCGGAATCCAGGTACGCCGCCGCAGGCGCTGTGCTAATTTCGCCGATGGCCGTGACGCCTGCGGCCCGGCTCTCGGCCATTCCGGCGGCGATGGCCGCGGCAGCCTTGTGATTGGCGCGTTTGCGCTCGGAGATCACCAGGCGAATCCACGCCGGTAAACTCATGCCGGGCTGACCCAGCGGCGCCGTCAGGTCGCTGAACTCGAGATGCGCATGGGCGTTGACCAACCCGGGCATCAGAATGACATCGCCCAGATCTTCGACCGGGCCATCGGGCGCGGCGCTGTCGACGCGTGCGATGCGACCGTCGACGACAGACACAAATCCGCCGGAAATCGGCGGTTGATCAATCGGCAATATCCAACGGGCGCGAAGCGTTGAGGTTGCCATGTGATGAACTTCGCCCGGAAGCGCTGCAAGCACGCCAATTGTAGCCGCGTGCGGATGTCAGCGGCTGACCGGCGGCCTTCCGCCCGCGGCTAGAACGAGGAATCTCGCGTCGATGCCGGCCGAGGTTGGCGCGTTACGCGCCGACCAGCGGCGTGTCCTGGCGGCGGCGCGCTTCTTCGAGCTGCTCCTCCGGCGTGCGGCGATAGCTGAGTCCGTGCATCCGCCACAGGATCGCTCCCGCCGCGGCGGCGCAAGCGACGACTGTCGCCGGATGATACGCCAGGGGCGCCTCGCCGCCCAGGAGGCGGGCCAGCGGGCCATCGGTCGCGTCGCCGGCTTGTTTCGCCCAGAATTGCACGGCGAGTTGCAGGCCATTGTGCGTGGCGTGGAACACAATGCATGGGAGCAGATTGCCCGTCTGCACCGCGAGGAAGCCGAGCACCAGGCCAATCGCGGCCGCGGCAATCTTTTGTTGCAGGAACGCGTGGACGGCGCCAAAGGCGAGAGCCGACAGGGCGATCGCCCACCATTTGTGGCCAATGTGACGGAAGCCAGACAGGATAAACCCACGGAAGGCCAACTCCTCGCAGAGGGCGGGGAGCAGAGCGATGAGCGTAAAAGCGATCCACCAATTTGGCGCGGCGGCCAACGCGGATTCGATCGCCTCGCCTTGCTCCTTGACGCCCGGAGCGAGCGGGTAAAGCTTCTGCAGCGCCTCCGCAAATCGCACCGCCAGCGGATGGAACAGCACGGCCAACGCGGCCGCCGCTGCGCAGTCCGACCATTGAGGCAGCTTGTCGAGCAGCAACGTCCGGCGCGGCATGCGCGTGAGGATGAGCGTCATGATCGCCGCGGGCGCAAACACGCTGGCGATTTGCGTGATGAGCAGCATCCGCGCGAGGAAGTCGAATCCGATCGAGTCGATGGACTGGGCGCTCAAGCTCGCCGTGATGAAGAATTGCACGATCAGGATGACGGCCGTGCACAGGGCCGCCTGGGCGAAGCTGGGCGTGTCGGCGCGGTCGCGGACGACGTGGACCAGCCAGCGGCGCAGGTCGAGCCGTTCGCTCTCGCGGAACAGGACGCTCTCGCGGTTGAACTGCTCCTCGGCCCAGCGGATGGCCAGCAGGCAGCACGCGAACGTGACGCCCGCCACGGGCACGATGAACTTCCAGGCGAGGTGATACTGGCCCTCGATCACCGACCGCAGCAGCAGGACCATCCCGGTGATCGGCACGAGGCTGTTGCCCAGGTCCAAGTCCACGCCAGGCGACATCGGCAGCATCATGAGCGGCATGCTCACGAGCATGAGCGGCATGAGATAATACTGCCCCTCTTTTGTGCTGCGGGCAAACGCCGCACAGGCCAGGCACAAGGCGCTGAACAGCGCCGAAATCGGCACGAGCGCCACGGCCAGCCAGATCAGCGCGGCCAACGGCGGCATGGAGAGCGGGTTTTGATCGCCAAACGTCCCGGCCTGGCTGAGCTGGTCGATGACAAATTTTCCGGTCAGACCCAGGCTCGACAGATTCAAGAGCGCAGTCGCAGTGCTAAAAGTCATCACCGTCAGAAGCTTGCCCCACACGATCTCGCGGCGAAGCGCGGGGCTTGTGAGCAGCGTCTCGAGCGTGCCGCGCTCCTTCTCACCAGCGCACAGGTCGACCGCCGGGTAGAAGGCGCCGGTGAGCGCCCAGATGAATACGATGAACGGCAGCACCTTCGACCATACGGCGGCATGCCGTTGGCGTTCGAGGGCCACGTCGCGGGGCTGGGGCTCGAACGGCCGCGTGGCTTCCATCGGCACGTCGCTGTCGGCGAGGTTGCGCTCGGTCACGGCGTTGCGCCAACGGCGCAGCACCTGGTCGGTGCGAAGCTGAGCGAGCTGCGATCGCTCGTTGGCCGAGTTGTGGAGGATGGGCACGTTGGGGATTTCCCCGGCGGCCTCGATTTGGCGGCTGGCCAGCGCGTGGCGGACTTTCTCGAGGCGGTCGGCGAAGCCCTTGGGGAATTGGAGCACGGCCTCGACGCGGCCTTCCTCCAACACGCGGCGCGTGGCGGCGTCGAGCGCCGCGGCGTCGCCGCCGAAGTCGACGTCGGGGTACGCCTCCGGCAACACGATTTGCATGTTCTGCTGATGCGACGGGTCGTCGAACAGCTCGGCGGCGAAGTACTTCCCGTCGATCAGCGGCGGGAGCCAGTCGACGCCCTCGACCTCATCCACGCCCAGGACGAGCACCTTGGCCGCGTGGTGCTGGAGGAACTGCGATAGTTGAAAGAAGCTCATTCCCAAGAGCGGGTAGAGCAGCAGTGGTAGCACAGCGATCAGGAATAGCGTCCGCCGATCGCGCAACTGGTCGCGCATCTCGCGGAAGAAGATCAGCTTGACGTTTTTCCACTGCATGGTGCGTATGTCACCCTGAGGTTTGCCGAAGAGTCTGGCGTGGACTTGATGGACGCTAGATTCTTCGGCGGACCTCAGAATGACCGGGTCGAAGGAGTTCACCCCGCCAAGAGCTGCGGGTCTTGGCGGCGGATCAGGTCGAAAAACAACTCTTCGAGGTCGGGCTGGCCGTAGCGGTCGCCGAGTTCTTCCAGCGTTCCCTCGGCGAGCATCCGGCCGTGGTGGACAATGGCGATGCGGTCGCAGAGCCGCTCGGCCTCGCGCATGATGTGCGTCGAGAACACGATGCACTTGCCTTGGGCGCGGAGCTCGGCCACCGCTTCCAGCAGCGCCCGGGCCACGAGTACGTCAAGCCCGCTAGTGGCTTCATCGAAGATGAGGACCGGCGGATCGTGGACGATCGCTCGGGCGATCGACACCTTCTGTTTCATGCCGGTCGACATCTTGGCGCCTAACAGGTCGCGAATGTCTTGCATCTGCAGTCGGTCGAAGAGGTGTTCCATGCGATCGCGGAGCGGCTCGTCGTCGAGACCATGAAGGCGGCCGAAGTATTCGACCAACTCCCAGGCGGTCATGCGGTCGTAGACGGCGGTGTTGGCGGAGATGAAGCCGATGTGCCGACGCACGAGTGCGGGTTGAGTCACGACGTCGAAGCCGTTAACGATGGCCGTGCCGCGCGTGGGGGCGAGCACGGTGCTGAGGATGCGGAGTGCGGTCGTCTTGCCGGCGCCGTTGGGGCCGAGCAGGCCGAATATCTCGCCGCTGCGAGCCGTGAACGACAGGCTGTCGAGCGCCACGAACTGCCCCCGCTGCAGGTCGGCGTAGGCCTTGGTCAGCGAGCGGGCTTCGATCATTGGGGGCGCGTCGCGGGAGGAGTGAGCCTGCGGCAGGGCGCTCGCGGCGGGGCGGACTGGTCGCTTAAGCGACCGGTCCGAAGCGCGGGGCAGTGGGCGCCTTCCTGAAGGATATACGGGCGGGCGCCGCCTGTCGACGCAAGTAGCGTTCGCCGCTCAATTTACGATGGGCAGCGCGTGCAGATTGTGGCGGCTGTGCGGAAAAGGCGTCCTACCCTACGTCAGACTTCGCCAACTTGCGTCACGTCGCGCAGGTGTACAGGATTCTCACTTTCGTCCTCGCCGGTGGTCTGCCTCATCCGCGGGTTGGCGGATGCTGCCTGCGCCGGATTTTGCTCCACCTTAGCGAAATGCTCGTCGGTCACTTGCAGGTGGTGCCAGAAGGACACGTCGATCGACTGTCCCAGCAACGCGCACACAACGTGCGAGGGGAAGAGCTCTTCCAGTTCCGTCTGCCGCGTCGTCGATGAAGGAAGCCACGATCGTCACCCGGGATGATTTCGCATGCCGCGTGCGCGGCGGAAGTTTAGGTGAGTTACGCGCTTTGCATGCAACTCAAACGCCCGCCGACCCTGTTTCCGACTCGACCTTTTCACGCTGGCGGCGCGAAGCAGATCGCGGGCATCGCTGCGTGTTAAGTCTGGATTTACGGTATTCTCGAGCACTCTCGGGACTTAGTCTCCACGTTAGCTCCGGAACGTTAGAATCTCGAAGGTATGCCACACGGTCAATCGGCATTTCCTCGGTCGCCAAGACGTCGCATCGAGAGAACGAATCATTCATGTGCTGTTCAGTCCACGATGTCTGCGTCAACGGGTCTGTTCGACTCTTTGTCGCTCTTGGCCTTTGTTGCGGCTATGCGGCAACTGAGCTCGATCAAGCCGCGGGCGGCTTGATCCCGGTTTCCACCAGCAGCGAGCTTCAGGCCGCCCTGACAATTGCCGCGGCCGGCGATGAAATCGTCATGTCGCCGGGCGTCTATCCCGGCAGGTTCACTGCGACGGCGCTCAATGGAGTCACCCTTCGCAGCGCCGATCCCGCAAACCGTGGAATCATCGATGCCGATGGGCTGGGCGAAGGCCTCAAGTTCTCCAGCGTAAAGAATGTGACGGTTTCCGACGTGATTATTCGCAACGCCTCGGTCAACGGCATCAACATCGACGATGCCGGCTTCATCGAACCTTCCGAGAATATCACCCTCCGCGAACTAAGGCTGGAAAACGGCGGAGGCGACGGCATCAAACTTACCCGTGTCGTGGGTTTTCACATCGACCGTGTCCAGGTCATTGGATGGGGGGGATCTTGGACCGGGGTCAATTTTCTCGGTTCCCAACAGGGCGTCGTGGAACGCTCCTATATTGAGAACACGTCGCCGGGGAGCGGGACCGGCATACAAGCGAAAGCCGGCGCGGCCGACATCGTCATTCGCGCCAATCGATTCGTAAACGCCAACGAACGTTCCGTCCAGATTGGCGGCAGCGGCGGTCATACTCCTGCGTTTCTCGGCGACGTCCAGGCCGCCCGTATCGTGGCCGAGGGCAACGTGATTCTCAACAATGGCGGAGCAAGTCCGGGGATTCGCGCCGCCGCTTCCTTTGTCAACGTTGGGGACGGAGTGTTTCGTAACAACGTCGTCTATCGTCCAGGCGGTTATGTGTTCCGAATTCTCAGTGAAAACCCCACTCCTCCGTTCATCGAGACACAGGGCGGCGTCATCGCTGGCAATATCGTCCTCTGGAACCAAGGCGACTTACTCGACACTCTCAACTCTGGCGCAAATACCTTGCCAGAGACGTTCACATTTGAAGACAACCGATGGTTCAATATCACCTCGCCTGCAAACAGTCAGCCGTCGCTGCCCGCCGACGAGGTCGGCGGAACTTATGGCGTCAATCCCGAGGTCGATCTGCAGGGCGTCACACCGTGGGACTATTCGTGGGGAAAATGGCTCGTCAACACATCAAATCTGACGGATTCCGTGACGCTCCCTGCCGGCGAGTCGTTTCTGCTGGCGACTCCAAATGAGGGAGCCAGCCTCGACCTGGACAACCAGGTCGATCCGCTCGTCGGCTCCTGGTCGCTCTCGCCGGTCAACTCGGAACTGTTCGATGTCGACCCATTCAGCTACGCAATTCTGATTCGCGATGCTCCGATAGCTGGTGACTACAACAGCGACTCGGCGGTCGATGGACTCGACCTCGACTTATGGCGAGCCGGATTTGTATCTCAAATTGATTTAGCTGCGGATGGTGATCGCAATGGCGTCGTCGATGGCGCCGACTTTCTCATCTGGCAGAAGGCCGTTGGCGCTACCTCGTCTTTCTCCGCTGCGGTTCCCGAACCGGTCAGCGGATTCTATGGCTTTGGCTTTGTCCTTTGCGCCGCACGCCATCTCGTAAGCCGTGACGCAACTAATCGACGCGCAATGGCCCACAGGTTTTTTCATACGCCAGACGCGACACGCAGATTGCGTCGTCAGTAATGATGCACCTCTCGACGCTGGCCCGGCCGACGACGCGGGAGGTCCTCCGCGACGCCGGCAGCGACGGGGAGCTACGCCCCAGCCGGCAAAACGAATCTTACGCCTACGGCAGTCGACGCAAACTGCGCCGGATTCTGCGCCTCCTTGGCCGCCGACAGCACTAAACCTCTGCGATTTGCACCAAGGGGCGGCTGTGCGGAAGAATCGACGCCGACTGCCGGTCCTCGTCGATCAACTCGTAGAAGACGTTCCTTTGGCGTGGAACGTAGCCCAGCTCAGAAATCGTCCCTCGGATCTCCTCCAGCGTGAGATGGTGCACGGTGCCGGCCTCGGCCACCACATTTTCCTCGATCATGAGGCTGCCCATGTCGTTGGCGCCGTACAGCAGCGCGAGTTGGCCCACCTTGCGACCCTGCGTGACCCAACTTGACTGAATGTTCGCGAAGTTGTCGAGGTATAGCCGGGCCACCGCGTTGGTTCTCAGATACTCGAACGACCCTGCCGGCGGCGTGTCGGCCATGTCGGTGTGGTCGGGCTGAAAGGTCCAACAGATGAACGCCGTGAACCCGCCGGTTTCGTCCTGCAGTTGTCGCAGCCGCTCGAGATGCTCGATCCGCTCGGCGAGCGTCTCGACGTGGCCGAACATCATGGTCGCCGTGCTGCGGCCGTCGAGTTGATGCCAGACGCGGTTGACGGCCAGCCAGTCGTCGGTGAGCACCTTGCCGCGGGTGATGGCGCGGCGGACGCGGTCGACGAGGATTTCAGCGCCGCCGCCCGGAAGGCTCCCCAAGCCGGCCGTCTTGAGTCGTTCGAGGATTTCCCGCAGCGGCAGTTTCGAGACTTTGGTGAAGTGGTGAATCTCTGGCGGGCTGAAGCCGTGAATGTTCACCTGCGGGAAACGGGACTTGATGTCGCGGAGCAGATCTTCGTACCACTCGATCTTGTAGTCGGGATGCAGGCCGCCTTGGAGCAGAATCTGATCGCCGCCCAGGGCAACGGTCTCTTCAATCTTCTGATAGAGCGTTTCGCGGTCGAGCACGTAGCCCTCCGGCGACTTCGGCGTGCGATAGAAAGCGCAAAAGTCGCACACCGCCGTGCAGACGTTCGTGTAATTGATGTTGCGGTCGATGTTGAAGGTGCGGTAGTTCTCCGGGTGAAGCCGCAGCGTCACCTCGTTCGCGGCGCGGCCGAGTGCGGCCAGGTCTCGGCATTCCAGCAGGTGCAGACCTTCTTCGGGCGAGAGCCGTTCGCCTGCCACGGCCTTGTCGAGCAAGTAGCTAATGCTTAACGGGGCGATCATCGAAACGCAACTTCGTGGAATAGGGAATCATGTCTAGTGCCGAGGCGCGGCGAAAAAACAAGCTGAGGCCGCGACGCTCGCCTGGGCCAAGGTGGAAATGGAGGTGGTCGCGCAGGTAGGCGAGCACCAGATCCTGCGGTAGATTCATCGCCGCGGATTGCCGGGCGGCGATGCGTTCGAGGTTGCGGCGGCCGGCGTCGCGGGCGGATTCGAGCGCCGGCTCCAGCAGCGACGGGTCGACGCCGGGGCGAGCCGCCCAAATGGCAAACACAAACGGTAGCTCCGTCCAACGGCACCAGCGGTCGCCCAAGTCCCATGTCTCAACAAAGTCGCCGTCTGGCGAGCGAATCGCACGGTCGCCGATCACCAACACAGCGTCAGATTCTGCGTCGCTGGGCGAGGCATCGACGGGCAGGACGTCCAACGTCGGATGCACGCCGTGCATATCGGCCAACAAGATTTGCGCAAGCACGGCGCTGGTACGCGACCCTTCGTCGAGCGCAAGCGATCGCACCTCCGCCGGCGAGCGGCGAAACAGCACCTTCACGCTGAGCACCGGCCCGCGCGCTGCGATGCATGCCGTCGAGACGATCGACCACTCGGGATGTCGCGCCAACTCGATGCTGGGCACGAGCGCGACGTCAAGGCGGCCCGCGGCGAGATTGTCGGCCAATCGGCTCGGGTGGTCGAGCACCAGTTCCGCCGATGGTAACAGGTCCGACAGGCAGTCGATGAGCGGCACAGTGTTCAGATATGCGACGGCGCCGATGCGCAAGGGTCGTTCCGTCGATGTCGCGTTGATGGTCATCTCAAGCCGCTCCTCGGCGCCGTCAAATTCGGCCCCGTTGAAAGGCCGAATCGCCGGATTATAGGGGGCTGTGGTGCATGCTTCCAGGGCGAGGCGCCCCTAGCGGCAACCGCATGGAACTTCGCGGGTTAACCGCGCGAGTCGTGTTCACACTTCCAGCCGCCGGAAGTGTCGCAGGCCGCCGCGTAGCGGCAGCGCCGTGACCAGCGCCGCCAACACCACCGAGCCCACGATGCCGAGCATCATCCACAGCCGCAGGTAATACGGCTGGAGCAGTTTGGGCGGCATGTCGGCGCGGCCGGCCAGCAGGTAGAAGTGGCACGGCAAGGCCGTCATGAGCACGACGGCCATGATGTAGAGGGCACTGAGTACGAGGTTGAGCGTCCCGCCGAACCCCGCGGCGATCTTTGACGGCGACTGTTCGCGAAAATTGGGCATCAGGGCGCCGAAGCCCACGGCCATGCCCGCCAGTCCCACGCAGAGCAGCGCACAGATCAACTGGTGGACGGCGACGACCATCATCGATACGTCAAGCATGACGTCACTGATGCCGACCAGCGCCGCGCACGGCAGCCAGGAGCCAAATGTCGCGAACAAGAATTTGCTCCACAGGATTGTGTCGCGGTCGACCGGAAGTTGGCTCAAGATCCAGAACCGCCGGCCTTCGAGACTAATCAGCGGATAGATGAACCGCGTGGTAAAGGTCGACAGAATCAGCCCGACCACCGCGAGATTCAGGAAGCTCACGATGTTAACCCACGTCATGACGTTGAGGTCCGACTTATGCTGTCGAAACCGATCGACGTTGGCGAAGTACAGTAAGAGCAAGCCAAAGAAAATGAGAAACTGCGACCACTGCACCGGATCGCGGCGAAACAGTCGCAGATCCTTCAGGATGAGAAGTTGCGTCTGGCGAGGAAACCCGGCGAGGCCCGCGGCGGCGACGCGGTCGACCCATGCCATCGAGAGCTTGGGCTTCCGCGCCCGGCGGGAGTGCAGTTGCCAGTAGCTGCGGCGGTAGACGTGCTTGCCGAGCCACACGACGGCGAGATGCAGCACCATCGCGTTGGACACCAGCACGACGAGGTACTTGCCGCCTTCGAGCCAGGGTAAGTCGCGGGGATTGTTGTGCGACTCGCGAGCCGACTCGATCAGCGCGTTGCTGAGCCAGGTGCTGGGGAGCCACTCGCCGCGCGTGAAGCGGAAGCGATGGAGGGTTTCTTTGAACCAGGAGTTGCCGAGAAACTCTACGTCGGAGAGTTCGAGCGTCTTCCAGATTTTGAGATACGCCACGCCGATGATCCCGATTGCGGCGGCGCCCACCAGCAGGCGCCGCATCCGTGGTAATCGATGAATCAACAGCAGGCAAAAAATGGCGCCCAACGAGCACGGGATGTACGCGAACGACGCCATCAGCGGCAGTAGGTAGACGAAGTAATACCAAGGCGCCTCGACCACCAGGCCGTAAGCAAACAGCATCGGGCTGGCCAATAGGAAAAACCCCCAACTGCTGAACAGCAGGGCTTCTTGGAAGCGATAATATACGAGCCGCTCGTCGCGCACGGGGAGCGTCAGCAGGTATGCCGTCTCGCGCGAAGGATACAGCCCGCCGTACAAGATGATGCCGGCGGAGAAAATGAGCATGACCTGCAGGGAGAGGAAAAACAGCGAAAACACGAACCGCATCGTCTGAGCATGGTACGCGGCGCCCGGCGCCTCGACGTGCTGGACGACGAACTCGAAACCCTTGAAGAACAGGGCGAACAACCCGAACCAAAAGAACAGGCTGAGCCCGATGACAAGCGACGTTCGCAGCCGGGCCTGCGTGAACACGAATCGCAAGTGAGCCCGCGCCATCTGCACGCGCAACCGCCAGAAAATCTGCCCCTCGCGCTCGTGCGAGGGCAGGGCGCCGCAGACCTGAGCGGCGTCGGCGAAGTTGGGAACGGCAAGTTGCGACATAGGGCGGGCGACGCGAACGGCGAGGACGTTTTCCCTTCAATTGTAGCCGCCGACGCCAGTCGGTGGGACGACCAGGCCTTCCGGCCTGGGTGTGGCAGGCGGAATGGGCTTGCGGTCCGAGGCGGAATCGCTGCGAACCTTGCCGCTAGCGGTTCATCAGCGCCAAATACAGCGACTCGAGCGTCTGCCCGCCATCGGGGATCGCGGCGCGAAGCTGGTCCACGCGGCCCTCGAACACGATCTTCGCGTCGCGCATCACTCCCACGCGGTCGGCGATCTCCTCCGCGACTTGCAGCGTGTGCGTCGACATCAGCACGACCTTGCCCGCCTCGGCGTACGATTTGAGCAAATCCTTCACCAATCGGATGCTGTGCGGGTCCAGGCCAATCATCGGCTCGTCGACGACGAGGATTTCGGGCTGATGGATCATCGCGGCGGCGAAGACGGTGCGCTGCCGCATGCCGTGGGAGTAGCTTTCGGTCAACTGATCGATAAAGTCCTGGAGCTGAAAGCGCTGCGACTCGCGCTCGACCGCGGCCATGGCGGCAGGCTCCGCCAGCCCGTGCATATCGGCGACGAACCGCAGAAACTCGCGGCCCGAGAGCTTGTCGTACAAAAACGGCTGATCGGGGACGTAGCCAATCAGGCGGCTCACTTCGCGGGGATTCTCGACCACGTTGTACGGGCCGACGTGAATCGACCCCGCTGTGGGCGTCAGCAGCCCGACGAGCATTTTGATCGTCGTCGTCTTGCCGGCGCCGTTATGGCCCAGCAGCGCGAAGAGCTCGCCCCGGTTGAGCTCAAGATTTAGCTCATCCACGGCAACGTGCGGGCCGTAGGTCCGGGTCACGTTGACGAAACGAAGCATGGGGCGGTGAAACGCTCGTGCGAGGAAGTGACCGACGAGTGAACGGGGCCTACAGACTGGGGGACGTCGCTGCGTCAAGCGGCGGACGCCATGTGGCCGTACCGCGTCCAGGCCGTTCTTGCGGCGACCACGCCTCCTGTTGCCAGCGTATGCCTGGCCAATTTCCGCGTCGGCCCCGCCGGCCACGTTCCGTCGGCGTGAGCAGTTCGCGACCGACTTCTGTAGCTTCGTCGTCGGGCAATCGCTCGAAGCGCAACTTCGAACTGGCGATTAGTAAATCGTGTTGGAGCACCAAGCCGTCTTCGGCACGCACCCAGGCGACTGCCTGGAGCCGCTGCTCCTCCGGCACGCCGGGACCTGGGCTGCCGCGAAACTCAACGCGGAACGCCCGCACTAACTCGCCGCCGTACTCGATCCGCTCCATCCCGGTCACTTCGGCCTCGACCGTCTCAACCGGCGAACTGGGCGAGCGGAAGGGACTGTAGACTTCCTCGTGCCACCGCCGACCGACGTACATGTACGGCAATTTGGCGTCGGGGAACAGCGATTCGTTGAGCGTCGTTTGATCAGGTATGGGCACGTGCGGCGCGTATTCGACGCCGTTGAATTGCACCTTCAACTCCAAGAAACCCCCGGTGACTTCGCCCTTCAGTTCGAGTACCGGCGAGATATCGTTGATCGACACAACGCTGCGGAACCCGGAAAAGTTGTCGAGCGAATCGAACTCGAGCGTGGTGCGGGCGTCGAGCTTCATCCGCCCAATGTCGCCCACGACTTGCCGCATGAGGGCGGGTACGAGGTCCAGCAGGGGGACGTCTTCGAGCACCACTCGGCTCTCGAGATTGCTGGTGTTCGATACCCCTTGCAGGCGAATGCTGGCGGCCTGGCCCACCTCGCGGCCAGACCAGGACACCTTCCAGGCAACGTAGGCGCCCGTTTCGAAGCCGGTGGTGATGGGAGCTTCGCCGTCGTAGTACGACGGCAGAATCTTGTCCACCATCAGCCAGGACATGCTGCCGAGCCAGAGCACCAGCACGGCGGCGACGAATATTCGGTTGGCCATGCGACTTGTCTCGCCACCCCGACGGAGCGGATCTTCCGACCCACGGCGCCATTCGCCGGCGTGTCCAAACGCCAATCGGCAAACAACTGACCGCCGACCGCGCCGCCGTGCGGCCGATCGCGCATCCCCCCCGGACGCTGCATCTCCATCATACCGTGTTCGGAGTGGTCGAGCGACGATTTTTGTGATCGGTAAACGCTCAATTCCCGGTTTTCAACCGCATGATTCTCGGAAAATCGCGTCGTTTGGCTTGTCGCCGCTACGCCCGCGGAATTTCATGAAAACGAGAGAAAGCTATCTGGGGTCTGTCGCCCAAGTTCCCCGCGCGGAGCTGAGCGGCGGGGCGATGCTGCCGACGGGCGCACTTTTTGCACCGAGCGACAATCCTCTAGGGATAGGAACGTGGCGCGAGCGCAGCGCCTCAGGCCGTAGAGACTGGCGAGGCTTCGCTGGATCGACCCGCTTCAAACGCCGCCGCCGGATCACCCGCGAGCCATTTTCCGCGTTGCCGTGTCTATGGAAATGCGTTAGCGATGGAGACGCAATTCCGGAGCTTGGCCCCGCCGATCGAGGGGCTCGACTTGGTGACGTTTTCGCAATTTGTTCTGACCATTCAAGTATTTTAACTCCCCAGATTGAACGCATTGCGCCGGCAGGCGGCGGCGACAAAGCTTGAAAATCGCCGCTCGTTCGGATACCCTAAACCCCGCGCGGTGGAATGCGTCTCGTCTGCTCGAACAATCGCAGGAGGATGAGTATGGCCGGCGCCACGTATTACGTTCAAGAATGCCCCACTTGCGGGCGGAACCTGCAAGTCCGCGTGGAGTATCTCGGCAAGCGCGTGGCGTGTCAGCATTGCAGCGCGCGGTTTCAAGCGTGCGATCCGAGTTCCAAGGCGTATCCGCCGAGTGATTCGAGTCTGTCGTTGTTGGAGCGCGCCGACGAGTTGATCGAGGCGGCGTCGCAGAGCACGATCTGGCTGGGACGCGACGAGGCCGGTTCGAGGATCGCTTAAGTGCGAGCTGCGCTGCGCACTTAGGAGCCGACCAGATTCTTGAGGTCGGCGAAGAAGTCCGGATAAGTCTTCGCCGTGCAACCGGGATCGCGGATCACAACGCCGGGAATCTTGAGCCCGGCCAGCGCGAAGCTCATCGCCATGCGATGATCGTCGTAGGTATCGATTGCCGCGCCGCGCAGATTGCCCGGGTGAATCACGAACCCGTCGGCGAGTTCGTCCACTGCGGCGCCAAGTTTGCGAAGTTCCGTCGCGACGGCGGCAATGCGATCGGTCTCTTTGTGGCGGATGTGGGCGACGTTGCGGATCCGCGTTGGCCCCGCGGCGAACAGCGCCGTCACGACCAGCGTGGGCACGGTGTCGCTGATGGCGTTCATATCGACGTCGATGCCTGCGAGCGGGCCGCCTTCGACGGTGATCTGAGTCTTGCCGCCGTCGCCGTAGTTCACGCGGGCGCCCATGCTCTCCAAGCACTTCACAAATGCGACGTCGCCCTGCAGGCTGTCCCAAGTGAGACCCTCGACGGTGACCGCACCGCCCGTGATCGCCGCGGCGGCGAAGAAATAGCTGGCCGCCGAGGCGTCGGGCTCGATTGGGTACTCCCGCCCGCGGAAGCGGCGGCGGTTGGACACGCGAATCTCCCTGTAATCCGGGTTCGCGACGACGTCGGCGCCGAACGACTCCATCACCCGTTCGGTCATTGCAACATAGGGAACCGAGACCAGGGTTCCATTGACGGCCAACTCGACTGGCTGCGCGGCATAGGGCGCGGCCATGAGCAACCCGCTGAGAAATTGGCTGGAGACGCCGCCTCCGATCAACGCTCGACCGCCGCGCAGCCCCTCCGCGTGGACGACGATCGGCGGGCAGTCGCCCGCACCCGCGCACTCAACGACAACGCCCAGCGACCGCAGCGCCGCGACCAGATCGCTCATCGGCCGCTCGCGCATGCGGGCCACGCCATCGAGGCGGAACTCCCCGTGGCCGAGCGTCACGAGCGCCGTGAGAAACCGCATCGTTGTGCCGCTGTTGGCGACAAAGAGGTCGGCGGTCGTCGCGGGAATCACGCCGCCGCATCCGACGACGCGCAACGTTCGGCTAGCGTCCTTCGCGTCGATGCGAATCCCAAGTTGCCTTAGGGCTGCGATCATCACCTGCGTGTCTTCGCTGTCGAGGGCGCCGCGAAGCGTCGACGCGCCGTCAGCCAGCGCCGCGCACACCAGCGCTCGATTGGTAATGCTCTTCGACCCCGGCGGCTGAATGGACCCGCGCACGGGACCCGGAGCAAGCGTGATTTCGAGCGAATCGACCATTGCAGCGGCGGCCACTCCCTGCACGCGGCGACGCGGCTGGGAATGGCCTGCGTCACCGCTTATGCTGTACAGATAGGCTACTGCCTGCCCTGCCGCGCGGCCAGGGCGGACTCGTCCGTCGCCGCGATCCCTCGCACGTTGCTCCCGACGCACGCCATGAAAAAGGTTCGCACCGGCGGCGGTTGGCCCGCCGTTTTCTACACGCTCCGCAAGGCCCGCGAGGTGGGCGGTTTTGGGAAGCTGTGGAAGGCGATGCGCTCCAAGAACGCCTGCAAGACCTGCGCGTTGGGCATGGGCGGGCAGCGCGGCGGTATGGTCAATGAGGCCGGCCACTTTCCCGAGGTGTGCAAGAAATCGCTCCAAGCCATGGTCGCCGATATGCAGGGCGCCATTGGGCCTGAGTTCTGGAACCACTACGGACCAGCCGAGTTGCAGCAACTCTCGCCGCGGGAGCTAGAAAGCTGCGGCCGCCTCACGCAGCCGGTGATCTACACGCCCGAGCTGCGACGGTTTCAGCCGATCTCGTGGGAGGCGGCGTTCGATCGCATGGTGGCCAAGCTCCGCGCGGTCGATCCCAACGAAACCTTTTGGTACTTCAGCGGCCGCAGCAGCAACGAGGCCGGGTTCCTCCTGCAACTGTTCGCTCGCCTGTACGGCACGAACAACGTCAACAATTGCAGTTACTATTGCCACCAAGCCAGCGGCGTGGGGCTGACCAGCGTTACCGGCAGCGGCACGGCGACGATCACGCTCGAAGACTTCAACCAATCCGATTGCGTGTTCGTCATTGGCGGCAATCCTGCGAGCAACCACCCGCGGCTGATGCGGACCCTCATGCAAGTGCGACGCCGCGGCGGCGAAGTCGTCGTCATCAACCCGATCGTTGAGACGGGGCTTGTGAATTTCAGCGTTCCCAGCGACGTGCGGAGTTTGTTGTTCGGGACCAAGATTGCCAGCCTCTACGTGCAGCCGCACATTGGCGGGGACTTGGCGCTGCTAACTGGCGTCGCGAAGCGCATTGTTGAGATGGGCGCCTACGATACGGCGTACCTCGACGCCGCGTGCCAGGGCTGGCCGGAGTTGAAGGAGCGTCTCGCGGTCACGACATGGGACGAAATCGTCGCCAAGAGCGGCGTCACGCGGGAAGTGATCAATGAAATCGCCCGCCGTTACGCGAAGGCGAAGTCCGCGGTGTTCAGTTGGACGATGGGCATCACGCATCACGCCCACGGCGTGGAGAATGTGCAAGCGATCGCCAATCTGGCCCTGCTGCGCGGCATGGTCGGGCGCCCCGGCGCCGGTTTGCTGCCGATTCGCGGGCACTCCAACGTGCAGGGCATTGGCTCGATGGGCGTGACGCCGAAGTTGCGCGACGCGGTGTTCGACCGGCTGCAAAACCACTTCGGAGTGAGGCTGCCAACCACGCCGGGCCGCGACACGATGGCATGCATCGAAGGCGCGGCCTCCGGCGAGTTGAAGGTCGGCTTCTGCCTCGGCGGCAATCTGTATGGCTCGAACCCCGACGCACATTTCGCCCGCAGCGCGCTGTCAAAGCTCGACATGCTCGTGTACCTGAGCACGACGCTCAACACAGGCCACGCGTTCGGTCTGGCGCGCGAGACGCTCATCCTGCCCGTGTTGGCGCGCGACGAGGAACCGCAGGCCACCACGCAGGAGTCGATGTTCAACTTTGTGCGGTTGAGCGATGGCGGCCCGCGGCGGCACGAGGGGCCCAAGAGCGAGGTCGAGGTGATTGCCACGCTGGCCGATGCGGTGGGGACGGAGGCGCCGATCGACTGGAGGGCGATGCAGGACGCCCGCCGCATCCGGTCCGCCATCGCAGCGATCGTGCCGGGCTTCGAGAAGCTGGCCGAGGTCGACGCGACGAAGGAGGAGTTCCAAATCGGCGGTCGCACATTCCGCGAGGCGCGATTCCCCACGCCAACGGGGCGGGCCAACTTGCATGTTCACGACCTGCCGTCGCTGCAGGGCACAAGCGGAGGAGAGCTGCGGCTGATGACGATCCGCAGCGAGGGGCAGTTCAACACGGTGGTCTACGAGGATTACGACCTGTACCGCGGCGTCGACCGCCGCGATGTGATTCTCATTCACCCCAACGACGTCGAGCGACTTGGTCTCGACGAGTCGACTTCGGTCACGATCCACGGCCCAGCGGGCAGTTTGCGCGGCGTGCGGCTGCATCCGTTCACGGAAATTCGCCCCGGCAACGCGGCGATGTACTACCCTGAGGCCAACGTGATCGTCGGCCGCCGCGTCGACCCGGCGAGCAAGACGCCGGCGTTCAAGTGCGTGATCGTCCAGTTGGAACTTGAACAGCCCGTACTATCTCATTGACCGGGCCCCGCGCGTCCGCCGCCGTCCGTCGGCGAGCATGCCACAGGCTCCCAGCAGGGTCAGCGCCAGGGCCGCCGGCTCTGGAACGAACATTTCAATCTGGAAACCGATCAACTGCGCCCCTGTGCCGTAGCCCTTGAGATTGCCCGCGGCGTCGAACGCCAGCGTCGTCTTCGTGTTGTTGGCCGTCCCGTCGCCTTGCGGGCGGTCATCGATAATGTTGACCTTGTAGCCCGTAATGGCGCCGGTCGTGGCGTCCTTGATTTTGGTAATCTCCGAGACGAAGGCGGCGTGCCCGCCCATGCTCTTGCCCGCCGCGTCGGTCCCCCAATAAATCATCGCTTCGATGTCCTTGCAGTTGATCAGCCCGTTCATCGCATCCATGAAGTCCATGGCGGAGCGGCCCGTCTGCGTTGTCATGATCTCGGCGCCTGGCAGCGCCGCGTCATAACGATCCTTGCCAACCTTGAAGTTCGGCACCGTCGTGCCGGAGCCGTTTTTGCCGACCTGCGTTCCCATCTGCATTTTCAGTTTCTCGTAGGTCTGCTGCGGCGTCTCGGTCCCCAGCGCCATGGCCAGCCCCGAAAATTGCCGTCCAAGGTAGTGGATCGATCGCGCCGCCGACCCCGGCGCGCAGCCGTTAACGTCCTCGTTAATCGCGGGGACGTCGCTTTCCTTGCCCTTGATTTTTCCGGACGAGTGGATCATTTCTCCGCTCGCGGCGCCGGCGGTGTTCATGGCCTTGGGCGGAGGGTTTCTCTCGGTGCCTCCAAACACGAGCGGGTCCGAGAGATCGGTCAAACCGCCCATGACGTGGTTCGCGGCGTCCACGGTGGCTCCGCCCATCGCGAAGGGGGCCCCCATGGTGATGGGCGATGAAATCGGATTTGCGTCGATCGACGCCGCAAAGCTCAAAGAAGCCACGTCGACTCCGGAAGCAACGCCCAGGTCGAACATGTAACCGTCCGGAATGAGCCCCTCAAGTTGCAGCGTGTTGGCGTAGGTCAATGGAACGTTTTGCACGGCCCAGTTGCCTGACGTTCCTCCCGACCCGCTCGTGTCGGTCACGATATTCAGATAGCCGTAGGAACCGCCTAAGCCGTCGGCGAAAAGGAGGGCCGTGTCCGCAGGACTTAGCGCCACCTCCGCGCGCCCCCAATCCGAATTCAAGGCATTGAAACCGGCGAGTCCGTCGCCCCAATCGATTTGTTGGAAGTTGACCGATGCGGCGAGCGCGTTCGACGCCAGCACCATTGAGCAGAGCAGCGCGAGTGTGACTGGCGCACGCCTCGGCGCGAACACCGTGGCTTTCGCCGATTTCAACGTGTTCATGAGCACCCCCCTTGCGCAAACGAGAAGAGAACGAGCGCGCTTCGGTCGCGCTCGATGCGCGCCAACCTAGGATTCGGCTTCCAAATACGCAAGAAAAAATGTGGCTGTTAACCAGGATGGGGGGGCGCCGTCTGAGATCAGCCGGACCGCGGCCCCGTCATTGGGGGATACGCGCAAGACAGGTGGCCAAGACGAATGCGTCGCACTGGCTATCCCGGCGTATCAAGATACGGATCCTGCCCCATCTGCCGCTGGACTTTCTGCCGCTCCTTCTCGTGGTACAGCAGCACCTTGCGGTCGCGGAAGTGGCGGCGTTCGACGCGGCGCTGGGCTTTGTAGAACACCGGCTCGAGTCCCTTGAGCGGGCCCGTTGCTTCGACGCCAAGCCGCTTGAGCCGCTCGGCCTTCTTCGGGCCTAAGCCCACGAGCAGAATCTCGTCGTCGAGCGCGAGGAACTGCCGGTACGTGCCGGGGTCGCCCTGCCGGCCGCAGCGGCCGATGAGCTGGCGATCAATTCGCTGGGCTTCGTGCAGCTCGGTGCAGATGACGTGCAAACCGCCGAGCTCGTGCACGCCGGGGCCTAGCTTGATGTCGGTGCCGCGGCCCGCCATGTTCGTTGCGACGGTGAGCTTGCCGGCCTGCCCTGCCGCCGCGACGATCTCCGCCTCGCGTTCGACATGCCGGGCGTTGAGCACCGTCGGCTCGACGCCGTGGGCCGCGAACAGGCCGGCGAGCCGTTCGCTCTTGTCGATTGACCGCGTGCCGATGAGCACGGGTCGGTGCACGGCGAGCTGGTCAAGTGCGTCTTGGACAATCGCGTCATACTTCTGCTCGGCCGTGCCGAAGACAAGCGTCGGGAGCTGCTTGCGGATAGGCGGGCGGTTGGTGGGGATCGGCTCGACGTGGACCTTGTAGATTTTCCGCAGCTCGCGGCTGCTGCTGCTGGCCGTGCCGGTCATGCCGCCGAGACGGGCGAAGCGTAGAAACAGATCCTGAATCGTGATCCGCGCCGCCTGGTTGGTGGCGAATGTAATCTCGACGCCTTCCTGCGCCTCGACGGCCTGGTGGATGCCGGCCCGCCACTTGCGGCCCTCGGCCAGGCGGCCAGTGAACTCGTCGACGATGACGATCTCGCCGTCGCGAATGACGTAGTGGCGGTCGCGGAACATCTCGCGTTTCACCTTGATCGACCGCTGGACGTACTCGTAGATGGTCGACAGCGGCAGGCGATCCATGGCGCTCGGCTTGGGGAGCCCGCGGACAAGCTGCCGGCCGGCGAGCGAGAGGTCGACGTCCCGTTCGTCGTGGTCGTATTCGTAGTGGTCGTCCTCGACGAATTGCGGCGAGACCTCCGCGGCCCAGCGGTAAGCCTCCGCGGCGATCTGCTCGTCCTCGCCCGGCAATGCGCTGATGATCAGCGGCGTGCGGGCCTCGTCGATGAGAATGCTGTCCGCTTCGTCGACGAGCATGAAATGCAGGTCGCGCTGCACAGGCTGATCGCTGGCCGCGCCGGGCGACACGCCCAGCATCTGGCCGAAGAGGTCCTGCTGCCCCGCGGCGAGCGTGCGGCGCAGCAACCGGTCGCGCAAAAAGTCGAACCCCATCTCGTTCGCCGTGCCGTAGGTCACGTCGCAGGCGTAGGCCTTGCGACGCTGCTCCTGCGGCTGCTGGCCCTGGATGATGCCGACAGTCATGCCGAGGGCGCGGTAGAGCGGCCCCATCCACTCGGCGTCGCGGCGGGCGAGGTAGTCGTTCACGGTGGCGAGGTGGGCGCCCTTGCCTTCGAGAGCCGCCAGGTACAGCGGCAGCGTGGCGGTGAGCGTCTTGCCTTCGCCGGTCTGCATTTCGACGATCGAGCGGTGGTGGATCGCGGCGCCGCCAAGCAGTTGCACCTCGAAGTGCCTCATGCCGAGAGAGCGGCGTCCCGCTTCGCGGACCAGGGCGAAGGCCTCGACCAGCAGGCGGTCGAGCGGCTCGCCGCTGCGGGCGCGGTACCGCAGGCCGAGGCTTTCCTTGCGGAGCGCGGGGTCAGAGAGGTCCTTGAGCCGCGGCTCCAGCTCGGCGATCTGTGGCAAGATGACGGCCCAGCGGGCGATGCGGTCGCCGGCGGCGGCGCGGACGGTGCGAGACCAACCCTGGGGTACCCGGGAGACATCGACGCTGCGTTGTGCTTGCTGGTCGGCCGCCATGAAATATCCGCAAATCGTGGTCTGCGTTCAGCTTAGCACAATCCGTCCGACGCGCCGAAGGGCGTCGCGCGGGCATGCGCGTGCTCGCGGGACATGCGCGGTCGGGCTTGCTTCTCCATAGAACGTCTAAAGTCATGTGAGGGGTGAGGGGCGTTTTTCCCCGGGTTTGCGCCATAGAACGTCTAAAGTCGCTCGGGTTGATCGGCTTGCTGCGGGAGTCGTTGTGTCGCGAATCGCATTTTTGGCGACATAATTCCCTCGTTCGGGGGGGTGTGGAAATGACGAAATCCGAATGACGAATGACGAATGACGAATGACGAATGACGAATGACGAAGCGCATAGGATATCCGGACCGCGGCGCTGGCGAAGCGCACGGCGAGTCGTGGAACAACGGGTGCGGAAAGTGAACGCGCGTCCGGCGGCGGTGCAGAGTTACGGGTCAACGCTAATGCGCGTCGCCCGGCCGCTCGGGGGATTGGGTGACGCTTGTATACTCCACGAGGGGCGGCCGGATTTCAAGGGGGAAAATGGGCCACGCCTCGATTGGGGGCGAGCGGCGCTTGACGAGATCAGTCGGTTAGAGCAGCGGTAACACTTCAGCCGCCTGAACCAGTCACGCTTTTTGGAAAGGGGATCGGGAGATCGTGGAGATGGGACGAGGTGGGAGAGAAAGACATCGCTACTCAGCCCCCCTTCAACTTACCCATGCTGACTTTCTCCATCTCCAGCATCTCCTTCATCCCCCGATCTCCTTTCTCAAAGCGACCGTTACTTCAGACGGCTGAAGTCTTACGAGCAGCGGAATCATAAGGATGCCCCTGCCCCCTTGTCCCTCGGAAAGATGCGACACGACTCGGCACTTTCGACTCCGCCGAATCCCGCTCAACCCCTCTGAATCGGGCCACGCAAGTGTCGTGGCGTAGCGGCTTAGTACGACAGCGCTAAGTTGAACTCAAGAAACCACGGATGACACGGAATTCCCTGATCAAAACCAGCATCGCGCCTGTTCCGCATGTTGCAAGCGTTGCCCATGCTTGCCGTTCGGCAATTCGTCGGGAAAATCCGTGCTGATCCGGGAAATCCGTGGTTCTGACTTTGCGCTGTCGTATGAGAGCAGTAGTACTTGATTCCGCATTCACGGTCAGCGCTCACAAACTAGCGAACCGTGGCCCAACGCAGGCCGGTCGCTCCGCAGACCTCATCTCGGCCTGCTTCCCGCGTACGGCCCTCCGTCGCGCTGTGGGGCATTTGCAGCGGCCTACGAGTTGCCCGCTCAGGACGGTTCGACATGTGCGCGGCCTTCTCCGTCGCCAGGGCCCAGTCAGATGTCGTAGTGAAGCGTACGCATCTTGTCGTGAAATTGATCGAGCAGCTTCTGGCCTCCCCGAATGGAGATCGGCTGCCTATGACCCGAAATTGGCGTACTCTGCGGCGCAGAGCCGTCTTTGCCGTTGCTTGTGGAGGCGATCGGCCGGCGATAAGGTATTGCCAGGATGGGAGTTCCGCCGTGAAGTGGAGCGGCGGCAGGCATGTGATATACGCCTGTATACAGTCTAATTCGCCGCTGTCAAGCACTATACGGCGCAGAGGAGTAGAATTCTTGTTCGACTGCGAGGAGGTACTGATGGCAGAACGTGAGCTTGTAAAGTGCAACCTCGTTAGCCCGCATCTTGAGCCGGCTGATTGCCGGCTTCCTATTGATCGTGAACGCCCGTCCGTCATTACAACCAACTTCAGCGATACCGAGATCAAAATTGCTGAGTGTCAATTTTTTCTCAATCTGATCGAACAGAACGCGAGCCACCAGGCTGTCGTGTACTTTGGATTGAGTGCATTTCTCGCGGCCGCGCGTTCCGTCACGCTTTATCTACAGGCAGAGGGTTGCAAGTCGGCGGGGTTTGAGGAATGGTACGCGGAGGTGCAGAAAAGGCTGAAGGAGGATGAAGTTGCGCGCTTCTTGAAGGATCTACGCGATAAGGCCCTGCATGCTCGCTACACTTTGATAAAGACGGTCTTTGACATTCCCTTGTACAAGACCGATGGGGGCTGGGTGCACGACGCCGCGGCGAGCATTTATGTCGGGTTCTCGTTCCCTAAGTATCTATTCAAGAACGGATTGAGAAAGTGCCACACCTTTGTGCAAGCTCTTCGAATCGCAGTGGAGGAGGCGCGGGACCGTGGATTTCTACCGACGCAGAGCCCGCGAAACGTGTCCATGGAGTTCCGGGATCTCGGGAAATCACGCCAGTTCGCCCCGATCGCAGTCGAACAAACGGCTGCAGCGGACGCCGCTCCGCTGCGCCGCTGAGCCGTATCGTTCGGTGTGCGGAGAGGCACACGCTTATCGCTGGCTGACCCTATGAACTTCTACCCCGGATCAAGAAAAGCCAACCTGCAGCTTGCCTTGCTGCTGACGCTTGGCGCGGTTGCCGCTTCCGCCCTGATGATGCCAGCCTCGTGGTCGATGATGGCCATTCCCAGTTTTGGCGTTCCGCCTGAATCCAGAGTTCCTACTCTCGTCGGCACATCCATCGGTCGTCTTGTTCCGTGCGTGGCGGCTGCCTTCATTGGCGCCTTCCTCGCGGCTCGGAGTTCCGACGCCACCCATCGGCTTCAATGGACGAGAAGCGGCTTTGTTGCCGCAATTGCCTTCGCCGTCATTCTCGTCAGCACAATGCTCGGCGTCGGTTGGCTGCTGAGAACGCAGTTGCCGACGCTGCCGTCGGATTACGTCTTTCCTCCGGTGTGGCAGGGTTTGGCGTTGTTGCTCGGGGCGGCGTATTTCGAGGAGTTGATCTTTCGATTTGGGCTGGTGAGCTTGTGCGTTTTCCTGGTGACGTGGATGATGCGACGAACATCAGCAAATCAACCGGCTCTATGGATCGGAATTACGATTTCTGCCGTGGCATTTTCCGGACTGCATCTCCTTCCTCTTGGATTGCTCCTGCCGGTGACTCCTTCATTTCTGGTTGGTGCTTTTGCTATCGCGATGGTCGGCGGAATCGGATTCGGCGCAATCCTTGTCAAACACGGCCTGCATTTCGCAATTCTTTCCCATGCATTAGCCGGTCCGCCACTGTACCTTATCGTCCGATTCGGGTTCCTTGAACGATGAGAAGAAAAGGGGACGGAAGTCGTTGAATTCGACTCCCGTCCCCTTTTTCCTTCTCGCTACTTGAGTTCGCCCAACTCGTTGCTTGTTGTGCGAATTCTCTGGGCCAAGATCGCCGCGTCAGAAGCAAGTTCCATTTTGTATTCCAAAAGATCTCCGGGCTGGCACTGGAGTGCTTTGCAAATCGCTTCCAGAGTTGATAGCCGAATCGCCTTGGCCTTGCCGTTCTTCAAGACGGAAATGTTGGCCATCGTGATGCCGACTCGGTCGGCCAGCTCGGTGACGCTCATCTTCCGCTTGGCCAACATGACGTCGATGTTGATGATGATTGCCATGCTGGTTTCATTACACCGTTAAGTCGTTCTCGGATTTTAGATCCACGGCATTTTGCAAGATCCGTTCAAACATCGCCGCCGTGGTGGCGACGACGATCGAAGGGAAAACAATCAGGAGGCCCATAAAAATCGGGGCTCCAGGATTGTCTTCGTCACGGCCGCTCGCCAGCAGAATCCAGATTTCCTCGACGACAACAAAACCAATGATGGCCAGCGCGCAATACTTGATGGTCCGCAACGATTTCACGACTTCCGGCGAGAAGACTTGATTTCGTCCGACGTACCCCAACACCTGGAACGCCTGATAGAGTGCAATGAAGAACGGAATGGAGCCCGCATACACAAGCGCCAGAAATGGATCTTGGAAGTAGATTTCAAAGTTCGTGCGGTTCTTGTTCACGCCCTCGACTTGAGGTTCCCACAGCAGGAGCGCAAGCGCGGCGACGCCGAGGAGCACGATGACGATCTGAAGAAAGATAATGGAGCTTCGTTTCATGGGTGATCGACTTTCTCAGGTATTCCACAGCGACAACGACAGCTATTTTTCCTTCGTGAAGATCATCGGCAGAGGGCCGCGTTTCAGGATCATCTGGCTTTTCGCGACGTCGAACTCGAAGGTTACTATCCCGTTGAAGAGTTGGAATTTGTCGTCGGCCGTCGCTTCGATCGCGATTGCGTCTTCACTGCCGGGCTGAACAAGGAGCGTTCCGCCGTCCCTCGTGACGGTCCATTTCTTGGGGGCGCCGACTCGGGAATAAACGCCGACGTATTTGTCCAGGATTTCGGGGCTGACGGCGATTGACTCCAAGGCGGGAATCTCGAACGGTCTGTTGTAGTAGATGTCGACCACGCCGCTCACAATATTGGCGACCGGATAAACCTTCGCGTTCGTGGCGTAGGAGACCGCCAACTTTTCTTCCGGCTCGTAGGCCAGCCACGATCCGTAGTTATCGCCCCCGCCGGTGTTCCCGTAGAAGGTCTTGCCGGCGAACGTGAAGGGCACGATTCCGAACCCCTCGCCGTCCCTGATCGATTTCATCTGATTGAGGCTCTGCTGAGAAATCAATTTCAGGTCAAACAGGGAGCCGATGAATTTGGCCATATCTCCGGGGGTTGAAATAAGCTGGAAGCCGATGCTCGGATGGGTTTCAAAACCCTGTTTCCAGTCGCTGCCGATATTGAGATAGGTGAGAGCTTCGCCTTTCGTCACATCGATGCGTCCGGTAGCGATGTATGTATCCGCAAGGCCGATCTTGGCGTTGATTCGTTCCTCGAGAGCCTGGCCGTAGGGTTTGGCGGTCAGCTTTTCAAGGATCAGCCCTAACAGGAAATAGCCGGAGTTGCTGTAGGAACTCTTCGCGTCCGGCTCGAATTCAGGCGTGCCTTTGACGATCAGCGCGAGCATTTCATCCTTGGTTACTGGTTCTCCAGGTTTCCAGGTTGCCTGATCGCGCCTGATGTTTGGGATGCCGCTGCGATGCGCGAGGATTTGCACGATCGTAATTTTCTCGGCGTTGGGAACTTGCGGGAAGAACTTGTCGAGGGTATCCGTCAGCTTCAGTTTTCCCTCCTCGACAAGCTGCAGGATCATCACGGCGGTGTACGTTTTCGTGATCGAGGCAATCCGGAATCTGCTGGCCGCGGTCAACGGCTTCTTTTCGGCGCCGTCGATCTGGCCGTAGCCGATGGCGCGGCTGTAAAGAACGTTGCCGTCTTTGGCGATGACGAGGCTGCCCATCGCCTTGTTCTTTGCGGCGAGCCGGTCAAAAAACTGGTCGAGTTTGGCTTTGTCAAGCGTCTGGGCAAAGCCAGTGACAGACAGCGCCAGTGTCAGTAGCGTTGCGAAGAATGCTTTCGCGTTCAACGTCTTGAATGCCTTGCGAATGTCTACGCCCATGGCGAACACCTCAGCCCGAACGGCTTTCATGGTTGAAGAACTTCTGCGAATGCTTCGTCTTGCCAAGGAAGCTGGCAAACAAAGAGGCGCCCTTGCGCTGTTGTCAGAGTCCGACGCATACGGCATCTGGACCAACCTGGCGGTAGCCAACCTGAATTTTTGGATGCACACGCTGGTCGAACTTTGGGCATGGCACAAAACTCAAGCGGAACGTTGTGACCGCAGTGACTCCCCTGGGGACGATTTCGAAAGACGGTCTTCGCCTGCCAATCGACGCAAGGCCTTGCGACGCTTCATCATGCGACACGAATTATCAACGCTTAAGGCCCCCGGAGCGTGTGCCACGAACATTCATCCAGCTCGCTGAAAAGTTCATGTCCTTGACCGCATGCCCAACATGGCTGATGTTTCCATCTTAGCTATCGCTTATCGTTTGTCAATATTTATTTATCGTTATTTTTGCAAGAGACGCACTTCATCACGGTCTGCACGAAGCGCAGTCAGTTTTGATCTGTACGTGGCCCGCCCACGGACTCGCGTGGGCGGCGCCTTCCCGGACGGGCACAACGCATTGATGCTCGTGCCATTCCGGCTGCGGTACGTGGCAGGGACGCGGTGGGGCCGCGCAACGACCTCGACATGGAGCGGCTGGCCGAGAGCCGCGCAACCGACCGTTTTTGGCGCGCGTTTGGCAATTCTTGCTTCCGCGATCTTGCTGAGGACGCCCCGACATCGGCAACGAAGCAAGAAAGGCTTTGCTGCATTCGGGACGAGGATCGAGTCGTCGCTCGGTGAGAACTGCGCCCCATGCTCGTCCCGCTCCTGGTGCGACCGCTGGAGGGCGGCGTTGGCAAGAGTATGACGCCCGCGCCGTTCCCGTCAGCTCCGGGCTCTGCCCGGGAGTTGTGGCACGTCAAGGCGGAAGTTGCAAACTTGCCTCTGCAGAGCCCCCGGGGGGAAAGCCCGGGGCTGAGAATGGCCTTGTCGAAATGAACCCTCCCGGCGTATGTTTGCCCCACCAAATTTGGATTCTCAAACATGGGGGCCTAAGGGGCATGGTTCGACCTGCGAGCAAGGAGCTCACCGATCGGGAGCTCGAAGTGATGCACGTGTACTGGCGGCGCGGCGAGATCACTGCCACCGACGCTCGCGAGGAGCTCGCCGCGGGCGGGCTCGATTTGGCGTACGTCACCGTGGCGAATCTCACGCGAATTCTCGTGGAGAAAGGCTTTCTGGTAGCCACGAACGACCAGCGGCCATTCCGCTATCGGCCGGTGCGCACGTTCGACGACGTGTCGCGCACGTTCGTGGGCGATCTGCTGGAGCGCGTGTTCCAGGGGTCGCGGGAGCAACTCCTCGTGAATCTCTTCGGGCGACGGAAAAAGCTCTCGGCGAAGGAGCGGGCGCTGCTCGAGCAAATCTTGAAGGAGCAAACGCCATGACGACGGTTGAACTGTCAGCATTGTGGTGCGTGGTTCAGACGGCGATTATCGCGACGCTTGGCGTCACGGCGACGTGGGTCTTCTCGCGGCGAGCGCCCGGGGCGGCGGCAACGGCGGCGGCTGGAGCGGCGGCGACGGTTCTGGCGATGACGCTCCTGGCGCCCATGCCCGTGCCCGACATGGGCGATTGGGCGAACCTGGTCGAGGCGGCCGGCGGCGGTGGGGCAGCGGCGGCGGAGTTGAAGACGTCGTCAAGATCGTTGGAACAGGAGGGTCCCCATCTCGACTTTGGGGCGCTGTTGGCACGGGGAGTTTCGGCGATTGGGAGGATGGGACGCGCTGAGCCGCAAGCGGCGGGAGGGATTGAGGCGTGGATTGGGTGGGGGCTTGTTGGGGGAGCGGTGATTGGCGTGCTGCGGCTGGCCGCGGCGGCGCGCTACGTGGAGCGGCTGCGGCGGGAGTGCGTGCCCGTCGTTGACGCGGCGAGTTGCGCGGCATTTGCGGACATCGCTCGGCGGCTCGGCGTGCGGCGGCCGGCAGCGCTTTGCGATTCGCGGCACGTATCGAGTCCCGCGGTCCTCGGTTGGCGGCGGCCGATCGTGCTGCTGCCGACCAACCGCGCGGGCTGGAGCGACGAGCATCTGCGGGCGACGCTTGCGCACGAATTGGCTCATGTCGCGCGCGGCGATTTTGCGTGGCGATTTGCCGCGAGCTGCGTGCAGGCGATCCACTTTTTTCATCCGCTAGTCCACGTGCTGACGCGGCGCCTGGCGCTGGCCCAGGAACTGGCGGCCGATCGGCTGGCCGCGACGGTGGCGGGGGGCTCGGCGAATTACTTGCGGGCGTTGTCCGAGTTGGCTATGCGGCTGGACGATCGTGCGCGGCTCC
>JBIOVA010000258.1:0-39167 GCA_044867485.1 Lacipirellulaceae bacterium | reverse complement strand
GCCGCGGCGCAGAGCGTCGAGGTATTCGGCGGCGGCGGCGTGGATTTCCGCCGCGCGCGGGTCTTCTTGAGCGAAAAGGGGGAGCGGCGCCGCGGCGAGAAGGAGAACCGCGAGCAGCTGCGTAGTTTTTCGTTTGGTCATTGAAATGCGGGATGAGTGACTGGGACAGTTTCGCCCATCGTACGCTCCGGCGACTCCCAACAGGTAGTCGGCAAACGGCCGCAACTCCGGTGGCGGGTCAATCGGAAATTTAGCCCAGCCGCTCGCGGCGAGGCGCCGCGGAGCAAGCTCCGCGGCTAAATATGACTTTATGACAATTGGATGCACGACGACCCGTCCTCCTAGGGGCCGCCGAAGGGATCGCCTGCGCCTCCGGGGACGGTGGCGCTGCCGGATGATGCGGCGTCGGCCTGCCCTTTGCCTTCCTCTTCCGGCGGGGCGTCGAGCCGCACGAGCAGATAATTCTCGCGGCGGTCCGGGCCATAGTGGACCAGCAGCGGGACCTCGTTCTGCGTGAGGTTGTATAGGCCCGTTTCGGCCACCACGTCCTGGTTGTCGCCGATGCGGAAAGCGACGCGTTGGGTCTCCTTATCGACTTGGCCCTGCACGGGCTGCGTGTCCTCGGTGACCGTGTTGACCATCGTGCCGCTGATAATCCCCTGGCGGTCGACGGCGAGTTGCAGGATCCGCGTTGGGTCGGTGTCTTTCTGGTTGGTCGAGACGGCGAACGTGCCCAGCGGCATCCACTCGGCGGCCTCGGCTTCCTGTTCGGTGGCCGGCGGATCGACCGTGGCCAGAGCGGCGGCGCTTTGGGCGAACTCGTCGGCCGTGGCGACTTGCTCTCCGCCGATGTAGACCGAGTTGTCCTGATAGACGACGTTGCCGCCATCGCTGTAGTCGTAAAAGATGGGCTGCGACCAGTTCGCGGCAGCGCCCGTGTTAAACCAACCGGCGAACGAGGTCCACACGGGAACGGTCCACCAGGTACGCCAGCCGACGTTGTTCCATCCCCAGCCGTAGAACCAGCCGGGCCAACGGTGGATGTGGTTATTCCACCAGTTGCCGTCGAACCAGTTGTTGTGCCAGTGGACGTTGTGCCAGTGATTGCGGACGCCCGCGCCCCAGTTGCTCCAGTGGTTCCAACCGGGTCGGGGGCGATACCAGGGGCGCGTGCCGGGGCGGCCCGGGCGGTTGATGACGCCGGTCCAGTTGTTGTGGATGTTGTTGATGACGTTGTTGTTGATGTTGACCCAGTTTGGGCGTTGATGAATGGGGCGGTCGATGCCGCCGGCCCAACCGCCGGGCCGGCCGCCGCCGGGGCGCCATTGTTCGCCGCCGCCGCCCTGGCCGGGGCGTGTACCTCGGCCAGGGCGCCATTGCTCGCCGGCGCCGCCTTGACCTGGGCGCGTGTCAGGACGGGTAATGGTTCCGCCGCCGGGTCGCGCTGGCAAGGTTGACGCGCCGTCGCCGCCGGGTCGCACGGGTCGAGTCATGCCGAGGAAGTCGCCGAGGTCGCCAGCATCGGGGCGACCGCCGCCACCGGGGCGCGTACCGCCGGGTCGACCGGGGCGAGCAATGTCTCCGCCGCCGGGCCGTGCGCCGGCTCCGCCGCCTGGCCGTTGTCCTGTGCCCGCACCGGGCATTGTGATCGCGGGTCGATTGCCGCCGGACCATCCGCCGCCGAGGTCGGGGGTGCTGCCGCTGCCAAAGCCGGGGCGCGTGCCGCCGCCGGCAAACCCTGGTCTCGTCCCGCCGCCACCCGCGCCAGGCAATCCGCCGCCGGGTCGCGTTCCGGCTCCGCCCCCTCCGACAATGTTTGGCCGGGTGACGGGGCGGCCGCCAGCGCCGGGCCCGCCCCCTGGAAATCCGCCGCCGCCGGGTTGCACGGACGGCCTCAACCCGCCTGATGGGCGTTGTTGAGGAGTGAACGATTGTCGACTGCCGACTGAGGGTCGCGCTCCACCGCCCCCGCTGCCAAATGAGGGTCGCCCTCCGCCTCCACCGCTGGAGAAGTTCGGCACGCTGGAAGGTCGTGGCATGGGCCGCGCTCCGCCGCCCATGCTTCCCATGCGCGCACCTCCTCCTCCGCCTCCACCCATGCGCATCCCGCCACCGCCGCCGCCTCCCATACGTGCACCGCCGCCGCCTCCGCGGCCTCCGCCACCGAAGCCGCCGCCGGGCCGCGCGTCGGCGGCCGGGTATGCGCTGAGGATCAGCGCCGCCGAGAGCAATGCCGCGAGCATGATGCGGGCGTTCACGGCGTGGCCTCCGCGGTTGTGGGCGCGGACCCGCCCGCTGAAGCGGGCTCGCCTTCGGGTTCGGCGACGCGCGTCATGGTGACGGGGTCGGAGGCGGGCTCAGGGGCGCCTTCGACTTCCTTGGCGATGGTTTGCACGGACGCGGTCTGATCGTCGAGCTGCTTGATCACCTGCGTGGCGGTCGCGGCGCGGCCGTCGGCCAGCGTCTGTGCGCTACGCACGAGCCATTCGCCGTCGCTCTCAGTCCACACGCCGTCGCCGAACGAGCCGTCGGAATTGAATGTCCACGAGCGAATTTCCTTCGATCGCGGATCCCAACCGATAATCTGCGTGCCTTCGAACGGGTCCTCGCCTTCGCGGTTGACGTTGTACGAGCGGATAAGAAACGCTTCGCTGGGCGACCAGCGGACGGTCGTGTCGACCGTGGCGGCTTCGTCGCCGGCGCCTGCGTCGCGCCACTGACCAACCATCCAGGCGAGCGGCTCGAGGGCCTGCCGGGGCGCCTCGGGGGCGGCCAGCGGCGTTTCGTGCACGGCGTCGAGCAGCCACTTGCCATCCTGCTTCACGAAGATCGCCGAGTAGGCGGTGGTTGCGGGTTCGGCGTCGGGGGTGACGGTGGTCGTTGTGCCTTCGACCATCGCCACCTCATCGGCCAGGACGCGGATGCTCTCGACCTCGCCGGAGAGCGTCACCTGCGGCGCGGCGGCGAAGAGCGCGCGGAAGTCCTCGGCCAGTGCGTCGCGGCCTTCGGCGCGCTCGCCCGTGGTCTTGTCGACGTAGACGCCGCCGGGCGTCCAGAGGGCTGCGAGTTTGTCGGGGTCGTGGAAATTGAAGACGACGATATAACGCCGCAGCGCGAATTCGACGCCGCCTTGCTGATCCCCTGGGGCCACTTCGTCCTCGGCGGGCGCCGCGGACGACTCCGCGACGACGGCTTGTTGGCCGAGAGAGTGTGAAGGAATTGCGAAGAGCACGAGCGCGATCGCGACAAACTTGAACATGGTCGGCCCCTCAGAGAAGAATCGATGATCAACGCCGGTCAGCATGACGCGGCGGTGGGAGACTCGTCAAGCTTTCCACGGCAATTCCGCATGAGGATCGCCGCAGAGCCAACGCCTGCGGCTCGATGGATCGCGGGGAAATAATGCGTTGCTTTTGGATGTCGGCTGAGCGAAGATTGACGCGTCGATATTCGTCGTTCAGGTCTGATATGACTCCGGTCGATCGGAGTGGTTTGTCGCACTTGTCATTTCATCGAAGTCGCCCGCTGGCTGGCCGAGGGCGACGTCGATTTTCTTAGCCGCGGCCGGCGAAAGCGAGATTGATCTCATGAACTCAGCACGCATCGCAGTCCTCCTACTCGCCGCGGCGGGAAGCGTCGCAGCGGCGCCGCGCGCAGGCGCGGCCAACGTCGACGTGAGCATGAACGTGTTTCCCACGACGCTGAGCATGCCGAACAATGGCGGCACGTGGCAGGTAGTCGCGAAGACGGACGCGCCGTTGGGCATTCAGGCGATCAACATGTATGTGCTTGACGTGAATATTGCCGGCATCTTTGTGGAGCCGGACATCAATGCGCTCACGCAGATGAATGGGATGCCGTTTGTCGGGCAATTTGGGCTCGTCATCAACATGGTCTACGGCCAAAACATCACGGAGCCGGGAATTGTGGTTGGCGTCGGCACGTCGTTGTTGAGTGACGGGCCCGACCCGCTGGGTGACCCGGTCTGGGACGACGCGACGAAGATTATTTCTGGAACATACAGCGGCATGGTCCCCGCCTTCACGTCGCTCGGCAGCAACGTGTCCGATGCGAATGTGCTGGCGTCGCCGCTGCCGAATGTAGCCGCGTTGGATGCGGACACAACGGTCGTCGTGCGGGTTCTCGTGCCGGAGCCGGCTTCGGCAGGCCTTGCGATCTTTGCGGCGTTGGGATTGTCGGCGCTGCGTCGCCGGCGGTAGGAGCTGATGAAGCGCGGCGGGGCGCCGGGCCGCGGGCCTGGCGCCCTGCCTTTCTACAATCTGGGCGTTTCGTCCGACTGCCGTCCCCGTCGGAGCACTTCGCGAATGGCGGCGAGTCGCTCGCGCAGCTCCGCCTCGAAACCGCGGTCGACGGGGCGGTAGTATTCGCGTTCGACGCCGAGGTAATCCTGGGCGGCGACGCCGCCTGCCGCGTCGTGGGCGTACTCGTAGCCTTCGCCGTGGCCGAGGCGCTTGGAGCCGGCGTAGTGGCTGTCCTGCAAGTGGACGGGGATGGGTAGCAGGCGGCCTTCGCGCACGTCGGCGGTCGCTTCGCCGATGGCGACCGTGGAGGCGTTCGACTTGGGGGCGCACGCCAGGTACGCGACGCACTGGGCGAGGTTGAGGGCGCACTCCGGCAGGCCGACGAATTCGCAGGCCTGCATTGTCGCCACGGCGAGCGGCAGGGCGTGCGGGTCGGCGTTGCCGACGTCTTCGCTGGCGAGGATCACCAGCCGGCGGGCGAGGAAGCGCACGTCTTCGCCCCCTTCGAGCATGCGGGCGAGCCAGTAAAGGCCGGCGTCGGGGTCGCTGCCGCGAAGACTTTTGATGAGCGCGCTGATGGCGTCGTAGTGGGCGTCGCCCGTGGGGTCGTATTGGATCGCTTTGCGTTGGACGCTTTCGGCGGCGAGTTCGCGCGTGAAGTGGATGGGGCGCTCCTCGGTGGAGAGGGCGCCGACTTCGAGGGCGGAGAGGGCCCGGCGGGCGTCGCCATCGCAGGTGACGGCGAGGAACTCGAGGGCATCGTCGTCCGCTTCGATCGGCAAGGCGCCGAGGCCGCGCTCGCGGTCCGCAATCGCGCGGCGGAGCAGCGCGGTCACGTCGTCGACCCCCAGCGGCTGGAACTCGAACACGCGCGAACGACTCACCAGGGCGTCGTTCACGGCGAAGAACGGATTGGCGGTCGTGGCGCCGACCAACACGACCGTGCCGTCCTCGACGTCGGGGAGCAGCGCGTCTTGCTGGGCCTTGTTGAAGCGGTGGATTTCGTCGATGAACAACAGCGTGCGCGTGCCGTCGGCTTCGAGCGATTCGCGGGCCTCGGCCAGCACGTCGCGGACGTCTTTCACGCCGCTGGTCACGGCGTTGAGCTGGCGGAACCGCGCGCTGGTTTCGTGGGCCAGCAGGTGCGCGAGCGCCGTTTTCCCGGAGCCGGGCGGACCGTAGAAGATGACGGCGGTCAGCCGATCGGCCTTGATCAGCCGCCGCAGCAACTTCCCTTCACCGAGAAAGTGTTGCTGGCCGACGAATTCGTCCAGCGAGCGCGGCCGCATACGGCTGGCCAGCGGCTGGGCGCGGCGGCGGTGTTCGGCTTCTTGGGCGGCGAAGAGGGACATAGCGTTGCAACGAAATACGCGGCTGGCGACGGACACGGCATTGTACCCGGATGCGGCACGCGCGGCTTGACCGCGGCGATCTCTACAACCGGAACGGCTTTTGCCGCTTCTCCGTCCGGTAGTAACGGCAAAGTTTTCCCGAGTGTTTGGGCTTCTCATTCGCGGCCGATGCTTGAAAAAGAGGCGCCCGACGTGCGCGATTTCTCGACACATCCCGTGGGCGACCCGTTGGCCGGCATCGGCCTCGGGAATCCCTCCCCTAGCCCCTCCCTGCAAGGGAGGGGGATAATGGCGGCCATGAAACATTTTGACGCGATCGTCATCGGCACCGGTCCAGCCGGGCAAAAGGGCGCCATCCAGGCGGCCAAGCTGGGCAAACGCGTTGCCATCATCGAGAAGAACCTGGTTCTCGGCGGGACGCAGATCAACACGGGCACCATCCCCTCGAAGGCGCTGCGCGAGGCGGCGCTGCATCTGACCGGCGCCAACCAGCGCGGGCTGTTCGGCTCGGCGTCCCACGCGAAGAAGCACATCACGATTGCTGATTTGACGGCGATCTCGCAGCAAGTGATTCGCCACGAATGGGACGTCATTCGCAGCCAGTTCGAGCGGAACAACGTCGAACTGATTTGGGGCCGGGCCGAATTTGACGGTCCCAACGAGCTGCGGATCACGAGCGCTATGTCGGTGGAGGTGATCTCGGCGGACAAATTCCTGATCGCGGTCGGTACGAAGCCTGCTCGCCCCGCCAACGTGCCGTTCAACGAGCACACGATCCTTACCAGCGACGAGATTCTCAACCTGAACACGCTGCCCAAGACGATGATCGTCGTGGGCGGCGGCGTGATCGGGGCCGAGTACGCGTGCATCATGGCGACGCTGGGGGTGCGGGTCACGCTGGTCGAGGGCAAGAATCGCATTCTTCCGTTTCTCGACCAGGAAATCGGCGACGCGTTCCACTACTTCATGCGGCAGCGCGGCATCACGCTGCGGCTGGGCGAGAAGGTCGCCAAGATCGAAGAGATCGAGACGCAGAACGGCGTCTTCCACCGCCTGGTGCAGGCGCAGCTCGAGAGCGGCAAAACGCTGCGGGCCGAGACGCTGTTGTACGCCGTGGGCCGGCAGGGCGTGTGCGGTGCGCTGGGGCTTGACCGCGTGGGGATCCACGTCGACGACCGCGAACGCCTTGAAGTCAACGAGCACTATCAAACCAATGTCGAGCACGTGTACGCGGCAGGCGACGTGATCGGCTTTCCCGCGTTGGCCTCCACTAGCATGGAGCAGGGCCGCCGGGCCGTGTGCCATGCGTTCGGCGTGTGCAACGTGGGGAACTACAACACGACGCTGTTTCCGTACGGCGTGTACGCAGTGCCGGAGATTTCGATGGTCGGCCGGACCGAGGAGCAGCTCACGGCCGAGGGCGTCCCGTACGAAAGCGGCGTGGCCCACTACCGGGAGATCGCCCGCGGGCAGCTTTTGGGCGACGCGCTGGGAATGCTCAAGCTGCTGATTCACCAAGAGACGCACAAAGTGCTGGGCGTGCACGCCATTGGCGTGGGCGCGACGGAGCTGATCCACATCGGCCAGGCGGTGATGGCGCTGGACGGCGACGTGGAGTATTTCATCAACAACGTGTTCAACTTCCCGACGCTGGCGGAGTGCTACAAGGTGGCGGCGTATAACGGGCTGAATAAGTTGAATCATGTAAGGTGAGGAGCGAGGAGCAAGGGACGAGTTCGGATGCTGCATTCAATTTCCCCCCTCGCTGCTCACTCCTTGCCCTTCGCTTCTCCGGTGCACGTTTTCACCTACGGCACGCTGATATTTCCGGAGATTTGGCGCGCCGTTGTGGGGCGCGAATTTGCCAGCGCGCCCGCGGCGGCGACGGGGTTTGCCGTGCACCGCGTCCGGGACGGCGTCTATCCGGTGATGATCCGCGCAGAAGCTGCGAGCCGCGTCGCGGGGCTCGTGTATTTCGACGTCGACGACGCGGCGCTGGCGGCGCTCGATACGTATGAGTCGGAGCTCTACGATCGGATGACCGTGACGCTCGACGCGGGCGGGACGGTCGCGTGCCAGGCGTATGTGCTGCCGCCCGAGCGAGATGATTTCGCCAGCGGCGAGCGTTGGGTTGCTGGGCGGTTTGAGCGCGAGGAACTGGCGAGAATTCGCTAGGATGGGCGAATTCGCGCCGCCGCCGGTTTCCGCCGGCGGCTAGGTTGCGCGTGAGTACGCCGCGTCACGCCGAGATCGTCATCTCGTTGGCCAGCTCGCGCCACACCGGGAGGCGCTGGGCGACGCGGAGGCGTTCAAGGTAGCGCTGGTCAAGCTTGCGGAGCGACGTCGCGTCGGTCTCGCCGTCGTCCAGGGCGTGGACCAGTGCGTTGGCCGCGTGCACCGCGGTCAGCGGCGAGAAGCGGTCCAACTGGTGCGATGCGGGGTCGTGATGCAATGCCACCGCCTCGATGAGTTCCTGCGGTAGGCCCCATAGCCCCAACAGGTAGCCGCCGACATCGGCGTGCGAGGCGTCGAACTGGTCGAGCTCGGCGCTCAAGAGCGGCAGGCTCGTCTTGTCGGCCGCCAGGCAAACCAACGCATAGTCACGGCCAAAGTGGTCGGCCAGCACGAGCTTGCCGATGTCGTGCAAGATGCCGGCGAGCAGGGCGTCGTCGGCCTGGTCGCGGTTGAGGCCCTCGGCTTCAGCGATCTTTCGAGCCAGGCAGCCCACCGCGAGGCTGTGTTCGAGCACTTGCTCGGCGAGCGCCGCGGGAACGCGCGACTCTTCAAGCTGTCGGAACACGCCCGCGGACAAGACCAACGGTTTGAGCGAGTTGAGCCCCAATAGGGCGGCGGCGTGTTTCACGTCGTGGACGTGAACCGCCAAACCAAAAAAGGAGCTATTCACGAGCTGAAGCACCTTGGCGGTCATCGCCACGTCGCGGGAGATGAGCGCAGCGACGCGTGAGACCGACGCTTCGGGGTTGCGCAGCTCAGTCATCAATTCGAGGTACACCGCCGGCAGCGACGGGAGCGTATTGATCTGTGAGACCAGCGCCTTGAGTCCTGGCTTGGTGAGCCGTTTGTTCAAGAGCCCCGCGCGGGCGATCGCTTCGTGAAACGCCACTGGGTCGACCGGCTTGGCGAGGTACTGGTGCGCCGGGCCCACGGATCGCAGCAGCTCGGTCTGCTCGGCGGGGTTGCAGACCATCAGCCGCACGGCGTCGGGATACAGGTCGCGGACGCAGGCGAGCAACTCGGCGCCGTCGGCGCCGGGCATCTTCAGGTCGGCAACAACCACGTCGTAGGGTTCGACGGCCAGGGCATCGAGCGCCGGCTCGGGGCCGAAGCAGAACTTCATCTGCCAATCAGCCCGGTAGGCGCGCAGCATTTGCTGCGTGCGGTAGAGCGCGTCGGCGTCGTCGTCGACGATCATCACGCGTAACATGGGCGACGTCTCGCTAAGTCCGCTGGGCGGAGCTTCCCTGCCGCGTCGGAAGCGGCCGCGTTGGCCGGGTGACGCTCCGAGGGACCCTGCTGGAAAGATAGCTTTTCTGGCGGCGAATCCCTATTAGCCGCGGCGGAGCCGGTTGTAGGGGTTGGCGGGGTGGCGTCGGAGGCGGCGGGGAGTGTGTTTCGCGCTCCGCTGCGGCAGACCATCGCGTCGTGGCTAACGGAAAAAAGCCACGCTTGTGAACCCGACGCGCGGGCGCCCCCCTTGCGCCGAGGGACGGCTTTGCTAGAACTGCCGGTTTGTTTGACCGGTGCGGAGTTAGTGACTGTGCCCACGCAACACGCAGGCTCGCTGCTGAAGTACCCGGCGCGGGTGTCGTTCGCGTGGTACCTGACGACGATCTTTGTCGGCGGACTGATTCTGCACCGGCCCGCGTGTTGCCAGGCGGAGAAGCCGATCCGCTTCGTCGACGCGCTGTTCACGTCGACCAGCGCGGTGTGCGTCACCGGGTTGGCGACGCGCTCGACGGGCAACGATTTCAACTTCCTGGGCCAACTGGCGATCGTCACGCTCATCCAGTTGGGCGGCGTGGGGATCATCACGGTCACGACGTTTGCGATGGTGCAGCTCGGCAGCCGGGCCAGCCTGCGGCAGCGATCGGTGATTGCCGAGTCGCTAGGAACGGGCGACCGCTCCGATTTGCGAAAGATTCTCCGGCGCGTGCTGTACGCGACATTCCTGTGCGAAGGGTTCGGGGCGGCGCTGCTCACGGCGCGGTTCGCGTTCGACATGCCGTTTTTCCAGGCGTTGTGGTTTGGCGTGTTTCACGCCGTGTCGGCCTTCTGCAACGCGGGGTTTGGGCTGCTCGACGACAGTCTGGTGCAATACCAAGGCGACTTCGTGGTCAACGTCGTCGTGCCAGCGCTGATCGTCATCGGCGGCATCGGCTTCCCGGTGATCCTCGACCTGCGGCGGCATCGGCGCCGGCCATGGCGGGAGATGTGGGACCGGCTCTCGCTCCACACCAAGATGATGCTGCTGGCCACCACGGCGCTGATCGCGTTTGGGTTCTTCAGCTTTCTGTTTCTGGAATGGGAGGGCGTGCTCAAGGACATGCCGTGGTGGAAGCGGCCGCTGGCGGCAATGTTTCACTCGGTGACGACGCGCACGGCGGGGTTCAACACGGTGGACCTTCGCGATCTGACGAACGCGACGCTGTTCCTGACGATCCTGCTCATGGCGATTGGCGCGGGGCCGTGCTCGGCCGCGGGCGGGTTCAAGGCATCGACGCTCGCGGTGCTGGTGCTGTACGCGTGGACGCGGTTCCGCGGCGGATCGCGGGTGAACGCCTTTCGCCGCACGATTCCGACGGAAACCGCCGGCCGGGCGCTGACGATCGTGCTGATCTTCGGCGTGGCGATCGTGCTGATGCTCACGCTGCTGCTGGTCGTCGAGCAGGCGGGCGAGCCGCATAGCACGGCCCAAGGCGACTTTCTCGACGCGATGTTCGAGGTCGTCTCGGCGATCGGCACCGTGGGCCTCAGCACCGGCGTGACGCCGACGCTCAGCGACGCCGGCAAGGCGATCATCATGCTGCTCATGTTTATGGGGCGACTGGGGCCGATCTCGATCTTCGTCGCGATTTCGTCGGTCGAGGGGCGGCGGGCGGTGGAGTACTCCAGCGAGGAGCCGTTGTTGGGATGAGTACGCCGATCGCACTTCGCCGCGGAGCAAGCGGCGGGGCTCAATGGCGCGGCTTGCGGGAACGATCACTTAGGCGTCAGAATTACTTTCATGGCTGATCCAAAGAAACTGCATTTCGTCGTCATTGGCATGGGGTCGTTCGGGTCGGCGCTGGCGCGGCGGCTGGCCGGGCACGGCTGTCGCGTCACGGGGCTTGACGCCGATCGCGAAAAAATCGGGGCGCTCAATGGCGTGCTTTACGAGCCGGTGATCGGCGACGCCACCGAACGGGCGACGCTCGAGCACCTGTCGCTGCCCGACGCGACGGCGGTGATCATCAGCCTGGGCGAGGACATCACACGGTCGCTGTTGGCGACGCTGCACGCCCGCTCGCTGGGGGCGCCCAGGATCATCGTCAAGGGCGTTACCAAGGAGCACGGGCAGATTCTCAAGAGCCTTGGCGTGTCGCGGGTGATCTTTCCCGAGGAGGAAATGGCGGAGTCGCTCGCCGACCGGATGATCTGGCCGAACATCGTCGACTTCCTGCCGATCGATCCGGAATACAGCTTCGTCGAAGTCGCGTTGCCCGAGGCGTTCGTCGGCAGGACGCTCGCCGACCTCGACCTGCGGCGGCGGCACAGCGTGTGGGTCGTGGGCGTGAAAGACGCGCTGACTGGCAAGCTGGTGATGTTTCCCGGCGCCGATTTCAAGCTCGGCGTCGATCAGCTCTTGCTGCTCATCGGCAAGCAGAAGGATCTGACGTCGATCCGGGAACTGTAGCGCGTGCTTACCGCCGACGCGACAAGTCTTACGGCTTAAGCTCGGCCAACGGGCCGACGGTGACAGTGGTCGCCCGCGACAGCGGGTACTTCTTCAGCACGGCGTGAACGTCGGCAAGCGTGATCGCATCGACGGTCGCCAGGTCGTCGGCGACGCTGCGGTACTCGCGGCGCTGCATCCAGTTGCCGCCGACGTTGAACAGGCGGTTTCGCGGCCGTTCGCTGCCCAGCACGATGCGGGCCTTCAGCTTGCTGCGCGCCCGGTCGAGCTCGTCCTGCGTACAGCCCTTCGCTTCGGCGACGCGGTAGACCGCCTGCAGCCGGGCGAAGTTTTCCGCCGCGTCTTCGGGGGCGCAACTCATCCACGTGTAGAACATGCCGACGCCCTGGTACTCGTAATGGCCAAGGCTGGCGGTCTCGGCGAGGCCCGGGTCGACCAGCTCCCAGTACAGCCGGCTGCCGGAGTCGTCGCCGACGATCGTGGCCAGCAGCTTCGCGGCGTAGCGGTCGTCGTCCTCGCACGCCGGCGCGTCGGCAAGCTGGAGAATGTACTGCTGCGTAGAGGATTCGCGATGGACGCACTTGAACGTGGTCGTCGAGCCCGGCGGCGGCGTTTGGCGCGGGGCGGCGTGCGGCGTCCACGATCCGCATCGCGCGGCGACTTGCTTCACCAGCTCGTCGAAGTCGACCCGACCCGCCGCGGCGACGAACACGTTGCCCGGCGAGTACCGCGACTCGAAGTAGCTGCGCATCTGGTCGACGCGCAGGGCGCCGACCGTGTCGACCGTCCCCAGCACGCTGCGAGCCAGCGGGTGCCGGCCGTAGTGCAGCTCCTTGATGTGGTCATCCATGAGGAACGGCGGCTGGTCGGCGTACATCTGGATTTCCTCGAGGATGACTTTCTTTTCCATGTTGAAGTCATCGTCGCGAAGACTGGGCCGCAGCACGTCGGCCAGGATGTCGACGCTGGCCTCCTGGTACTCGGGTAGCACCGAGGCGTAGTAGACGGTGCTCTCTTCGCTGGTGAAGGCGTTGTAGTGGGCTCCGATTTCGTCGAACTCGCGGTTGACGTCCTCGGCCGTGCGTCGGGGCGTCCCTTTGAACACCATGTGCTCGAGGAAATGGGAGACGCCGGCGACTTCGTCGGTCTCGTCGCGGGCGCCGGTGCGGACGAAGAAACCGACGCCCAGCGAATGGGCGGCGTCGTTGCACTCGGCGACAATTTCCAGGCCGTTGTCGAGCGTGTGGCGGCGGAAGATCACGAGAGGCTCCTGAGCAAGCGTGTGCACTCGATGTTAGCCGCGACGCGGAGATCCGCCGAAGCGGAGCGCTCCGCTGCGCAGACTCCGCGTCGCGGCTAACACGCGGCGCGGTTCGTTAGGTTGGAATTTTAAGCGCCTGCGGGCCGAGGGTGGCGAAGGTGAAATCGGTGGGCGGGTGCTCGGCGAGGTAGGCGTTGATCGTGGCGGCGGTGAGGGCGTCGACTTCGCGGCCGAGCTCCTCCAGCGAGCGGACGCGGCCGAGGTGATACCAGTCGCGTGCGATGGCGGCGCTGCGGGAGGAGGTGGACTCCTGCTGCATGATCAGACCGCTTTTGATGCGGGCCTTGAGGCGGTCGAGTTCCCCCTGGTCGATGCCCGCGCCCAGCCGCACGAGCTCCGCGAAGGTGACGTCGAGCGTTTCCTGCGCCCGCTCAGCGGTGGTGCCCGCGTAGGTAAGAACGCGAGCGCGGGTGAGCTGCGTTTGCAGCGACGCGCTCACCGTGTAGCACAGCCCGCGCTTCTCGCGCACTTCGGTGAACAGCCGCGAGCTCATGCCGTCGCTGAGGCACCCCACCGCGGCCCAAGCCTGCAGGTACTGGGGGTCGCGGTAGGGAACGCTCGGAAACGCGATGCCGATGTGGCATTGGTTGGAGTCGAACTCGGTGTGCGGCGAGCCGTTCACCGGCGGCCGTTCGACGGGCTCCGCGGCGGCGAGCGACTTCCAGTCGCCGAACAGTTGGCCCACCTGTTCGAGCAGCCGCGGCCAATCGACGTTGCCGGCGACGCCGAGGATGGCGCCGTTGGGGCGATAGTTCGCGGCCCAGTGTTTCCGCACATCCTCCGCGGTGGCGGCGGTGACGCCGGGCTCCGTGCCGTGGCCGGTGCGGCCCCAGGGGTCGGGGTACGTGCGGCGGCGCAGCTCGTCCATGAGCTTCTGCGACGGCTCGTCCTCGATGCCGGCGATTTCTTGGAGGCAAACCAGGCGGGCGGCTTCCAATTCGTCGTCGCCCAGATGCGGCCGGCGCACCACGTCGGCGAAGATGGCCAGCGCATCGTCGAGGCTGCTGGCGAGTGTGGCGGCGCTGAACCCTGTTTGGGCCGAGCCGACAGTTTCGCCGCGCTCGACGCCGAGGTTTTCCAAGTCGTTCACCAGTGCGCGGTTGTCGCGCGAGCCGGCGCCACGGAACGCCAGTTCGCACAACAGTGCGGTGAGGCCCAGGCGATCCGGTGGATCGACACTCGACCCGCAGGGGGTGAGCAGCGTGAACGCCGCGGATTCGACCGTCGCGGTTGGCTCGGCCAACAGCACCAGGCCGTTGTCGAATCGGTGGGTGTGGATTGAACGCGGCTGAACGGACGAGGAGGAAGGCATGCGCTGCGGCGAATTGCGGGGGGGAATGAGGGACCCGCAGCCTACCGGGCTCGGCCATTTGGGGCAACCGGGGCTGTGTGGCGGTAGTGATACCGTTTGCGTTGTCACCCCGAGGTCCGCCGAGGGGTCCGGCCGGATTCTTCGGAAGACCTCGGAATGACGGTGGCGCGGCGACGCAAACGGTATCACTACCTGTGTGGCACGCCCGGAGTCTTCGACGGGCGCGGTTGGAGTGGCGAGGCGTTGCGCGGCGCACCACGCCCTGCGGAGGACCTTGGGCGTGCCACCCGAACTGACGCTAGCGCGCGAGGGCGGGGGCGTCGGCGGTTTCGTCGCAGGCTTTGTAGAGCGTCTTCACGACGCGGAACGCCAGTCGGCGGTAGAGCCGCACGGCCGCGTCGTTTTGAGCGGTGACTTCGAGCGTGACCCGCGTGACGCCAACCTGTTGCAGGCCGGCCAGCGACGCCGCGATGAGCGCCGCGCCGACGCCGCCGCCGCGATGCGCTGGCGTCACGCCGATGTTCTGGATGTTGGCCCGGCTGCGTTCGATGCGGATCGCTTGGATCGTGCCGCAGGGTACGGCCGTGCGAGCCCCGAGCGGGGCGTACAGTGCCAGCCAGGTGGCTTCGGGGACGAAGCCGTCGCGTTCGCAGATTTCCTGCATCAACCGGCGGCAGCTTTCGAGGTCGCCCAGGCAAGGGAAGACCACCGCATCCAGCTCGTCGCGAAAGCTGAGGTACTTGACCTCGGCGTGGTCGTCGACCAAATCGGGCGTCCAGCTCAGGAATCGATACCCCGGGCGCACCGCGATCGCCGGTCGGCGCCAACGGCGCAGGTCGACCTCCATCTGAAAGCGCTTGTAGTAGCGGACGGATGGTGCGCGCATGCCTGGCTGCGGACGGGAGTGCGGGTCTGCCAGGGCGATCAATTGCCGCGGGAGCGGACGCGGCGTCGGCGCTCGACGCCGACCCTCTAAACATACCATAGCCGCAAAACCTGACCAGCATTTTGCAGTTTCGTGCCGAATCTTGCGGGCCGCCGTGGGTAGAATGCCCCCATGAACGATTCGCACGACACCACAGCGGTGATCCTCGTCGACCACGGCTCGACGCGGCCGGAAAGCAACGCGCAGCTATTGGCGGTTGTCGCGGCATTCCGCGAGCGCAGGCCGTGGCGGATTGTCGAGCCGGCGCACATGGAGCTGGCGGAGCCGTCGATCGCAGCGGCGTTCGCCCGGTGTGTCGCGCAGGGGGCGCGGCGGGTCGTGGTCGTCCCCTATTTCCTGGCGCCGGGGAAGCATTGGCGGGAGGACATTCCGCGACTGGCTGCTGAAGCGGCCAGTCCTTATTCGGGCGTCGAGTTGACCGTGGCGGCTCCCTTGGGGGTTCACCCGCTGATGCTGGAGATCGTCGACGCGCAGATTGAGGAGGCGCTGGGGCGCCAGCAGCGGGGCGACGGCGGGTGAGTTTGCCGATTGCGAAGGGTTTAACTCCTGCGACCGCCTTGCCGATATCTGAAGAGGACGCATCCTCTGCGGCGTCCGTCGGGACAGGAGGTCCGCCATGCTTCGCCGTGTTGCCGTCGTTCTCAGCCTTGCCGCCGCGTTGTCCGCGGGGTCGTCGTTCGCCGAACCGGTCGTTCCCGGGACAGGCGTGAAGTTGCCGATGCTGGGCGACAACTTCGAGGCCAAGGATTGGGGTTACATTCCCAACGGCCCGAAGGCCAGCTACGAGCAGGACGAAAGCCAACGACCGCCCGGCGGCAAATCGAAGAACGGCCGCTGGTATGAAAGCGCCATGCGCGGCCAGCCCGACGTGGTCCGCCGCATTCCCACGCCGCCTGGCGGGCTGCCAGGCAGCACTGGCAGCATGATGCTGGCGACGAAATTCTCCGGCATTCCCGGAGAACTGAGCGGCAAGCAAATGCAGGACGACCTGCTCATGGGCGTCCAAACGCGGCTGGGCCGGGCCATTCCTGTGGCGTGGTCGCCCAGCGTGGTGGTTCGCGTTTACCTGCCGGAGTTCTCGCGGTGGGAGAATCGCAGCGGCTCGTCGTTCGGCGTGCGGTGTGATGTCCGCGGACGCACCGCGGAGGGAGAGGTCGAGCCCTATTGGCCGGGCATGTTCATCCTGTTCCGCAGCGAGACGAGCGAGAAATACGACCATGACTTCGCCCAGCTTTCGGTGCGGGCTCGCGCCAATGGGCAGGACGTGCCGGGACCCGTGATCGACGAGCCGGGTTGGTGGACGTTCGGCATCTCGTTTACGGCCGACGGGCAGGTGCACCAGTATGCAAGCCCGGGGACGGGCGATCTCACGGAAAACGACCGCCTGTATACGAGCATGCCCTATGGCAACAAGGCGATGTTCGTCGACGCGTTCTTCGTGAACGTGGCGAACCTCGACAACGGCCGCACGTGGTCGACGCCGTGGGTGATTGACGACCCGGCCGTGTATGTCGTCCCTCCACAAGGGCAGACGATTCAGAATCTCGTCGGCCGCGGCGGGCAGGCTTCCAGCGGCGGCGGAGGCGGCGGTCAGCGCACTGCCGTGAATCGCGTGTTCGACGCGCTGCAGCGACGGTAGCTGTACGCGAGTCTCTCCGAGACTCACGTGCCAGTTTCGGAGAAACTGGCGTACGTAGCGGAGTCTTTCTGAGACTCGGCTACTGCAATTGTGGCCACACGCCAGCGCTATGGGATTTCGCGATCGTCGTTGGCGGGACGTTTACGGATTGCCCGGGGCGCGGGCTCGATGGCGTGACGCGGCGGTACAAAGTGCTCGGCCGCGGCGCGGGGACGCAGCACCGTTTGGGCCGGCGGGCGGCGAGGCAGGAGCGCGGGGAGAAAACTTGCTGCACCGCGTTGACGGAAGATCAAGCGTTTCCCTGGACTTGCCGAGGTCACGGTCGCGGGCCGATGACGAGCTCGAGCTTCGCACTCCGGGCGGCGGGGACTTCAGCAGACTTGCATCGAAACGATAGGAAAACGGTGGCGCGCCTGGGGTTGCCGCCCTCGTGTCAATGTTGATAATCAACCGCGCAAACGGGGAATACCGATCCGCCCCGTGACGAGCCCAACTGGGCAGTCGCGTCACGAGGTTAGTGTCCAGAGTCGCGGCCGCGCCGCCTGCGCTACGGCCGCCTCGCCCTTTCTCTGAGGAGCAGACCCATGCCGCGCAATCGCACGTTCGACGACGCCGCTCAAGCCATCGGCGATACGCCGATGATCCGCATCAACCGCCTGATTCCCAAGGGCCAGGCGACCGTGTTCGCTAAGTGCGAGTTCTTTAATCCGCTTAACAGCGTGAAGGACCGCATCGGCGTCGCGATGATTGAGGCCGGCGAGCGCGAGGGAAAGGTCAAGCCCGACACCCACATCATCGAGCCCACGAGCGGGAACACGGGGATCGCCCTGGCGTTCGTGTGCGCGGCCAAGGGCTATCGGCTCACGCTGACGATGCCGGAGTCGATGTCGGTCGAGCGGCGCGCGTTGCTGCGGGCGCTGGGCGCCGAGCTGGTGCTCACGCCGGCGTCGGAAGGCATGAAGGGCGCCATCGCCCGAGCGACCGAGATGGCGGCCACGGAGAAGAACGGCTGGATGCCGCAGCAGTTTGACAACCCGGCCAATCCGGCAATTCACGAGCAGACGACCGGCCCAGAGATTTGGGAAGACTCGGGGCACAAAATTGACGCGATCATCGCTGGCGTGGGCACGGGAGGGACGATCACCGGCGTGGCCCGGTATATCAAACCCAAAAATCCGAATTTCAAGGCGATCGCGGTCGAGCCGGTCGACTCGCCGGTGATTTCCGGCGGCAAGCCGGGGCCGCACAAGATTCAGGGCATCGGCGCAGGATTCATCCCCAAGAACCTCGACACGTCGCTGGTCGACGAAGTCATTCAGGTGAGCAACGAGGAAGCGTACCAGTGGGCGCGCCGCCTGATGAAGGAAGAGGGAATCATGGGCGGCATCTCCAGTGGCGCCAACATGTGCGCGGCGGCGAAAGTGGCGGCCCGGCCCGAGTATGCCGGCAAGCGAATCGTGACGATCATGCCGAGCCTGGGCGAACGGTATCTGTCGACGCCGTTGTTCGAGGGGCTTACCGGTTAGACGCCCTGCGATGCCGAGTTGCCAGCGGCGATTTGGCCCACTTCCAACGCAATGGCTATACTAAACTCACGCCGTATGCGTGGTCGCAGTTCCGCTTGGAGTTCGCGTTCGAGTAGCCATCGCCGGTCGCTATGAACATTTCCTCTCGCACGCCTGAGGGGGATTTTGGCCGATGCTCGGTCTGCGGACACGACCTCAGGATCGAGCCGACTCGGCCGCCTGGCGATGGAACGTGTCCTTGCTGCGGAAGCTTGGTTTGGTTTGCGCCGCATGTTGAGGCTGCCGAGCGGTATAAAAAGCCGGTGCCTGACGACAGTGAGCTGCAGCCAGAGTTTGGCGAGCCAATAGCATTAGAGCAAGCGGCGCTAGTTATTGGCCGAGGTCGCGCATGCGACATCAAAGTCAATTGCCGGAGGGCGTCGAACTTGCACTGCGTCTTGAGCTTTGATCAGGGCTATTGGTCAGTTCGCGACCTTGGAAGCACAAATGGCACCAAGGTCAATGGCCAAAAAGTGAGATCCACCGTGTTGGTGCCGGGGGACAAAATCAAAGTCGGGCAGTTGCAGTACACAATCGCCTATACTCCCTCCCCACGCCCGCAACGCGAAACGGCATAGCCTTGCGTGGACGTATGGCCGGACATCAATTAGACGGAGACAACGTGGGTGAGGGCGTCGAGCTTCCGATTGTCACAATGCGACCTCGGCCGCGTTTGCCCGAGTGGCTGCGCGTCAATTTGCCGGCTGGGCGTGCGCAGCAGGTGTTTAACCTGACTAGCGGCGCGGTGGCTGACAACGGCTTGCACACCGTCTGTGAAGAGGCGCGGTGTCCGAACATCCACGACTGCTGGGCGCAGGGCACGGCGACGTTCATGGTTGCCGGGGAGAGCTGCACGCGGGGGTGCCGGTTTTGTTCGGTCGAGACGCTCAAGGCGCCGCCGCCGCCGGACATCGAAGAGCCGGAACGCTTGGCGGACGCGGTCGAGCGGCTGGGACTCGATTACGTCGTGGTCACGGTCGTGAATCGCGACGACTTGCCAGATGGCGGCGCGGGGCACTATCGCAACTGCATCGAGGCGGTGCAGCGACGGCTTCCTACGACGGGAATTGAGCTGTTGTGCAGCGACCTGGCGGGGAATTGGGCGGCGCTGGCGGACTTGCTCGACGGGGCGCCGCTGCGCGTGTTTGCGCACAACGTCGAATGCGTGCCGCGGCTCGATGCGCTGGTGCGCGATCCGCGGGCGTCGTTCGCCCAAAGCCTTGAAGTGCTGCGACAGGCGCGCGAACTGCGGCCCGACATGGTCACGAAATCGAGCCTAATGGTGGGCGTTGGCGAGACCGACGACGAGGTGCTCGATGCGCTGCGGCAGCTTCGCGGGGCGGGAGTCGAGCTGGTGACGCTCGGCCAGTATCTCGCGCCGGGCCGGCCGGGGTCGCGGTTCTTACCGGTGGATCGATACGTGCCGCCGGAACAGTTCGCCGCGTGGGAGCAGACGGCCCGGGAGCTCGGCTTTCAGGGCGTCGCGGCGGGGCCGCTGGTGCGCAGCTCGTACCGTGCCGGCGAGTTATGGGAGCAGGCCGTCAGGCGTCGCCAAGCGGCAGCCACTCGTTGAGCAGCAAGTGCGGCTGCGGCGCGGCGAAGCGACTCGCCGCCTCATCGCGCAGCGTGCGGGCCACTTGTTCGACGCGCATGAGTGCGAGACCGCAATAGGCGGTTTGCGTCGGTGTCAAGTCGCGCCGCAGTTCAGCTAACAGCTCCAGCGATCGGCGGGCGTGGCGCTCGACGCCGACGGGGTTCCCTTCGCGGGCTTTCACCGCCGCCGCGGCAAGCTTGATGAGCGCCTTGAGCCACGTGGCCACGGCGCCGTGTCGCCCCGCAGCGTGCCAGAGCGACTCCCACGCTTCATGGGCTTCCCAGTAATAGCCGTGGTTGAACAGGTCCGCGGCCTGCAGATAGGCGTCGGACAGCCGCCAATGGGCGGGCTCCAACGGCGCCGCCGCCGCATGCGTTTGGCCGGACATGTGCCCGCGCGGGTCGCTCACTGGATGCGGCGCGAACCCCGGCACGTACGAGTAGGGCGGCAACGCCGCCACGGCGTAGCGTGGACGGGTGGCACGCCCTAAGTCTGCGCAGGGCGTGGTTGAATCGAAATGAACCTCTCCACGCCCGTCGCGGACTCCGGGCGTGCCACTCAGATCTCGGTTACTCATGGCACGGCCGACTTCGCCATATCGATCTCGACGTGCGCCGCTAGTTCCGCGTCTTCCAGCCGCACGTCGCCGCGGAAGCCCTTGAACCACGTGAGCGCCGGTAGCTCGAAGCCCTCCGGCGGCGCTGTGAGCAGGAAGTGATTCTGCGGCGCGACGGCCGTCGAGATCCACGCCGGCGGGCCGCCCGGCAGCTCCGCCAGCTCGTACTCCCCGCCGAGCGCGCACACGAACTTGCCGTCCACGAGCCCCTCGGCCACGTCCAGGCACGCTTCGCGAGGCACGTGCAGTTGGTTGGCGAGGGTGTTCATCAGGCGGCACGCGGAGACCGATGTCTCGCGGGCCCGCATGTAGCCCAGCGCGCTAACCGTCGCGGCGAGATCTTTGCCAGTCAGGTCGGCGACGTCGATCCAAATCTGCGCCGGGCGGTCGGCGGGGGCCATGCTCAACTGCGGCAGCACTTCGCGAACGAGATCGGGCTTGAACGACATCACCAGGAAGTCGTCGCGTTTGGCCTGCCAGCGATCGGCGTCCTCGCCAACGGGGACCGGCTCAGGGCCGTCGGCCAGTTCCGGCCCGCTGAAGATTTTGAGCAACCCCGGCTTGGGCCAGGCGCCAAGGTACATCCGCACCAGCTCGGCGGGTACCGCGCCTGGGCCCAGGCGGCCGCGCTCGATGACGAGCGGCGAGCGGAAGTCGCGCACGCCGAGAAACAGGTGATGCGGCTCCGCGTCTCCGCCAGCCAAGAGCGGCAGCAGTGGCGGCGAATCCAGGACGAATTCCGCACGCACGACGTCGCCGTCAACGGCGGCGACGCGGTCGGCGCTCGGTTCGCCAAGGATCTCCGGGAGCCGGCCGAGCTTGAGCCCTTCGAGCGGCGTGGCGACGATGTCGGCGGCCATCGTCTCGCCGCTGCCATCAGCCAGCGGCACTCGTTTCGCGCCGACGCCAATCGGCGGCATCTGGCCCACTTCCTGGCGGAAACGGTCGGCGAATCGGCGATACGCGGCGGCCTCGTCGGGCGTGGCGCCAGTCACCTCCATGTCGGGGGCCGGCGTGAAGAAACCAACTCGGCCGCGAAGCGAGTCCACGGCGCCGGCGTCGTCGAACGTCAGCTCGCTCCCATCCCAGCGCTCCGAAAATCCTTGCGGCAACAATCCCCCGGCCACGAGTTCTGGGACGGTCTTCGCCGCAACGCCTTCAGCGGCGGATTCGAGCCCAGCCAGTTCGATCACCTTCGCTTCGCGCTGCGATCGAGCGTTGCGTTGCCCGGCGATCCACCGCGCTGGACTGGTAAGCTCGCGGAAGAACTCCGGCGAGATGTACGCAAAGATGGAGTCGCCGCGATCGTGGGGCAGCCGCTGCCGCACGCCGAGGAAACCCGTCGACGTGGCCAGCGGCCGTTCGCCGGCGCCGGCCTGCAGAAATCGCTGCACGAGATGCTGCGACGTGGTGACGAGATGGAAATCGCCGTCGGCCACGTAGTATGACCGCACTTCGCCGTTCGGCGTCGCGATCAGCGACACGTCGCGGTCGGCGATCTTGACGGTCGTCTCCTTGGCGTCGGGGAACTTCGTGAGCGCCTCCTGCCGCTGCTCGGTCAAGTCGCGAGACAAGACGCGGCTGATGCGGGCGTGGAACAACACGCCGACGGCCGCGCCCTGGTTGACGTAGGGATCGAGCCCGATGATCGCCACATCAGCAATGACGCCCGGGCCGAGCACCTTCGCCATCGCGTTCTCGCGGAGCGAAAGCTGCTGCTCGATCCGCGCGGAGGCGGCGCGGTCGATCCCGCGGCGCACAAGCATGTTGCCGAGATCGCCTTGCCACTTGCGGTTGAGGTCGCGGAACCACAAATAGTTGGGAAAGCTGCCGAACCGCACATAGAAACATTCGACCGGCACGTGCGCCGCGATCGGCTCGACGGGAACTGCCTTCAACTCGTCGTTGGACGGATCGAGGTCGTACCACGGCATCGGCGGCGGCAACGCCCCCAGCGAGCCGGGGGGCTCGCCCCGCCGGTCCGTGCCGACCAGCTCCTGATCAATCGCCAGTTGATGCCGCTCCGTCACCATCAAATCGTCCCAGACCGCTTTCTTCGGCGCGAACATGGCCATCATGCCTGACGGCGGCTCAGGCAGCGCGAGTCCCAGCCGCCGCGACAGGTTGGCGGCGAGGAAGTTCTCGACCACGGGTGGAAACTGCGGATCGCGCCGCAGCCCCTGCCAGCGATTCAGATACTGTTGCCACCACTCGGCTAGTAACCGGGCGTGGCTGGCGTCGTCGGCCAGCGGCGTAACGTGCGCGAGCTGGGAAGTGGGGGCAAACGCTTGCACGTCGAAGGGCGCGTTGCCGCGGAACAGGAAATAGATCGTCACGTTCCGTGGCCGTTCAATCTCCAACAACTCGCGGAGCAGCCGCCGCGCGGGGCGATCTTCCTTGAGCACCGGGTAGAGGGCCCGGCCGTCGGCTGCGGCGACGGTGAACCGCTCGTCGTCCAGGGGCGTCATCGGGCCGGAGCCGCCGACGCTGAGCGACACGCGGGCGACGCCGAACGGATTGCCGGCGTAGGCTTCGACGGTGGCGGCATGGCTAGAGGCCGCCGAAGCGAAAACGCAAGCGATGACCCATGTCGCCCCGAAAATGGATTGTCGACGCACAAATCGGGGGATCGCCATCATCTCACCTCCTACCGCGGACTACAGGCGACGGATATTCGCCCCCTAGGCGATTACAATGCTAACGGCGCGTCGTGGAGCGGGACACCCCGCGCGCCGCGATCGCCAAGATCGGCGGCCCCTGAGCGAATTCCTCCCAGTCCACCCACTCCACAGGTCGGAACTTGCTTCACCACAAGCTCTTCTGGCACAATAAACCCTCATGTTGCTGCCGCGGTTCTCGATTCGCACGGCGCTGGGCATCGTCACCGGGGTGGCGGTCGTGTCGCTGTTTGCCGGCCAGGCCCTGGGCGGGCGAGCCTGGGCGTTCGGCCTGACGGTCGCAGTGCTCAGCGTGCCGCTTGCCCTGGCGGTGCACGCGGCGTTTTTTGCGTTGGGCTCCGCGTTTGCCAACCTCCTGGGACCCGAAGACGTTGTCGCCCACACCAGTCGCGGCGGGGTGGAACGGAGCGGCCGCGGGGCGGCGCGTCCGGCGAGCGCCGCGGAGCCGTCGTCCTCCTCCGAACCAACGCCCGCCGCGCCATGATGCGACGCTCCAGCGCCCCGCCGTCGCACAACTGCCGCCGCGTCGCGGGGCTGGCTCTCGCGCTGGCTCTCGTCGCCGGGACGGCCGAGCCGCCACTTGCCGTCGGCCAATCGCCGCCGGCGATACGCAGCGCAACACCCGTGGGGAACGCGTCGGTTGCCGGCGGACAAGCCGCTGGCGGCATGGGAGGAGCGTTTAATGTCATTCAGCGCCCCGAGGGCATGCAGTTTGTCGGACCTGTCACCGCGCAGGGCCGTTTGGTTTACTCGCCCCGGTCAGGCATGCAGCTCAAACTACAAGCCGGCGAGACGGGCCAGTACGGCTACTGGCCGTTGGAGGCGACCGTGTCGGTCGCCAAGGCGCCCCTCAATGATCGCCAGATCCGCATCTCGTTTCACATGGGCGACTGGTCGAACGCCAACGCCGCAATGACGGTGAACCAGTCGTTCACGCTGAAGAAGAATACGAAGAGCGCCCAGGCCACGCTGCTATTGCCGCGCTATCAGCACGCGCCGATGTGTGGCTGGAAAGTGTGGATGGACGGCCGATGGGATGACGAGTTGTCGGCCGATCACATCAACATTCCACAACAGCAGATCAACGTGGGCGTGGCAGCGCTGGTGGCGTCGGCCAACCAGGCGCCATGGGAGCTGCAGGCGTCGCTGCAGGTATTCGGCAACGGGAGTTACTCGGTCAAGGGCGCGGGCCCGCGTGAGTTGCCTGTCGATTGGAAACACTACAGCACCGTGGACCTCGTGATCGTGCCGGCCGACGAATTCGCGGCGCTGATCGATGGATTCCCACGGCAAGCGACCGCCCTGCTCCGCTGGCTGCACGCCGGCGGCAATGTGTGGTTGATCGACGTGGCGTCAGACTGGCGAGAACTCACCGAAGTCGAACGCGCCTTGGGACTCGACGAGGGCGACGCCGCGGATGCCGAAGAAGCCAATGATGCGGATGCGGCGATCGTCGCCCGAGGATGGCGGTTCGTCCCGCTCAACGAGCGAGCGCTGGAGCCAACCGAAGGCGCGCTCGAACTCTCCGGATACGACTTGATCGAGGACCAGCAGCCGCAGAGGAACTCGCGCGATCGCCGCGACAGCCCTGACCCCTCGACCCGCGCCGTGTTCGACCTCACGTCGCGGGAGTGGTTCGCCGTGCGGGCGCACGGGATGGGCGCCGTGACGGCGTTTCGCGCCGATCTACGCGATCCCAAAGGTCCTGGCACTGGTTGGCAGGGGCCGTTGGGACTCGACCCGACAGCGGTCGTGGGCATGGAATTCGGCAACTCCAGCAGCCTCGAGGCTTCCCCGGATCAGCCGGTTGATCCCGCCATGCAAGGACAACTCACCGAGGTGCAAGAGTTGCGCAATGCCGTCCAGCGCTCACTGCTCTTGCCGCGCCTCAATTGGACGATGCGGCACGGCAACAAGCCGGACGAAGGCAACCCGGAGTTCAACAACTGGTTGATTCCCGGCGTCGGCGTGGCGCCGGTGGGGCAGTTTCAGTTGCTGATCTCGCTGTTTGTACTGGGCATTGGGCCGCTAAACTACTGGTGGCTCAAGCGGCGCAAGAAGCTGCCGATGCTGTTGGCCACGGTGCCCGCCGCCGCCACCTTGGTGACGCTGCTCTTGTTGGTGTTCGGCGTTCTGGCCGACGGGCTCGGCGCACAAGTTCGCGCCCGCAGCTTTACGCTGCTGGACCAGCGGAGCGGCGAGGCGGCCTGTTGGTCGCGGCTGTCGTACTATGCCGGCCTCAGTCCGCGCCGCGGTTTGACGCTGCCGACCGACGTTGTGGTCTATCCGATCATGTCCTCGTGGGCCGAGCAGCGCTCGTGGCGCCGCAACACGGTCAAGCGAACGATGTCCTGGGAGGACCACCAGCGGCTAACGGGCGGCTGGGTCGCGTCGCGCACGCCCACGCAGTACCTAGCCGTCGCCGCCCGGCCGTCGCAGAAGCGGCTCGAGCTGCGCGCCACCGACGACGGCCTGCGGGTCGTCAACCATTTGGGCGTAACAGTGACGCACCTCGTGGTGCAAGCCCACGACGGCCGGGCGTACTGGTGCGAGGACCTCGCACCGGACGCGGGCCGGGTCCTGCCGGTCGCCGACGCGGGCGAGATCACCGGCAAACTCCGCCGACTCTTTCTCGATCACTTCCCCGAGTATCCGCCAGGCGCCGAGAGCCTGAATTTTGGCGGCGGCTATTACGGTCCCGCACTGTCGAACAACCTCATGGAGGCGCAGCTCGAGGCGATCAATGCGCCGGTGGTCAACGCCTGGGAAAACGGCGGGTACATCGCCGTGACCGACCGCGGCGTGGAGCTCGACGTGGGGCTCGACGACGCGGATGAAGAGTCAAGTTTTCACGTGATTCGAGGCAAATGGTGACAGGATAGGATTAACCATAAAGACACGAGGGCACGAAGCAAGAGAAGAAAGTTGCCAGGAAAGAACGGATCGGATTTGCCCGCAGATGGCGCAGATGCGCGCAGATGAAGATTTCAGATTCTTATCTGCGAACATCTGCGCCATCTGCGGAAGAAGTCCCCATCCTCTTCGTCGTGTCTTTGTGCCTTTGTAGTAAATCTGTCTGAATTCCCATGATCCAAGTTCGCCGGCCACTCATCGAGCTTCGGCAGTTGCATCGCTACTTCGGCGAGACGAAGGCGGTGGTCGACATGAGCTTCGAGGTCTACGCCGGCGAGGTGTTCGGATACATCGGGCCCAACGGCGCCGGCAAGACCACCAGCATGAGGATTCTCGCCACGCTCGATGAGCCGACCTACGGCGACGCCTACGTCGACGGCTTTTCGGTCGTCGACGACCCCGACCACGTGCGCCGCCGGCTCGGGTTCATGCCCGACTACTTCGGCACGTATCAGAATATGAACGTGGCGGAGTACCTCGATTTCTTCGCCCGGTCCTACGACCTGCGGAGTTACCAACGGAAGAGCGCGATCGACTTCGTCATGGAATTCACGATGCTCGACAAGCTGGCGGAGAAGCCGATCGTCGGGTTGTCGAAGGGCATGAAGCAGCGGCTGTGCCTGGGCCGCACGATGATTCACGACCCGGCGGTGCTGATTCTCGACGAGCCGGCGGCGGGGCTCGACCCGCGGGCCCGCATCGAGCTGCGGGAAATGATCGCTCGGCTGGCGGACCTCAACAAAACGGTGCTGATCAGCTCGCACATCCTCACCGAGCTGGCCGAGATCTGCCATCGCGTGGGGATCATCGAGCAGGGGCGGCTGCTGGCGGTGGGGAGCGTCGAGGAGATCAGCGCTCAGTCGCGCGAAACCCGCAGCGAAGTCCGGCTGCGGGTGCTCCACGACGCGGAACGGCTGTTCGCTTGGCTGGCCGCGCGCGACGACGTGGCCGACGTTGGCGAGCGGGCCGGGTTTGTCACGCTGACCCACGACGGCGGTCCCGAGGAGCAAGCCGCGCTGCTCCGGCAGATTGTCGACGCGGGGTTCGCCGTAGTAGAGTTCGCCAGCAAGACGAAGACGCTTGAGGACGTCTTCCTCCATGTGACGGAAGGGCGCGTGCAGTAGAGCAATGGCCACGATCACCGACAACGCTGAGCTTGTTGAGAATCCCGCAGCGTCCGCCGCGGGCTGGGATCGCATTTGGACGGCGGTGGAAACGCGACTGGAGGCGCTGGCCGAGCATGCCAATCCGATCTTGGTGAAAGAGACGCGCCAAGCGCTCAAGAGCCGGCAGTTCGTCGTCACGTTCTTAATCGTGCTTGTGGCGTGCTGGATCGTGAGCTTTGCCGGCGTGGCGCTCATCGGGCCGCAGATTTACTACGCGGCGGCCGGGTCCGAGATGCTGCTGGCGTACTACGCGATTCTCGCGTTTCCGTTGGCGTTGATCGTGCCGTACACGGCATTTCGCTCGCTGGCCAGTGAGACCGAGGAGAACACCTACGACCTGTTGTCGATCACGACGCTCACATCCCAGCAGATCGTCAACGGTAAGCTCTGGAGCGCCGTGGTGCAGATGCTGGTGTACCTCAGCGCGGTGAGTCCCTGCATCGCGTTCACCTTTCTGCTCCGCGGCGTCGATGCGTTGACGCTTGCCATGCTGCTTGTTATGGCCATCCTCGGGTGCCTGGGCCTGTCGATGATCTCGCTGTTCGTCGGCGCGGCCGCACGAGTGAAGCACACGCAGATTGTCACTTCGGTGGGCCTTGTGCTGGCGTTGTTCGGCGCGTTTTGCGGGGCGCTGGGGATTGCATCCGTTCTGATCTACGAAGGCGTGCCGCGGGACGCCGAGTTTTGGGTGGTCATGTTCGTGCTGGCGACGATTTACGCAACCACCTTCGGCCTGCTCCGCGCGGCGGCGGCGGCGCAGATCGCCTTTGCCAGCGAGAACCGCTCGACCCCGCTGCGGCGCTGGATGCTGGCCCAGCAGGCGTGCTTCGTCGGCGGCTTGGCGGGGATGGCGTACGCGTTTAGCGACAACTTGCGCGGCTTGAAGGAAGTCAGCTTCGTCGGCTTCATCATGGGAGCGTTCTACTGGTACGTCATGGGCGCGCTCATGACGTCCGAATGGCCCCACTTGTCGCGGCGCGTGCAGCGGTCGCTGCCGCAGTCGACGGTGGGCCGCGCGTTTCTCAGCTTCTTCAACCCCGGCCCCGGCGCGGGGTACATGTTCGCCGTGGCCAACCTCACGACGCTGGCGCTGATCGCGCTGTTTGTGTCGCTCGTCGTGTCCTTTGCAGGCGGGGGCGCGTGGCCGACGTTAGAAGTGGCGTTTTACACGATTGTGCTCACCTGGTCGTACGTCGTCGGTTACCTGGGCCTGGGGCGGCTGCTGATCAATGCGCTGCGGCGGTGGATGTACGTGTCGCTGACGGCGGGCTTCCTGTTCCATGTGATTCTCATGATGGCGGGCGTGGGCATTCCGCTGACGATCCAGATGACCTCGCGCATGCTCCGCAACCAGGGCTACACGCTCCTACAAATGAGCAACGTGTTCTGGACGATCGAGGAACTGGGCGACCACGGCGCCGACGCCGTGCAGGCGCACATTTTGATCTTCATCGTGCCAACGTTCGCGATCGCGATGCTGTTGGCGAACATGCGGAGCGTGGCCGCGGAGCTGCGACGGCACCGCGTGGCGCCTCCGGTGCGCGTCCTGGAGGAGGAGGCGGTGCTGCATCCGGCGCCGACGCCGGGACCGTCGAATCCGTGGGAAGCGGATGACGCGGCGGGCGAGGCGTCCGCCGGGACCCCGACCGGATGATGGAACAATCCCAAATGGGGCCCGAACGAGAATGAAAGCCCAACGATTTTCGTGCGGCTTCGTTGCGAGCGTTGTCATGATCACCGCGTGCCTTGGCCCGCTCGGCTGCTCGCAGCCCAAGGTGGGCGCGGTGCTGACTTATCAAGTCGATCGCACCGCGCTGCCGGCAGGCCAAGTCGTCACAATCGCCCATATCGTTCACGTCGCCAATGGGCGCTTAAACCGCGTCGGCAAGGCCAGGCCATTGAGCGACGATCAATTCGTCGTCGAAGTGTACGGCGATGGGAGCGACGAATCGTTGGACCACGCGCGGCGGCGCATGGAAGCCAGCGGCAACTTGGAATTCCGCATCCTCGCGTCGTCCATGTTCGACGATCATCGGGCGATTATCGACGCGGCCCAGAAGCTTCCCGCCGACAAGACCATCGTGACGCTCGACGACGAGGACGTGGCCCGGTGGTCGCCGCTGGATTCGGGGCAGTTTCCGGACGCAGCGTCGATGCGCGACCGTGGTCTGGAGATTCGCAAGGCCGACGGCGGCTGGGAGGCGCTTGTTCTGACGAACGACGCACTGAACATCAATAGTAACTTTCTCGACTCCGCGGCGGCCGACGTGGATGAGACGGGCAAGCCGCAGCTCAACTTCACGCTCAATCAGCAGGGCGCGTTTCGCTTTGCGAAATTAACGGGCGACCACGTGCCGACGCCGACAGGCGAGCGCTATCACCTCGCCATCGTCTGGGACGGCAGCGTGCTCACGGCGCCCAGCATCGAAAGTAAGATCTCTGATCGCAGTCGCATCTCTGGCAACTTCACTGAACAAGACCTGGCAGACATCATCGCCGTCCTCAATGCGGGATGGCTTTGCCCCGTGCGCGAGGTCGACGTGAAAGTGGCGCCGATCGAGTGAACGCCGCTGTCGCAACGGCTCTTACTCCAGCGTCGCCTGCCAGCGCTGCCGGCCGCGCTGCAGGACCACGTTCGGCGAGTGGACCGAGATCACCTCGATGCCGAATTGCGTCTCGCCTTCGGCCATCGTCGTGATTTCGCCGTTGATTGCGAGCACGGCCCGCGGGCGGTCGACACGGACGAAGCCCATCAGCTCGACGGCGTTTTCGCCGCCGACCTTGGCGATCGCGGCCCCGCCTTGTCTCTTGGGCGGCGTGAACAGATCGACCCGATCCGGAAACGGCGGCGTGTACGCCGGAGCGTCACCGGCCGCTTGCGGCTGAGCGGCGACCGCCTCCGGCGCGGCCTCCCCCGCCGCGTGCGTCTTCACTTCCGCCGCCGCACTCCCCGCGGGAGGCGTTGCCGCCGCAACGACCATGGCCGCGGCGCCAGTTTGTTCCGCGGATTGCGTCGCGCCGTGCTGTTCCGCGCAGCCGACCGCTGCGCACAACGCCAGCGCCCGAGGCGCCCACCGCACAGAATTCGACAATCGCCGGCGCACAACGACTCCCGCGCAATGCCAACGGGTCATCATGAATCTCACGACAAGTCTAGGTCGCCTGCGGCGCCCACGGCCCCGATGCGCCAAGCCGCTACGACCCGAACATCCGCTTCCAGGCCGATTTTTTCGCGGGCTTCGGCGGCTCGGCCGCGGCGCTGTCAGCGGGCCGCAGCGACGTGCCGTTGACCGCTCGGAAGCGGGCGTCGAACGCTGGCCGCATCGGCGAATCGGCGGCGGCCGACGCCCCAGGCGGCGGCACGGGTTCGGCGTAAATTGGCGCACCCCCGGAGCCTTCCTCGACCGGCGGCAGCGTCGTCAACTCGCCGCCCGCGCACGCATCGGCGCCGCATCCCATCCCGGCGCATCCCTCGGCCGGCGGGATCGCGTCCAGCCGGCAGTTGATCGTCTCCAGCGCCGCCGACTGCCGGCAGTCCATCTCTTCGTCGTAGTTGACGATCTCGGGCATCAGAAACACGATCAGCTCGCTCTCCCGCACGTTCGTGTCGCGGGACCGGAACAACGGCCCGACATACTTCACGTCCTTGAGAAACGGAATGCCGTTGAACTCGCCGGTGTCGCTCCGCTGCCGCAGGCCGCTGAGCACGAGCGTCTGGCGATTGGCCACGCGCACCGTGGTGATCGCCGCCCGTGTGTCGATGATCGGCTGGTTTTCCTGCGGCGTGAAGCCTGCCAGGCGGCTGAACTCCGGTTCGACGACCATCTCGACCGTGCCGTCGCCGGCGATCACCGGCCGCACGCGCAGCGTGATGCCGGCTGGCTTGAACGCGGTCGTGCCAATCTGCCCGCCGAGTTCCGACTGCGTGATTTGCTGATACGGGATTTCGGACACGCTTTTCCATTCAGCCTGCTCGTTGTCGGCGACCACGACGTTGGGGTTGGCCAACAGTCGGGCGTCGTTGGCAGTTTGCAACAGCAAAGCAACGGTGTTGATGTCGAAGTTCCGCGTAAGACTCCGCACCGTGAGCGTGCCGCCCGCTTCGCCCGTCGTGAACGGCGCCAGCGTCTGCGTCTCGAATCGCAGGGCCTGATTGGCGACGCCGGCGTCGTTGACCGTGTTGCCCTTGCCGGCGCTGCCCCAATTGAGGCCGAGCTGCTCCACGTCTTGCAGGCTCAAGTCGTAGATCAGCGCAGTGATCCGCACCTGCGGGCGTGGACGGTCGATGCGGTCGATCACCTTGCGAGCCATCTCGATATTGGCGGCGTAGTCGACCACCAGCAGGCGGTTCTCCCGCGGCATCACCGCCACGCGGCCCAGCGGGCTGAGCACCGCCAATAGCGGCTGCTCCGCAGCGCCGGCCGGGATGAAGTGCGTGTGGAAGTACGACACCTCCAACCGGCTCTGGTCCCCCACGGCCGCCGTGCCGGCAAGCTGGCCGGCCGACTCTTCGAGCCGCTCGATGAACGCGGCAATCGACTCGACGCGGTCGGCGTAGTCGATCACCAAGACGCAGCGGGCCGAGGGGAGCGCCTGAACCTGGCCGCCTTCGCTGGCCAACAGCTTGGCGCCCTGCACCACCTCGTCGAGATGGCTGTACTGGATCGGCAGCGTAAGCGACCGGAACAGCGGGTTGGCGCTGCCGACCGACCCCGTGGCCTGCACGACGAGGCTGTCGCCGACGGCCCGGTAGCTGTAGCCATTGGCCAGCAACACGGCGTCGAGGATTTCGCGCAACGGGGCCTGCTTGAACACGCCGTTGACGGTGCCTTCGATCTGCTTGCCCGTGACGATGTTCACCTTCCAGGTTTCGCCGAGGGTGAACAGCGCGGCCTCGATCGACATGTTGCGGAAGGCGACGTCGCCGGTGCGATCGAGCGCCACGGCCAGCGTAGGCTTGGGGGCTTCGTCCTCGATGGGCCCCGGCGCAGGTTGTGGCGACAGAGGCGAGCGTGGCGGCGCGGGCTCGACGGGTTCCAGCGTGGGTCGGGAGGGAGCGGCTTCCTCAATCACCAGCGCACCGGGCGCCGCGTCCTCCGCGGCGACGCCCTGGTCCGGCGGCGTCAGTTCCAACGACTGGCTGAATGCGGCGCTGGCGACCAGCAAACCTCCCAGCAATCCAAGCGCAACAGCGATCCTGGCGCCAATGCGGCCGTTTGCCGCACGGCGCCGAATTCCGTTCGGCGTCTTGGACGTCATGAGCACGTGTCCTCCATGACACTGCTCTCGGGCAGGTTATCAACGGACCTCGCGTCGCCGCGGGGTCGCGATGCTCAACTTACGATGGCGTGCGAACCAGCGAAAACAGCCACAACTCCAGCTCCAGCATCACCGCCTCGCCCCCGCCTGCCGCCGCCTGCAGCTCCACGCGATGCGGGTGCGCCAGCGTGCGCTCGTCCTCCAACCGAGACAACAGGTCGTGCACCGCCGGCGTGGTTCCATCCACGGCCAGCGTCACGGCGCGTCGCTCAAGCGAGAACCCCGTGGCGCCCGCCTTGTCCGGCGACCCTGGGCCTTGCACCAGCGGATCGTCGCCGCGTCCCCAAGCCCGCCGCGTCGGCGCGCCTACCTCGATGTGTCGAATCTGGCAACCGCTCTCCCGCACGACGTCGACCAGCCGGCTGCGAAACTGCGCCACGGCAGTCTCGTCGATCGCGCGCAACTGGAGAGCGTCCAGCTTCTCGCCGACCTCCGCGGCGCGCCGCTCGTACTGCGGCAGCGCTGCGGCCGTCTGCCGTGCGCGGACCAGCTCATCGGTCAAGTCGCCGCGACTGGTTCGATTGTCAAAATACTCATCGACCGCCGGCCACAGCGTCGCGAGCGCGACCAGGGCCGTTGCGGTCGCAACGATTGGCCAACGGTAACGGCTTTCGCAAAATTTGCGGGCTGGGGAACTATTCATGGCGGGCCATCCGGGTTGCCTGGTCGTCAAACTTTCCCAGCGTCAGCTCGAGCTCGAAACTCGTCGCCGGGCCGGTGGCGATCGTCGTGGCGCCGGTGCGTCGCAGGGCCACCTCGACGAACCCCGGCGCCAGCTCCAACCAGCGGACGAAGTCGTAGACCCCCGCCTCCTGGTAGCTGGCGCCATGCAGCAGGGCCTGGGACTGATCGGTGATCGCTAGGTTGTTGAGCCACACGTCGGCGGGCATGCAGCCGCCGAGCTGGCGGATCGCCTCGCCGCCGAGGTCCCCGGGCAGTTGTGCTGCTAGCAAGTCGAGCTGCACGAGCTTGGCGCCGTTGCCGGCGAGCTGCAGCCGCAATTCCGTGGCGCGGGCAGCGGCAACGGCGAGCGAGTCGATTTCCGTTTGCATCCCGTCCAGCACGCTGCGCTGCCGGGCGTTGACGACGCTCAGCGCGAGCGCCGCCAACAGCGTCGCCGCCAGGGGCAGCGCGCTGCGCACCAGGCGCGGCCGCAGCGGTTCCAGCTTGCCGGCAAGGATGTGTTGCATGAGGTTCGGCGCGTCGCACTCGTCGGCCGTCAAATACGCGGTGAGCAGCCCGCCCAGCGCCGGCGCCGTGGCCGCCTCGGCGGCGCCGGCGATGAACTGCCAGGTGGCTTGCACATCGGCGGCGCGGACTGGCCGAACCTCCAGCCGCGAGTGCCGTTGGAATTCTCGCTGCGCCGCCTGAAGCGCGGAGGCCTCGCCGCACAGGAACGCCACTTTCAATTCCGGCGCCGTGCTGCGCACGTAACGCGACACGTGCCGGTTCAGCCGATTCAAGTGACTGGCCAGCAGCGCCGGCAGTTCCTCGATGCCCGTGGCGCCGCCGGGGCGATAGTCGAGCAGCAACTGTCCCTGGTGGCAGACGCCGATCTCGACCGCCGCCTCGTTGAAGTGTACGAGCAGATACGGCTCGGCGGGCACGTCGGGCAGCCGACTCAGGGCGCGGGCCAGGGCCGACATGGCCGGCTCGATCATCGACACGTCGAGCCCCGCGGCCTCGGCCGCCGTTTGCACCGTTTCGAGGATCGTCGTATTGCACGCGGCGGCCAGCGCGTGGGCGTGCCGCGCGTCCAGCAGCCGCGTGTGGCTGACGAGCACTTTTTCGCCCGGACCCAGCGACAAGTACAAACGACTGCGCTGTTCGAGCCGCTGCAGCTCGCCGCGCACCTCGTCGACGGGCCCACGGACGGAGCGGGTGACGCAGTACTCGCCGCTGAGGACGATTCGCACCTCGGCGGTGAACATGTTGTGTCGCCGGGCCGCGTCGCGCAGAGCCGCCGTGAGTTCGTCACGGCCCTCGGGAGCGTCGAGCGCGGCCGCCTGCTGCCGCCACCGCGCGGCCCAGGCCGACACGCGGTCGGCGCCGCCGGAGCTCGCCCGTTCCAGCAGCGCGATGCGGAGATCGTTGCTCGTGAGCTCGATCACGAACATGCGCCCGTCGCTCTTGCGGCGGCGCTCGTCGCGGCGGCGATCGGCCGCGGTGCGGCGGTCGGTTTTCTGGCGTCGCTCGGGCATGTTGGCAGGTGCTCGGGGGGAGAGAGGGTGCTGTTCGATACTTCGATATTCAGAGTTCGATGGTCGCGGCAATCGTCCGGACGACGGCGCCGGCGACGCCGTGGGACGTGACCGTTACGGTATTGTTGGCGCTGGTCACGGCCGTGGCCGAGTAGGTATCGTCCGCGGGGTAGGCGCCGTCGGCGACCGTCCCGCGCCAACTCGGGCTGGTCTCCAACTCCGCCGCGGCGTGATGGACCCCGGCGTTGGCAAGCGCCAGCGCGCGTTCGTAGTCGACCGCGTTTCGCATCGCCGAAAGTTCCAGGGTCTCTGTGTCGAGCACATTCACCGTAAGCACCGTAACCACGAAGATGATGAACAAGCACACGAGCATCGCCGCCCCGCGCCGCGGGGCGCGATACCGTCTCGTCGATCTGTGGCGTTGCAACGGCATCGCGGGTCACCAGGCTCGCAGCCACGCGGTGGACGAAAGGGTCTCGGTCACCGGCCCCGACGGCCGTGGGACGGTGTACTTGATCGTGCATTTCACCGCGTGGATCAGGTCGGTCTCGGTGGTCGACGTGGCGCCGTCGGCCTTCAGTCCCGTGAAAGCCAGTTCGGAGATCCCCGCGGCGAGCAGGTCGGTTGGCGTCGTTGTGCCGTACAGGATTTCGTTCGTGCCAGCGTTGTGATCCCACACGGCAAGCGTGTTCCCCGGCATCACTAACGTGAGGCCGCCGGAGACGTCGCTGGCCGCCGAGACGGCGGTGACGCGGTAGGCCTGCCGCAGGCGACGGACCATGTGCTGCATGGCCACCACGGCCTCGCGGCGGCGGCTCGTGTCGTCGCGGTGGAGTAGCCACGCGGTATTCGCCGTCCGCACGAGCGTGAAACTGGCGGTCGTTAGCATCGCCATGATGGCCGTGGCCGCGATGGCCTCGACCAGCGTGAACGCGCGGCGTCGGCGGCTAGTTGGGAGCATTGACGTAACTCGCGAGCCGGGCCACTTTCGTGCGGATCGAGGCCTTCAATTCGCTGGCGTCGGCGAGCGAGTCGCCATCCGCGTCGTCGAAGGCTGTCACTTGAATGTGCATCAGGCGATTGGTGAGCCCGCCGCTGGCCGGGGCGTCGGATTGCAGGGCCGTGTACTTGATCGTGGGGTGTCCGTCCGCGGTGAAGCTGCCAGTTGTTGTGCCGATTGTCCAAGCCTGCATGGCGAGCGCCGCCTGGCTCTCCAGCGCCTGCACGGCGTAGTTGGCCACCAGGCTGCGGCGCGCGCCCTCGCGGCTCATCGCCATCGCGTCGCGCATGACCGCCAGGGCCGGCGCCAACGTCCCGGCCACCAAAGCCGTCGCGGCAAGCATTTCCACGAGCGAAAACCCGTGACGCCGTTGGCCCATGGAAACTCCCGGGGAAATCAGCGCAAACCGATATCCAACGGTAGCTTACAGGGGGGCTCGGCCTGCCGTTCCTACGGCGTCGCGACCGTCTGAACCGCGCCGGTCGCCATGACCGTCGAGATCGTCCATGTGCGGTTGGGCCCGACGACCGACGCCGAATACGCCGCCAGCGCGGCCCCGTCGAAGTCGAACTCCAGCGTCGCGTGGCTGGCCGAGCAGGTGACGCCGGACGGCACGCTGCGCGATTGATCGACGGCAATGTCGCCCCCCGCGGCCCGGCGGAAGAGCGTGTACGACGCCACATTCGCGGCCGACGGCGCCAGTTCGAGATAGTGATTGTCGCCCGTGGCGATGGTGCGCCGCCGCGCCTGCATTAGGTCGAGCGCCAACTTCCGTGCGAACCCGTCGCCGGCCAGGTTCTGGACTGTGCTCGAACCAAACCGCATGAACCCCGCCGTGGCGAGCAGGCCGACGATCGCCAGGACCGAGATGAGCTCGACCAGGTTGAAGGCTCGGCGTGGGCGTGACTTGCGGTTGACGTTGTTGTCGTCCATATCCGCACCTCCCTCTCCCTCCGGGAGAGGGAGCCAGCTCAGTCAACCCGGTGCGTCGTCGCGTTGAGCGTAAAGGCATTGCCGTCGACGGGATTGGTCGGCACGCCGTCGGGGAAGTAGTTCGTGTTGCCGGCGATGTCGCTGAGGTCAAGCGCCGGCCAGGAGTTCGTGTCGACGTAGTACCGCTCCACCGCGGCGTTGATGGTCGCCTTGTGGTGGTCGCGAATCTTCGTCTTGGCCGTCGTGCTGGACACGGTCACCCGCGGCACGAGGATCGCGGCGATGATGCCCAGGATCGTCACCACGGCCAGCAGCTCGAGCAACGAGAAACCGCGCCGGCGCCGCGTCATCCTACGATCCATGCCGAGTGCTCCCGCGTCGTGAAGGCCAGCGTCGCAGTCGATCAGTTGACGCGGTGCGTCGTGGCGTTGAGCGAATACGCTGCGCCGTCGACCGGGTTGGTCGGCAAACCGCTGGGGAAGTAATTCACGTTGCCGCCGATGTCGCTGAGGTCATTGGCCGGCCAGGCGTTGTTGTCGATGTAGTATCGTTCCACCGCGGCGTTAATGGTGGCCTTGTGGTGGTCCCGCACTTTCTCTTTGGCGGTCGAGCTGGACACCGAGACGCGCGGCACGATGATCGCGGCGATAATGCCGAGGATCGTGACGACGGCCAGCAGTTCGAGCAACGAAAACCCGCGCCGGCGACCGACTGATTTGCGAACCATGGGTTGGATGCTCCCCCTCTTAAAGGACGATCACGTCGCCGCAGCGCGGCGACGGCTGGAGGCGACGATTCGGTCGACATTGGTGCGCAAGCTTAGGTCACGCGAAATGCGCCGCGGCCGAATGACGCGAGAGTCCAGCGGTAAGCAGAGCTCGCGGCCGCGTCAGTGGTTATGGCCGACCACACGACCGGCAGAATCGATGGAATAGGCGCCGCCGTCGACCGGACAAATGGGCAGTCCGGCGGGGAAGTAGCGGACGTCGGCCGCGATGTTCGCCAGATCGGCCGCCGGCCAACTGCCGACGTTGTGCCGCCACAGTTCGCACTGAACTTCGACGTCGCCTTTGTACGCCTGGCATGCGGCGACTTTCGATGTCATGGAGCCCGCCGTCGCCCGCGTCAGGACGATCGCCGCAACGATGGCCGTGACAGCCAGCGCCGCGAGCAACTCCGTGAGCGTGAATCCGGCCCCCTCCCCCGTGCGGGGAGGGTTGGGGAGGGGGGAGCAGCAGAATCGATTGTCAATTGCTCGACGGCGCATCGCGTGTACCCACCGCTTCACCCCTCCCCTAGCCCCTCCCCATCAAGGGGAGGGGGACGGAGGACCATCTTGATTGTTACCCCGCCACGGCGTTGACCATGTCGAACATCGGCAGGTAGATCGCCAGCAGGATGACGGCGATCGCCGCCGCCAGGGCGATCGTGAGCACCGGCTCGAGCGTCCCCACCAAGAGCGTCGTCTTGCGTTCGATCTCTCGCCGCAGGTGATCGCAGATGTCGCCGGTGGCCTTGGCGAGTTGCCCCGTGCTCTCGCCGACCACGACCAATTGGTTGACGATCGGCGGGAACAGCTCGCTGAGCCGATCCAGCTCGCGGCTGAAGCGCTCGCCGCGCTCGACGGCCAGTTGCAGATGCCGCACGCCGCGGCGTACGGCTCGGTTGTTCACGCTTTCGGCGGTCTGCCGCAGCGCCTCCGCGAGCGTGAAGCCGGCCGTCAACAGCGTGTTGAGCGCGTCCATGAGCTGCAGCACGGCCATGTCGCGGAACCAGCGTCCGAACATGGGCGTCCGCAGCACCAGCTCGTCCATGCGGGCGGCGAGGTGGTCGTGCCGGCGAAGTTGGGCCAGCGCGAGCACGGCAGCCGCCCCGCCCAGGGCGACGACCGCCCCGTAATGCCGCGCCGCCGCGCCGCCGGCGATCAGCAATTGCGTCACCAGCGGCAACGGCACGCGCGCCTCGGCGTAGGTCTGCTGGAACACAGGGACGACATAGAGCAGCAAGAAAATGATCAGCCCACTTCCCAGCACCAGCAGCATGCATGGGTAGGCGAGCTTCTTGACAATCTGCTGCCTCAGGTCGCGGGATCGGTCGCGGTTCTGCGCGAGTTGCTTGAGCGTCTCGGCCAGCGTGCCGGATCGCTCGCCAATGCGAATCTGGCTGGCGGTGAGTGGATCGCAGACGCCGGGGCAGTCGAGTATGGCGGCGCTGAAGGGGGCGCCAGTTTCCACCTTGCGGCAGATGGCGCCAAGGGTCCCGCGGTGCCGCGCGAGCGAGTCCTCTTGGGCGAGCGTTGCCAGCGCCTTGGGCAGCGGCACGCCGTTCCCCACGAGCGTAGCCAGATTTCGCAAGATAAACGTCAACTCGTGCGGTTTGATCTTCGAGGCGCCGCGCGCCGGCAGCCAGCGGAAGCCAGCCGTTTAGCGGCGGCTT
>JBIOVA010000257.1:0-14871 GCA_044867485.1 Lacipirellulaceae bacterium | reverse complement strand
AGCCTACACGACTTATTGGGTCGTTGGCATCCGCGGCGCGCTCCGCTGCGGCGGACCTTCGTGAGCGCGGCTGACTTTGGGGGCGACTATACTTTGGGGCGATGCGTCCCACGGCTGATTAGGCGTTTTGGCATGCAACAATCTCTTGATCTTCGGGTGGCGATGGGTTTTCTGTTGGCCGTTGCAGCGACTGCGTCGTGCAACCATCAATCGCCGGCCAAGCTGGAGGGCCCGCCGGAAGTTGTTAGAAAGATTTCCTTCGGCCGGCGACAAGTCGATCAGATGTTGGACGACCGGCCGGACATGGTTGGCGTGCTCGCCGCCGACGATCCGATCGTCGAGTGGGTCGTCGCCGGGATGAACGGTGACCGGATTGGTCAGCGAATTTATTGGCATGGAGCATCGCCGCAGAGCGGACAGCCGGCGGAGCATGCGTCGCCGTATAGCGGGTATCCGCCGCACATTTCCCTACAAGGGGGGACCGAGACAACAGGGATCGACAAATGGTCGGGGCTCGTTTTCGAGCTCTTCAATCTGGAAGGCACGGAAGCGTTCGCGGAGTTGCACGCCAGAGCGCTCGCGGGCGAGGTGGACGGCGAAACGTATGCCAACGAGGCGACGAAACTCGAGTTCGTTGCGCTCAAAAGAACCGAGGAGTTCTTCCGCAAGCGGCCAATGCCGGGCGCCAAGCCAGGACGTAACAGGTTGTATGAAGGAATGCTCGATCTGCCTGCGACCTATGAGGAATATCTGGTACGACTTAAACAGGAATATCCGAAAGGCTCGTACCATCCGGTGAAGTATTATCAGGACTACTATGAGTCGTCGATTGTTCCGTATCGCGAAATGACGGAACGAGGGGGAAGCAGCGCTCGGGAGGAGCCCGTCGCGAGCGGCGGGGCTCAATGAGTGCGCGCTTGCGCTACCGCGTCGCGGCAAGACTACGGCGATAAACTCGAGAGTGGATTGCCGCCGTGATCTTGTCGAGCTATTCTTCGGATATGAGCACAGTCGAAGAACTTGAAGCTGCCGTGCAACGTTTGACCCCCGAACAGCGCGCTGCATTTCGCGCGTGGTTCGCCGAGTTTGACGCCGCCGAGTGGGATCGCCAAATCGAAGCTGACGCGGCTGCGGGCCGTTTGGATTGGCTTGTCGCCGAAGCGCGGCAGGATCTTCAAGCAGGTCGTTGCACGGATCGATGACGCATCGCGCGACGCCTCGATTCTGGGCCTGCTATCGGGCGCTGTCCGCGGACGTGCAACAGACGGCGGATCGGGGATACGAACTTCTCAAGAACGATCCGCGACATCCGTCGCTGCATTTCAAGAAAATTGGACAGTTCTGGTCCGTTCGCGTGGGATTGCATTATCGCGCCCTGGCCGTGGAAGACGGCGCGGACTTGATGTGGGTCTGGATTGGCTCCCACGCGGAATACGATCGGCTTCTTCGAGGGCAGGGATAAGGTCAAAGGTCTGTCGCGCGCTTGCGCTACCGCGTCGCGGCTAACTTGGCCTGGAGTTCCTTGGCGAGGGTGAGTTGCTCGCGGAAGTCATCGTCGGCGGGGGAGGCGGCGGCGAGTTGTTCGAGGAGAGAGACGCTGCGCTGGGCGTCGGCCTTGGCCGCCGCGGCGTCGCCGGCGCCGAGCTGGGCTTCCCCGCTCAACCGCCAAGCGACGGCGAGGTCGCGCTGGTAGAGCGACAGGTCGGGGTCGGCCGGATTGCGGGCGATGAACTCTTCGAGCGGGCCGGTGGCTTTGCCGATGGCGTCGAGGGCGTCGGCGGGGTTGTCGGCGGCGAGCAGCATCTCGGCGACGTTGATCTGCATGGCGGCGAGGTCCGACTTGTACACGGGCACGGTCGGGTTGCGAAGGCTGAGCATGGCGAGCAGCTCGTACGCTTTGTCGTAGAGCGCGAGGGCGGCGTCGAGACCAGCGTCGGTCGGCTGCAGATCGCCGAGCGTGCGATAGCTCACGGCGAGGAGGTACTGGCTTTCGAGGTCGTCCGGCGCCTGCTGGCGCGTGCGCTCGAATGCTTCGACGGCGAGCGTGAGGTGGCGGCGCGCGGCGTCGTTGTCGCCCTGGTCCAGATAGAAGCGGCCGAGGTTGAAGTCGCCCTTGCCGGCGTCGGCCCGCAGCTTTGCGTCGTCGTCGCCGGTGGAGAGGCGCGTGGTGCGCATCTGTTGGGCCTGCTGCCAGCGCTCGACGGCGGGCTTGGCGTTCCCTCGGGCGGCGTCGATCGAGCCGCGGTTCATCATCGTGTTGGCGAGCGTGCGGACGTACTCGACATTCTCGGGGTGCTGCTCGACGAGCTTGCGACGGACCGTTTCGGCTTGCTCGTAGTAGCGCTGCGACTCGTCGAGCCGCTGGAGCTTTTGCAGCGAGCCGCCCAGTGCGTTAAGCGTTTGGGCGTGAGCGTAGAGCCGCTTTTCGTCGTTGGGCGACTGGGCGACCAGCGCAGCGTTCATCTTGGCGGCTTGCTCGTAGAAGGGGAGCGCCTTGGCGGGCGAGTCGATCGCCTCGGTGATCCGGCCGACGAAGAAATTCGCTTGGGCCAGTTCGTCGCGGACGGCGTCGCCGTGTTGCTGCTCGGCGAGAAATCTTTGGTAATAGTCGAGAGCCTGCCGGAGCAACTGGTCGCGGAGGGGCTGCATGCCGGGCTGGTCGAGGAGCGTGTCCTCGCTGACCGTGATGTAGTAATCGCGGATGGCGTTGCGGGCCATCTCGAAGTTGCGTTCGGCGCGGCGGTTGGCGGCCCCCAGCAGCACGACGCCGATGGCCAACGACGTGGCGATCACGGTGAGCACCGAGCCGGCGCCGACGACGGCGGCGCGGTGGCGGCGCATCCACCGCCAGGCGCGAGCCGAAAGCGGCTCGGCGTACGCGGCCACAGGCTCGTCGGCGAGATAGCGTTCGACGTCGTCGGCTAGCCCACGGGCCGAGGGGTAGCGGTCGGTCGGCCTCCGAGCCATCGCTTTGAGACAGATCGCCTCCAGCGGCTTGGGCACGTCGGCGCGGACGGTGCGCGGCGGCGTGAAGCGGCCCATCTGAACGCTGCCGAGCAGAGCTTCGCGGTCCTCGAACGCGAACGGCGCCTTGCCGGTGAGCAAGTGGTAGAGCGTGGCGCCGAGACTGTACACGTCGGTGGCCGGGCCGAGCATGTCGACGCGGCCCGCGGCCTGCTCGGGACTCATGTACGCGGGCGTGCCGACGACGCGGCCCATCTGCGTAGCAGTCGAGGCGTCGGCGGAGGCGGGGCGCACGGGAAGCTCGACGGTGTCGGTGGGGCCGGCGTCGGCGCCGATGGCTTTGGCGAGGCCCCAATCGACGACCAGCGTCTCGCCGTACTTGCCGAGCATGATGTTGCCCGGCTTGAGGTCGCGGTGCAGGACGCAACGGTTGTGGGCATACTCGATGGCGTTGCACACGTCGACGAAACGGCCGAGCAGTTGGCGGAAGCGGAGCTCGCGATCGGCGGCGCCCGTTTGGCGGTGGTATTCTTCGAGGGCCAAGAGCAGGTTGTCGCCGCGGATGAGCCGCATGGCGTAGAACGGCCGGCCGTCGGCGTACTGGCCGAGCCCGTAGACGGGGACGACGCCGGGATGCTCGAGCGAGCCGGTGATCTCGGCCTCCATGAGGAACCGCTGGCGAGCTTCGGCGCTATCGGCGTGCTTGGGGAGGATTTCCTTGAGGGCGACGTCGCGGTTGAGCTCGGCGTCGCGGGCGAGGGAGACCTGGCCGAGGCCGCCGCGCTGAAAGGGGCGGATGATGCGAAAGCGTTCGGCGGCGTTGGTGGAGAGCGGGGCGTTTGGGTCACCGTGATTCGATGCGGTGCGGGCGGCGGCGCGCTGAGCTTCGAACTCTGAGTAGGCGAGCGTGGGGTCGCTGGAGGAGACGGGCTTGGGGCCGGCGGCCGCGTCGCCGGGGAGGATGAGCGGCGGGCCGGCGACGCGCGTGGCGTGCGGGTCGAATGACGGGGCGCCGAGAGCGACGGTTTCCGGGGCTCCGCCGGCCAGCGCGGTTAGCAGCTCTTGCACCGGCGCCGCGTCGTCGCACGCGGCGAGGCTTTGCTGCGGGTCGTTGTCGTGGCGGGCGAGGTGGCGATTGACCAGGGCGCCGAGCAGGTCGCACTCGTCGTCGGACAGCGCGCCGCGGCGGCGCAGCACGTCGACGAGCGGTTGCGACGAATCGCCGCGGCCGGCTTCGCAGGCGGCGTCGATCAGCTCGTCGCGGGCGACGAAGTCGAGCTGCAGGGCGAGCACGCCCACGAGCAGGTTGTGATCGACGCCGATGGCGGGCACAGGGGGGAACTCCTCGACGAGGCGAGTCGTTGTCGCGGAGCTGTAGTTTACGGCGCGAGACGGCGGATCGCCAAGCGATCGGCGTGAGCATGCCCACGCGGACGTGGGCATGGCACTCGGGCGGCTAGAACAGCCGGTTGACTTGCAGGCTGTATTCGAAGTCGAAGGAGCGGTCTTCGTCTTCGGTCACGGGAACTATGACGCCGTTGGTCACTTGAAAGTTCCCGACGTTGGCGACCAGGCCGGCAGTGAGATTGACCTGGTTGATATTGCTGTTCTGCGGCCCCGCGAGGAGGTCAACCGCCAGGTTTTCGACGCTGGGGTCGATGGAGTCGAGTTCGAAGGCGCGCACCAAGAATGGGTTGGCGTCTTCGAGGGCCGTCGTGTAGTGGGCTTCGAAGACTCCGGCCACACCGCGAAGCCAGCCGCCGCGCTCCCCCTGACAGAGCCAGTAGCCGAACCCGAGGTTGAGCCGCAACAGCGTCTGCTGATCGATTTCACCTTGAGCGGCGAGAGGAAACACCTGTTCGTCGAGCAGTCCGCTGGGGGTGATCAGCCCGCCGCCGATGATGCCGGCGGAGGACCTGTTGACAGGGGCGTCGATTTGCAGGAACCCCTGATGGAAGAATCGCGAGGGCCTCGTCTGCCACGCGATGTACGGCGTCAGGTTGACGGTGTGATTCTCGAAGTTGCCGATGAGGTTCATGTGACTGCTGCCGACGGTGGTGACCAGCGGCGACTGGACGAGCACGATGTTGAGGTCGTTGAAGACGTGGTCAATTCGCCCATCGTCGGCCGTCGGACAATTGACCGCGAAGCCGGCGGTCACGGCGAGAGGACCTTGGTCGCAGAGGAGGAGCTTCAGGTTGACGGCGAGGTTGCCGAATTCGGCGCTGCGGTCGGCGAGAGGGACGTCCGCGCTGTAGTCGTCGGCGCTGTAGAGGAAGAGTCGGGAGTCGATTTGCCGAAGCACCGGCACGCGCAGCTCCACCGACACAAGGCCGTCGAGCGCCGTCTTCTCGAAGCCGAGATCAAATCGCTCCACGTCGAGGCCGCTGGATTGGTCGAGAATCGCGCTCTCGTAGGCGTTGGCGAAGTGCCGGTAGCCGACGTAGACGCGGTCGGCGGGGAGCGGCGAGGAGTTCTCCGCGGCATTAAAGCGATTGCCGCCAAAGATCGGGTGTTCGAGTGCGGCGACGTCGATGCCACGATACGCCAGGCCGCCGCTGAGGCCGATCGACTGGTCGCCGATCATGTAAGGGACGCGGGAGGTGCGTGCGGCGCGCGAGGCAGTGCGGAAGGCGGGGGCGCGCTGCGAGCTGCTGGGCTGCGCGGCTTGGGCGGGCTCAACCTGGTCGTCAAAGCGGACCGCGCCGTCGTAGGCCGAGAGGTCGACGTCGTCGATCCAAGCGACGTTGTCGTTGGCGCCGGCCGTTGCGGCCGAGGCAAGGCAAATCGCGGCGCCGCAGAGCAGAGTTCGCAGAGACATGGTTTTCACGCCCGCCGCCGTGGACGGGGCCGCCGTAGGTCCGAATGGGCAGGTCCCAACGGTTGATTCGGTCGCGCCGGTCGTGCCGGGTGAGCCGAATGTGCGGGCCGCGGCGGCGCGAGCGTCGCTGCTAGCGGCGACGGTAGGGATTATGCAAACGATGCCCTCGGATCCCCCGCGGCCTCCGGTTCCCTCCCCCTCGGTGGGGAGGGTTAGGGAGGGGGGGCCGCGGCAGGTACTCCTTAACTTGAAGCACATAACCGCTCGCGCGCGCAACACCCCTCCCCATCAAGGGGAGGTGAACGGAGAGAGCTTCTTGCCCGCACGATCGCTACAGGCGTTTTACAAGGACCCCTGCGGCGACGGAACCGTTTCTTGCGGCACAACCGGCTGTACGGTCACAGGTGGCGCCACCGATGTTTTCCGAGGAACCGTTGTGTTGAGACCTTGGTCGTTGAGCGATGATGCGCGCGTTTGCGTCCCTTGTTGTAGCCGCGGTGGTCCTGGCGTCGAGCGCGCTCGGCGAGGAGCTGTCGTTCGATCATTGGTTGAGCGACGACTTTGCCCTGGGGGATTGGTCCTTCGAGCCGCTGCCGACTCCGGCGGGCGACGATTGGATTTACGATCCAAACGTGGAGCCGATTCAGGCTCAAGCGCCGGCGGTCGTGCCGCGGTCGGCGCGGCAGCCGGTGCAGTTTCGCCGCACGGCGCTCCGCCGCGCCGGGATGGGCGCGGCGATAGGCGGCATTGCGAGCATCCCCTACATGATCGGCGACACGGGAACGGGCACCTGCCTGGGGTTCGACGGGCTGCTCGTGGCGACGCTCGCTCACCCGACGCTGGCGTGCAGCCGGCTCAACGTGTCGGAAGCCAACTCGCCGCTGCCGACTGATCGCGTCTACTACAGCTACCGGCACTTTCACAACGCGAACAAGATCTCGGCCTATCAGTTCAGCGAAGTCCTCGATCTCGACCAGCACACGCTGGCGTGGGAGAACGCGTTTTGGGATCGCACGGGGTCGCTCGAAGTGCGCGTGCCGATCGAGCAGCGAATGCGGAGCGACATTTTTTCAATCATCGCGCCGAGCTTCGGAGTCGTCGACCCGCTGGTCGCGCCGGGCGACGGGCGGCGGGCGGAACTGGGCAACATTTCGCTCGTGTTCAAGATGCTGTTGTGGGAGCGCGAAACATTCGCGATGTCGGGCGGCGTCGGCGTGACGCTGCCGACGGCGGGGGACGTGAACTACCAACTTGCGGTGGACGGCGAGATTGCATTTACGAACTTCCCGGGGCTCACGGCCGACGAGGCGGCGGCGTTCCAGGCGGTGTTCGCCAACGAGACGGTGTACATCGCGCCGTTTCTGGCATGGGTCGTCGCGCCGTCGCGGTGGTTTCACCAGGGGTTCCTGCAGTTCGAGGCGGCGGCCAATCCGTCGCGGGTCACCGTCGACGGCGACGGCGCCACGCTGTTCCTGCAGAGCGGCGTGCCGATCGGGTTTTACGATTACTTCACCCCCGTGCCGGTGCGGGCGGAGCTATTTGCCCAGACGCTCATGCGACTCAATCTGGGGTGGGGATACATTCTGGCGGAGAGCGCACGAGGCGATCGGCTGAGTCAGATTGCCGCGCTATTCGAGTTGCACTACACGACGACGCTGCAGGACGCCAATCTCACAGAGATTCCGCTAACGACGCAGTCCTCGGTGGGCACGGTGCCGCTGCAGACAATTCGGGTGGGCAACTTGGACAACCGGGTCGACGTGCTGAACGCGGCGGCGGGCGTGTCGGGGCGGTTCGGGCCGTGGACTCTGACCAACGGCGTGATCGCGCCGATTCGCCCGATGCCAGATCGGGGGTTTGACTTCGAGTACAATGTGCAGGTGCAGCGGTTGTTCTAGAACGTACCGCAAGGGCACAAGGGTGCCACTGCTGGCTTGCCCAGCAGTGTGACGCTGGTACCCGCTGCCCACTGCTGGACGAGCCAGCAGTGGCACCCGAGCGTTACACGCAACAGGCTCCATGCCCACGACCGGCGATTACGATCTGCTGTTCGGCGCGACGGCGGTGGAGCTGCGGTTTCTCACGCAGGAACAGTTGGTCGAGGCGTCCGCGCACGGCGGGCATGCGGGCCCGACGCGGCCGCTGCGGGAACGGCTCAGCGAGCGCGGGTTTCTCACCTCCGCGGAGGCCGACGCGATCGCGGCGGTTGTGGCGCAGCGGCTCGCGCGATTTGGCGGCAACGCGCGGAAGACGCTCGACTCACTCGGCGCCGCAGCGGCGACGGCCGACCAGCGGCACGCGCTGACGCACACCGATCGCTTTGTGACACAAGCGGCGCAGGCGGCGGCCTACGCTCCGCAGCAGCGGTTCACCGTGCTGCGGCACTATCAGCAGGGCGGGCTCGGACGGCTCATGATCGCCCAGGACACGGAGCTCAACCGCGAGATCGCCCTCAAAGAAATCCTGCCGGCTCACGCGGACAACGAAGAGAACCGCAAGCGGTTTGTGCGCGAGGCGGAGATTACCGGCGCGCTGGAGCACCCCGGCGTCGTGCCGGTGTACAGCCTCGGCGAGTTCGCAGACGGCCGGCCGTACTATGCGATGCGGTTGATCCGCGGCGTCGATCTGCGGCGGGCGCTCGACGACTTTTACAGTCGCGACGCCGCGCGGCCGGAGCGCGAGCTGGAATTCCGGCAGCTCTTGGGGCGGTTCGTCAATGTGTGCCTGGCGATCGACTACGCGCACAGTCGCGGCGTGATCCATCGCGATATCAAACCGGCCAACATCATGCTCGGCGATTTCGGCGAGACGCTCGTCGTTGACTGGGGCGTGGCGAAGCCGCTCGACGAGGGCCCGACGACGGCGGACCTCGACGCGGCGCCGGTGCGGCCGTCGGACCGCGCCGCCTCGACGCGCACCGAGGCGGGGCGGATGGTCGGCACGTTGCCGTACATGAGCCCGGAGCAAGCCGGCGGGCGGCTCGATCTGCTCTCGCCGGCGAGCGACGTGTACGGGCTGGGCGCCACGCTGTACCACATTCTCACGGGGCGGCCGCCGTTCGAGAGCGGCGACGAGGACACGGCGTTCCACGTGCAGCAGGGCCGGTTTCCGCGGCCGCGCGCGGTGGCGAAGAGCGTGTCGCGGCCGCTCGAGGCAATCTGCCTCAAGGCGATGGCGCGGCAGCCGGCGGATCGCTACGCGTCGGCCCGCGCGGTGGCGAACGATGTGGAACGCTATCTCGCGGACGAACCGGCAGAGGCGTACGCCGAGCCGCTGCCGACGCGGGCGTGGCGCTGGGTACGGCGGCATCGCACGGGCGTGATGAGCGCGATGGCCGCGGCGATCGTGGCGGTCGCGGGATTATCGATCGGCGTCGCGATGCTGCGCGTGCAGCGCGATCGCGCGGAGCGGAATTTCCAACTCGCGCAGGACGCCGTGCGGCGTTACTACGTGCAGGTGAGCGAGGAGACGCTGCTCAACCAGTTGGGGATGCAGCCGCTGCGCGATGCGCTGCTGCGGCAGGCGCTCGATTACTACCAGCAGTTTCTCGCCGAACGGCAGGACAATCCGCAGCTTCGCCGCGAGGTGGCGCAGGCGCAGTTCTTTGTGGGGCGGATCACGGAGACGATTGACTCGCCGGAAAAGGCGCTCGCCCACTACGAGCAGGCGGCGGAGATGGAGTCGCGATTACTGGCTGCGCGACCGAATGACGAGGCGTTGCTGGCGGACTACGCGCAGACGATCAACGCACTGGGGCGGGCTCTGCAAAAAGTGCAGAATCTGGACGCGGCGCGGGAGAAGTTCGAGGAAGCGGCCGAGCTGCGAGAAAAATTGGCCGCGGCCGCGCCGGACGATGCGGGACGCGCTCGGGCATTAGCCAGCAGCGTGATGAACTTGGGCGTGGTGCGACTCGCCGCAGGGGAGCCGATGGCGGCGCTGCCGATCTTGGAGCGGGCGCAAACGCTTCGCCTGGCCCACGCGGACGATGAGCAAGACGGCGCGGCCAGCCAGCGCGACTTGGGAATGGGGTATTTCAACCTGGCGGCGGCGCGGTTGGCGCTGGGCGAACCGATTGCGGCGGAGGAGAATCTCGCCGCAGCGATTGCTGCGTTTGAACGTGTGGCGCTCTTGGAGCCCAAAGACTTCGACAATCGCCGCCGACTGGCCAACACGCATCGGATGCTGGCCGACGCCAGGGCGGCCGAAGGCGACGCGGCGGGCGCCATTGAGTTCTACGAGCAGGCGCGCGACATGCTGGCGGATCTTGCCGATCGAAATCCCGACGTGCCCGAGTACGTAGCCGACCTGGCGGGCGTGCGGATGAATCTGGGAGCGCATTTGCATAACGAGGGCGATCCAGCGTCCGCGCTCGCCGAGTTGGACGCGGCGGCTGAGGAACTTCGGATACTCGTCGCCGAAGAGACGGCCACGCCGCGGCATGAACGCGACCTGGCAGCGGCTTTGCGCGCCGGCGGCGAGGCGCTCGTGGCGCTCAATCGTCGCGACGAGGCGCGCTCCCGGATGGATGAGTCGCAACAGATCCTGGCGCGTTTGGTGCGCGAGCATCCGGGCGAAGCGGACTATGCGGCGGAGCTAAAGCGCACGCGTGAGGCGCTGGCGAGCTTGGAGGCAATTTGAGCTCTTCCGTCCCCCTCTCCTTGATGGGGAGGGGTTAGGGGAGGGGTGCTGCTGCTGGTACGCGGTTGATGAATGGGGAGACGTGAGCGGCGCAACCCCCTCCCTAGCCCTCCCCACAAGGGGGAGGGGGCCGGAGGGTACGGGGTCACGCGAGCGGTGCGCGGGCCAGTACCGAGTAAACTGGCCCATCGCGGCCTAACTCGCTGGCGAAGACGGTCACTTCGTCGACGCTCATGACGCCGCCGTCGAAGTCGGCGAGTTTGGCGAGCCGCTCGGCCATGAGCGGGCCAGCGCCGCCGCCGCGGCCGGCGCGGCCGATGGTCAGGTGCGGCACAAACGCGCGGCCTTCGCCGCGAAAGCCCAGGTCGCGGAGCGCCTCCTCGACGTCAGCCTGCAGATCGCAAAACTGCTCGCGCCCCTCCCCTGCCCCGATCCACAACGTGCGCGGCCGTTGATTCGATGGAAACGCACCGACTCCGACGGAGGCCAACTCAAACGCCTCGTGCTTCGCGGCGACGCGAACTGTTCGCAGGCACACCTCGGCCATCTCGCGGTCGTCGAGGTCGCCCAGGAACTGGAGCGTCCAGTGGAGGTTGCCCGGTGCGACCCACTTCACGCCCTCGGCGGCGGAGCGCAGGCGATCGATCGCCGCCAGCGCCGCCGTGTGGGCTTCGTCGACCGCTTCGACGGCGATGAACGTGCGGGTCTTGGGCATCGATTCACCGCAGAATTCAATAGTTCTCAGGGAACATGCGAAAGAGCTTACGCCCCGAACGGCGAAAGACGCTGAAATGTCGCCGATCGAGCGTGAAGACGGCGGCGATATTCTCGCGGTTAGCGAGATGCACCAAGGCGGCGTCTGCAAAATCGATTTGCTGGTCGCGATATGCGTCCAGCACTTTCTGCATTCCGCTCACGTCCTCGCGATAAAGCGGGAGCAAGATGAACTCGTCGGCCTTGAGGGCTTCGAACAGCCGATTGCGGTCGTGCGGATAAGCACGCAACAAATAGGCGGCCTCCACGATCACTGGCCAGCAGGTATTGGCTTTGCCAACAGGAAGCGACGCCACCATGGCCGAGCACGCCGCATGCGCCGGGTCGCGGGAGTTGTAGAGTGCAATCAGCGGACCCGTATCGACGAGAATGGGCTCATCCAGCATCTCTGCCGAACCCCTCCATGTACTTAGGGTTCGTGCTCAGGTCGGGCGGCGCATCGGTAAGACATCCAATCAGGCCGCGCGCTTGGAGGGCGTCGTATAACGTGCGCACCTTGTCATTGTCGCCAGAAGCTTCAGTATCCGAGGACTTGTCGGCTGAGCGCGTGAGCTCCTCCACGAGCCGCCGCTGATCGTCGGGCGGCAGTCGTTTCGCTTCGCTGAGGACTTCGGCATAGGTTTTGGATGGCATGGCGACGCCTCCTGGCTACTTTTATGGTAACCGGTTCGCCAAAGTGCGGCCACGGCAGCTGGGACGCAGTCAAAAACTGAGCATCTTGCGGTAGTCGCCCATCCGCTTCTCGACGTCGTCGCGGGTGATCTTGGCGATGCGCTCCACGCCGAAGCCTTCGACATTGAAGCTCGCGGCGACGATGCCGTAGGCCATCGCGGTTTTCAGCGTCTCGGGGTCGAAGGCGTCCTGCTCGGCGAGGTAGCCCATCATGCCTCCCGCGAAGGTGTCGCCGGCGCCGGTGGGGTCGACGAGATTCGGAGTGGGGAACGCCGGCAGCACGTACGTCTCGTGCTCGCCGAAGAACATGGCGCCGTGCTCGCCCTTTTTGATGACGACGAACTTGGGGCCCATCCGCTGCACGGCGTGACCGGCAGCGACGAGATTTTCCGTGCCGGTGAGCAGCTTGGCCTCGATGTCGTTGATCACCAGCCCGTCGGTGAGCGTGAGCAGCCGGTCGAGATCGGCGCGGTGGTGGTTGATCCATAGGTCCATCGTGTCGGCCACCGCGAGGCGCCGCCCCGGGACCTGCTCCAGCGCGTTCATCTGGATCGACGGCATGCCATTGGCGAGAAACACGAACTTGGCGGCGCGGTAGCTTTCGGGAAGCTGCGGGTTGAACTCGCCGAACACGTTGAGTTGCGTCTCCAGCGAGTCGCGGTCGTTCATGTTCGCGTGATACCGACCGGCCCAGAACATCGTCTTGCCGCCGGGGACGACGACGAGGCCACTCGTGTCGATTCCGCGCGACTTGAGATATTCGATGTGCTCGCGGGGAAAATCTTCGCCGACGACGCTCACCAGTCGCACGTTGGTGAAGAAGCTGGCGGCGGTGGAAAAGTGCGTCGCGGAGCCGCCGAGCAGATTGATGCGGCGAGCTGTTGGCGTTTCCACATTGTCAATAGCGACGGTTCCGACGACGACAAGCGGCATGGGCGCAAACTGGGGAAGGCGGAATAGGGAACAGGGTTAGCCGCGACGCGGTAGCGGAGCGCTCGGCGCGCGTTGGCGGCTTGCCATCGCTGCGATTCTACGGCGGCGATTCTCGCGGCAATTATGCCTGCCCGCGCGGAAGGCCCGCAAGGGCGCAAGCATGCACCCTCAATTCATCTCGGGGTCGACTGGCAGGCGCTCCGGCGGGACGTTGGCCGCGATAATGCGGCGGCCGATGCGGGCGCAAATTTCTTTCCAGAGGGTCTCGTAGTCGCCGAACATGTCAGCGGCGTCGGCAGGCGACGTGAGCCAGCCGCCGACGGTCATCTCCTGCTCGAGCTGGCCGCCGCCCCAGCCGGCGTGGCCGCTGAACAGGCGGAACCGCCCCTTGGAATTCGTCACCAGTTTGTCGATCGCGTCCTTTTGCATCGACATGAAGAGGCCGGGCAGGATCTCGCGCTCGCCGAGCTTCTGCTGATCGTGGATCGCGATGAGTGGCCCCGGCACCGGCCCGCCGACGTAGACACGGTCGTCGCACCCCGCGGGCTCGCTGCCGATCATCTCCCACACTTCGTCGACCGTCTTGTCGCCAGGCCGGTTGATGATCACGCCGAGGGCGCCCTGGTCTTCGTGCTGCAGCATGAGCACGACGGTCCGGACGAAGTTCGGATCGCGCAAGTGCGGCGAGGCGACGAGAAATTGTCCGGCGAGGGAAGCCATGGGAGAATGACCAATGACCAAGCACCAATGACCAGTGGGCTAACTGTGGCGCTTCGACTTTCGGTGGATGGCGCCGAATATGCGGGTGAGCTCGTTGGCCTCTTTCCAGAGCATTCGCGCTTCGGCCTTGCTGTCTGGAAGTGCGGTGGCCAGCATGCGAAGCCAGTACTGAGTTTCACGGGCTTCGCGGCAGCAAACGCTAATTCTATAGCGGAATTCCTTGCGAGAACCAGCTTCATCGGCTTCGGTGTAGTTAGCGCCAATACTCGTCGCAGCCCGAATCAGTTGGCGAACAATCGGGCCACTGACATCATCGCGGCGAATGGCGTGACAGAAGCGAATAACCGCCTCGCCGAACAGAGCAGTTCGCTCAGCAAGATCGAAGTCACGCTGCCCCGATGTTGTGGCGTGTTCGTCCATTGGTCATTGGTGCTTGGTCATTGGTCATTCGCCCGACGTTGTGTGATTTCGATTGCCTTCAACAACCCGCGGGCTTTGTTCAGCGTTTCTTCGTATTCGGTCGCGGGGACGCTGTCGGCGACCAGGCCCGCGCCGGCTTGGACGTAAGCGACGCCGTTCTGCACGACCACGGTGCGGAGGGCGATGCACGTATCCATGTTTCCGGCGAAGTCGATGTATCCTACCGCGCCCGCGTAGGGGCCGCGGCGGTGGGGTTCGATTTCGTCGATAATCTCCATCGCCCGCACCTTGGGGGCGCCGGACACCGTGCCCGCCGGCAAGCACGCGGCCAGGGCGTCGAAGGCGTCGCAGTCGTCGCGCAATTCGCCGGTGACGTTCGAGGTGATGTGCATCACGTGGCTGTAGCGCTCGACGACCATCACATCGCTGATTTCCACGGTGCCGAACTTGGCGACGCGGCCGACGTCGTTGCGGCCCAGGTCGACGAGCATGATGTGCTCGGCCCGTTCCTTGGGATCGGCGAGCAGCTCCTCGGCGAGTTGGACGTCTTCCTCGTCGGTTCGCCCGCGGCGGCGGGTGCCGGCGAGCGGCCGCACCGTCACCTTGTTGTCGACGACGCGGACCATGATCTCCGGCGAGCTGCCCACCAGCGTGGCGTCGGGCATTCGCAGATAGAACATGAACGGGCTGGGGTTCACGACGCGGAGCGTGCGGTAGAGCTCGAACGGCGGCAAGTCGTACGGTACGGCCAGCCGTTGGCTGACGACGACTTGGAAGACGTCGCCGGCGCGGATGTACTCGATGCACTTACGCACGCCGGCTTCGAACTCGGCCTGCGTGACATTGGACTCATATTTGAGCGTCACGTCGCCGCGGGCGTCGACGTCGGCCAGCGCGAGGCCGTCGTCGGGCTTGTTGAGCGCGGCGAC
>JBIOVA010000256.1:0-26704 GCA_044867485.1 Lacipirellulaceae bacterium | reverse complement strand
GCGTTGAACAGATCCCCGGTCCGCCGGGGCCCATTGATCAGTGCCGTTGCCTCCTGATTGATGGATGGTCGGCGGACCGGCCACGTCTACTACCTCGTTTCGGTCCCTGCTCACGAGAGGATGCTTGCGATGTTTCGAGTTTGTTGGATGCTTGTCTTCCTGTTCGTGGCGACGGAGCCTTGCAGGGTCGTCGCTCAGAGCGCGGAGACGCCCGCGGAGACGCGACCCGGCGTCGGTCAGCAAGCGGCCGATCAACAGGAGGACAATGCGGACAGAGCGCCGCAGCGCGAGTCTCGTCCTCCGCGCCGCGGAGGCTTCGGCGGGCCGATTGTTCTCGGTCCCGACGACAAGCCGGCCTGCGACGATCCGCCCGGTGATTTCAACGTCGTCCGCGAGGACATTCCTCACGGCAAGCTGGAGATGATTGAGTACGACTCGAAGTCCGTCGGTTCGCGCCGCAAGATGAACGTGTACACGCCGGCCGGTTACTCTCCCGACCAGAAATACCCCGTGCTCTACCTGCTGCATGGCATCGGCGGCGACGAAACCGAGTGGCAACGCCTGTGCAAGCCCGAGGTGATCATGGATAACCTGATCGCCGACGGCAAAGCCGTGCCCATGATCGTTGTGATGCCCAACGGCCGGGCTCAGAAGAACGACCGTGCGGAAGGAAACGTCTTCGCGTCGGCCCCAGCATTCGAGAAGTTTGAGGCGGATCTGTTCGAGGACGTGATCCCGGCGATCGAATCCCGTTACGCGGTGAGCGCCGACCGCGAACACCGGGCCCTGGCTGGACTCTCAATGGGGGGCGGCCAATCGCTAAACTTTGGCCTGACCCACCTGGATACGTTTGCCTGGGTGGGCGGTTTCTCCTCGGCGCCCAACACGAGGCCGCCCGCGGAGTTGGTTCCCGATCCGGCGGCGATGCGCGAACAGTTGAAACTCCTCTGGCTTGGTTGCGGAAACAAGGACGGGCTGATCCCTATCAGCCAGGGCGTGCACGCTTACCTGAAGGAGCATGACGTGCCCCACGTGTGGCATGTCGACTCCCACGGCCACGACGGCGTCGAGTGGAGCAAGAACCTGCATCTCTTTGCTCAGCGACTGTTCCAATGAACTGCGAGGCGTTCCCTGGCGACTTGAGTCGTGGATAGGGCGTCCGCGGCGAATTATTACTCGCCTGTTTTGTAAGGAGGTCGACATGCAATTGGCGGCGAGCCGCGGCGGCGGCGCTTTTGTTGTCCCGACCTTGATGGCCGCAGCCGGCGTGGGACTCGCTCTGGGAATGAGCCGCGCACCGAGGGCGGCGGCGCAGCAGGCGGGTCAGGCGCCGGCGACGGACCAAGACGCGGGAGTTCGCACTGCGGTCGAGTCGGTCCTGCGCGTCCAGGCGGAGGCTTGGAATCGGGGCGACATTGATGCGTTCGTCGAGCACTATTGGAGGAGCGACGATGTGACGTTCAGCTCCGGCGGCAAAACCACGCGGGGATGGACGGCGACGCGCGATCGTTATCGGGAGCGCTATCCGACGCCGGAGAAAATGGGGCGGGTGACGTTCAGCCGCCTGGAGACGACGCCGTTGGGCGACGCCGCGGCCATGGTTCTGGGCGCGTGGAAACTCGAGCGCGAAAACGATCCGCTGGCCGGCAATTTTACGCTCGTGTTCCGCAAGCTCAACGATCGCTGGGTGATTATCCACGATCACACGTCGCGGTTGATGGATTGACGTCGGCGTCGGCCTCTACGGGCAGACTGTCCATCGATGCGTGCCACACGGCGTCCAGAAAGCATACCCACGCGGACGTGGGCATGGCACACGCCGTGACGGTCATTCTGAGAGCCTGCCCTGAGGCTCTGCGAAGGGTCGGCCGAAGAATCTGCTACGACCGCCCTGAACGTCGCCATCGATCAGGGTGCTGCCGGCCAGGCCCTTTGGCGCCCTGGGCGTGACCTAGAGTTTGGCAGGAACCTAACCTCGCAGACAAACTGCGCTCCCTCCCCGCGCCGGTCACTGCTGGCGCGCGTTCCTGCTTCGATCAAGCGGCGCTTGGAACTGACCCGTAGCGAGGGAGGCGTTGACGATGCGTCGTCGCGTACTGTGGGCAATTCTCTTGGCGGCGGCCGTCGCGTGCGAAGTGCGTTCGGCGGAGCATGCCTTCGATTCCAACGGCGTGAACATCGCCTACATCGACGAAGGCGGCGGCGAGGCGATCGTGTTGCTGCACGGCTTCGGCGCTTCGGCGGCGGAGATGTGGACGGGGTTGCCGTTCGCGCCGACGCCCCTCATCCCGCTTCTCGCGAAGGAGTATCGCGTCATTGCTCCCGATCTGCGCGGCCACGGCAACAGCGACAAGCCGCACGACGCGACGAAGTACGGCTGCGAGATGGCGGAGGACGTGGTTCGGCTGCTCGATCACCTGGACGTGCCGAAAGCTCATGTGGTGGGGTACTCGATGGGCGCGACCGTCGCCGGAAAGCTTTTGGCGAGCCATCCCGATCGACTTCTCAGCGTGACGTTCGGCGGCGGCGGGCCGTTGTTCCGCCCCTCCCAGGAATTCTCCGATGCGTTCAACGCGACGGCCAGCTCGCTCGAGCGGGGCGAAGGCTACGGACCGCTTGTGATCGCACTGACGCCCGAGGGGGCGCCGAAGCCCAGCGAGTTTCAGGCGGCGATCATCAGCAGCCTTCTGCTCAAGGGTAAGGATCAGAAGGGGCTGGCGGCCGTGATGCGCAGCCAGAGTCGATTGGAGGTCACGGAGGCGGAGTTGGCGGCGAACACCGTTCCGGTCTCGTTTGTCTATGGCGGCCGAGAGGCTCCGTGCAAAGTCGATCTCATCGCTGGCGCGCTCGAGGTTCTTCCCGAGGCCGAAGTCACGGTGATCGACGGACGTGACCATGTCAGCACGGTCGGCAGTCCTGAGTTCCGCGAGGCGATCCTCAAATTCGCCCGCGCCCATCGCCCGTAGGTCATCCTGAGGTCCGCAGAAGAATCGTGCTTCGATCGCCCTGAACGTCGCCGTCGATCATCCGGCTTGGGGAGTGGCCGCAATCGGCGCTTGACGACGCCTCCCATCGCAAAACGCGAACTAGGTTTTCTTTGGGAGGGTTCAGCGCCTCGCCACGTCCGACCTTTTCGCCCGCGGGCCGCGCCTCAGCCGCAACTCCCTTACTCGAAAGGGGCGACATGCGTCACTACCTGTTGCTTGCCAGCGTGTTCATTGCGGCGTTCACGATCTTCGCGTCGGGCGACTTGGGTCTTCCCCAGTTAGCTGCCGCGGTCTCGTGGGCGGCGTTGTTCTCGCTGTTCTACGACCGGATTGGCGGACCCCTGTCGCGGTCCAAGTCTCTGTAGTCGCGCAGGATGAAGCTGGCGGGTCTTGGGGAGCTGACCCACGGGGGAGCATGCCCACGCGGACGAGGGCGTGGCGCCCAGCTTCCACGGGTTGCCATCCCAGCGGCGGCGGGTCTCGCGGACTCGGCCGCCCCCTACCCGCTTGATTCCGGTGGGTCTCGCGGACTCGACCACGCTCTACGTGCTCGTTGCTTGCACCACGGAAAATATCGGTAGAATTTCTCCGTCGGCTCGTCGAATCGGGCGGCTTTCATTCGACCAATGGGTAAAGTCGAATCCGTCTGGAGCGAAACTCAATCGAACTCAAGGGAGGCAACTGCCATGTCCAATTCCACCAATACTGTTCGGCTCCACCGCGTGCTGCGTGCGCCGGCTGAGCGCGTTTACAAGGCGTTCCTCGATCCCGAGGCGATGGCCAAGTGGCTGCCGCCTTACGGATTCACCGGTAAGGTCCACGAGATCGACGCCCGCGTCGGAGGCGGGTATCGGATGTCGTTCACCAACTTCAACACCGGCAAGGGCCATTCGTTTGGCGCCAAGTTCGTCGAGCTGACGCCGCACGAGCGGCTGCGGTACACGGACAAGTTCGACGATCCCAATTTGCCGGGCGAGATGCAGGTGACGGTCTCGCTGCGCAAAGTGCTGTGCGGGACGGAGCTGACGATCGTGCAGGAAGGAATTCCGGCCGTGATTCCGGTCGAGATGTGCTATCTCGGGTGGCAGGAGTCGCTGGCGCAGCTTGCCCACCTGGTGGAACCGGAAATTCCGGATGGCGCGTAGTCGCGTGGCGCCCCGCATCGAGAGAGCATGCCCGCACGGACGCGGGCATGGCGCACGACTCTGTTTGACTACTTGCCTTCGCCGCGCGGCAGCAGCTTGTCGAGGATGCCGTTGATGAACTGCGGGGAGTTGGCCGTGCCGTAGCGTTTGGCCAGCTCGATCGCCTCGTCGATCGCCACACGGTCGGGCGTGTCCATGAAGCGGATTTCGTAGGCGCCCAGCCGCAGCAGGTTGCGATCGGTCGCCGCCATCCGGGGGACCGACCAGTTGGCGGCCTTCTCGGCGAGCAGTTGGTCGAGCTCCGCCTGGTTGCGCTTCACGCCCATCACAAGCTGCTTGGCGAACTCGCGCAGCTCCTCTTCCTGCAGGCGCGCCGCCAGAAACGCGCCCAGGTTCTCGAGCGCGTTGTTCGGGTTCAAGTCTTCTTGATACAGCGCCTGCAAAGCAACTTCACGGGCGCGAGTGCGGCGGGACATGGCGATGATGCAAAGCTGTGAGTGATGCGACCATAAATGGACAGGATGACAGGATTTGCAGGATGAACAGGATTCGGAAGGAGGGTGAAGAATCTAATAGCGGCTGGTGAAGAATCTAATAGCGGCTCAAGCCGTCCCGTTCTTACTTCTCAATCTTCTCTTATTATCCTGTGAATCCTGCCGATCCTGTCATCCTGTCCAATCAACTCCATCATACGTCACGGCAGGTTTTTGAGCAGGCCGGCCATGTGGAGGGCGGCTTCGGCGCATTCGCGGCCCTTGTTTCCGTGGGCGCCGCCGGCCCGGGCCAGGGCCTGCTCCATCGTTTCGCAGGTGAGCACGCCCAGCAGCACGGGCACGCCGCTGTCGAGGCTGATTCGGCTAAGGGCGAGGCTGACCCCGCGGTTGATGTGCTGATCGTGCGACGTCTCGCCGCGAACCACGGCGCCCAGGCAGAGCACCGCCGCGTACCGGCCGCTGTCGGCAAACCGCTGGGCGGCCAATGGAATCTCCCACGACCCGGGGACCCACGCGACGTCGATGTGAGCATCCGGTACGCCGGCCTCGCGGAGCGCAATGATTGCGCCCTCCAGAAGCTTGTCCGTGACGGCGCGGTTCCACTGGGCGACGACGATCGCAAACTGGTCGTCGGGGTCGTTCGGGGCGACGGGGATGGCGTTGGGCATACTTCACTAACTCGGGTCAACATGCCCACGCGGACGAGGGCCTGCCCCCCGGAGTCACTTTGGTCGATCAATGCGAAACTCGTCGACGACCTGCCCGCCGATGAGGTGCTCCTGAATGATGCGCTCCAGGACCTCGGGCCGGCAAGAGTGATACCAGACGCCTTCCGGGTACACGACCGCGATCGGCCCCTGCACGCAAATCTGCAGGCAGTTCGCTTTGGTGCGGAATACGCCGCCGTCGCCGGTGAGCGCCAGCTCCTTGAGCCGACGCTTGAGATACTCCCACGCGGCGGTGCTCTCTTCGCGGCTTGAGCACTTCGGCTTCGTTTGATCGGCGCAGAGGAACAAATGCCGGGTGATCTTGTCCGCTCCGACGGCGGTGAACTCGTCCCACGGAGCGTCGGACATGACCAATCTCCGGATGCGCTAGGACGCAACCGTTTACTGACTCAAACGGCTCGCCAACATGCTCACGCGGACGAGAGCATGGCATCCGATTCCGCTTTCTTCAGTCCTTGATGCTCAGCAAGAACTCCGCGTTCGACGCCGTCTTCCGCAGCCGCGTCGTCAGCAAGTCCATCGCGTCCGGGGAGTTCATCTCGTTGAGCACTCGCCGCAGCAGGCACACGCGGCGATGCTCTTCGGGGTCCATGAGCATCTCCTCGCGCCGCGTGCCGCTGCGGGTGATGTCGATGGACGGCCAGATGCGGCGGTCGACCAGCCGGCGGTCGAGCACGATCTCTTGATTGCCCGTCCCCTTGAACTCCTCGAAGATCACCTCGTCCATGCGGCTGCCGGTGTCGACCAACGCCGTGGCGATGATGGTGAGCGATCCGCCCTCCTCGACGCGACGGGCCGAGCCGAAGAACCGCTTGGGCCGCTGCATGGCGTTGGCGTCGATGCCGCCCGAGAGAATCTTGCCGCTGGACGGGCATTCGGCGTTCCACGCGCGGGCCAGCCGGGTGATCGAATCGAGGAAGATCACCACGTCGCGGCCGTACTCAACCATCCGCTTGGCTTTCTCGATGACCATCTCGGAAACCTGCACGTGCCGGGCGCTGGTCTCGTCGAACGTGCTGGAAATCACCTCGCAGTTGGGGCCCTTGACCTGACGCTCCATGTCGGTGACTTCTTCCGGCCGCTCGTCGATGAGCAGCATGATCACGTAGGCCTCGGGGTAGTTGGCCAGCACCGCCTTGGCCATTTTCTGCATGAGGATCGTCTTGCCGGCCCGCGGCGGGCTGACGATGAGGCCGCGCTGCCCGAAGCCGATCGGCACGATCATGTCGACCACGCGCATGTCGACGTCGCTGGCGTCGTGCTCCATGCGGATGCGCGAGTCGGGGTGGATCGGCGTCAGGTTGTCGAAGAACACCTTCTTGTTGACCAGGTTCGGGTCCTGGTTGTTGATCGCCTCGACGCGCAGCAGGGCGAAGTACCGCTCGTTTTCCTTGGGCGGGCGGATCGTGCCGGCGACGGTGGCGCCGGTGCGCAGGCCGAACCGGCGGATCTGGCTCGGCGACACGTAAATGTCGTCCGGGCATGAGAGGTAGTGGTAGTCCGGCGACCGCAGGAAGCCGAAGCCGTCCGGGAGGATTTCGAGCGTTCCCTCGCCGAACATCATCCCATTGAACTTTACCCGCGACTTGAGGATGCGGAAGATCAGCTCCTGCTTCCGCAGGCCGCTGGCCTCCTCGATGTTCTCCTCTTCGGCGACCTCGATCAGCTCGGGCATCGCCATCTTTTGCAGCGCGGCGATGTGAATGTTGGCGTCCGGCTTGTCGGTGCGCTCGATCTGCGTGCCGACGCGGCGCACGCGCTCGGCCGCCTTGTCGAGCTCCTCGGCGAACGACAACGGCTCTTCGTTCTCCAGCTCGGCGAGCCGCTGGCGATCGATGCCGTCGAGGTTGTCCGACTCAAACGGCCGGCGACGGGGGGCGAAGTGCTGGGGGCGAGTGGGCCGCGGACCGCGGTGACCGGTCTCTGCCATGGGTCGAATTCCTTAATCGGAGAAGCGCTGGAAAGTGGCCCGCGCACGGAAGGCGCCGGCCGGAGGGAGTTGGGGGCGTTGGAGGGAGTTGCGGCAAGGGGCTTGCGCCGCGCGCACGCATTATGTCCGATGACTCGGTGAGGGGAAAACAAATCGATTCGCTTGGCCGCCGGCGGCGTCGCAAAGCACTCTCACACCGGGCAAAGTAGGCGGGACCCGGCGAACAATTCCAAGGCAAAAGCTGTCGTTCAGTATGGCAAGCATCGCCAGCCGTGGGAAGGCGGAAATGCTAGCTTTTTTCGGCTCGCGAACTCAATCAAGTCAGCCCGAGGTCCGTTCATGTCTCCCCGAGGTCATCCGAGGGGTCCGGCTTGAAGACTTTCGGCCGGACGCCTCGGATGACGTCGGCGTGACAGGGTTCAGGTGTCAGGGTTTACTCGCCGATCGCGGCCCAGAACCCCGCGACCTTGGCCTCCAGGTCGGCCGGCGTCCCGGAGTTGTCGATCCTATGCGTGGCGCGACGCCGCTTTTGTTCTATCGGCAACTGAGCCGCCTCCCGCCGAGCAAATTCCTCCTCGGTCCAGCCCCGGTTCTTGGCCCGTGCCAGGCGAATCGCTCGGGAGCAGTCGACAAACGCCACGGCCGAGCAGAGGGCGTCCCAGCCGGCTTCAACCAACAACGCCGCATCGATCACCACGGCCGGGATCGACGCATCGGGCAACTGGCGGATCGCGGCTTCGATGCGGCGGCGGATGCCGGGGTGCACGAGCTGCTCGAGAAACTCGCGCTCCGCCGCGCCTTCGGCCGTGGGGGCGAACACGATCTTCGCGACCGCCGGCCGGGAGATTTGCCCATCGGTCCCCAACACGCCGGCGCCCCACCGCTGGACCAGCGCATCGCGAACTTCCGGCTCCTGGAGCACCTGATGTCCCAGCTCGTCCCCGTTGAACACGACGGCCCCGCGCCGCGCCAGCGCCGCCGCCACGGCCGATTTGCCGCTCGCTACGCCGCCGATGAGGCCGATGGTGTGCATGGGAATACTCTCCTTTAGCCGCGGAGCTTGCTCCGCGGCGCCCCGCCGCGAGCGGCGGGGCTAAATGAATGCGCGGGCATGGATTGACGTCACTCCACCTGCTCGCAGGCGGCCCAATTGGGGCCGACTTTCACGTCGACCTTTAGCGGCACGGCCAGGTCCATTACGCCCGACATTTCCTCGCGAACCATCGCCCCGAGCGCCGCAGCGGCTTCGGGCGGCGTTTCGAACAACAGCTCGTCGTGAATTTGCAGCAGCATCCGCGCCGGGGAGCCCTCATCCTGCAGCCGCCGGTGCACGCGGATCATCGCCACCTTGATGAGGTCCGCCGCCGTGCCCTGGATCACCGCGTTCACCGCCGTCCGCTCCGGCAGGTTGAGTTGCCGCAGGGCGCCGGTTTTCGTTTCCCGCAGCCCAGGCGGGACGGGTCGCACGCCCTCGATGGAGCGCCGCCGACCCATGAGCGTCGACACGTAGCCGCGCTCCCGGCACGTCACCAACGTGTCGGTTAGAAACTCGAGCACGCCGGGATATGTCGCGAAGTACATTTCGATGAACTTCGCCGCTTCCTCCTGCGACACGTCGATCGACTTGGCCAACCCGAACGGGCTCTGTCCGTAAATGATGCCGAAGTTGACCGCCTTGGCGTGCCGGCGCATTTCGCCGGTCACTTCGTCGCGGCCCACGCCGTACACCTGGCTCGCTACGAGTTGGTGGACGTCCTCGTCGCGGGCAAACGCCTCGCGGAGCGTCGCGTCGCCCGAGCAGTGGGCGAGAATCCGCAGCTCGATCTGCGAATAATCCGCCGCCAGGAGCAGCCAACCCGGCTCCCCCGCGGTGAACGCTGAGCGAATCTCCCGCCCCTCGCGAGTTCGCACGGGGATATTCTGCAGGTTCGGATTGCTGGAGCTGAGCCGCCCCGTGGCCGCGACCACTTGGTTGAGCGATGCGTGTACCCGTCCCGTCGTAGGATGTACTAACTGCGGCAGGGCGTCGATGTACGTGCCCAGCAGCTTCGCATACTGGCGGTACTCGACAATCTTCGCCGGCAGCGGATGCAGCGGCGCGAGCTCCTCCAGCACGCTCGCGTCCGTGCTCGAGCCCGTCTTGGTCTTCTTCACCACTGGCAGCTTCAGCTCGCCAAACAGCAGCTCCGCCAACTGCTTCGGCGAGTCAATGTTCAACGGGCGCCCGGCCAGCTCCTCGATGTCCTCGCGGAGCTTTTGCAGCCGACCGCCGTACTCGGCGCTCAACTCGCCGAGCCGGGCCACGTCGACCCGCACGCCGACGTACTCCAATTCGGCGAGCACCTCGATGAGCGGCGTCTCGACGTCCGCATTGAGCTGTTCGAGCCCGTCTGCGTGAAGCCGCTCCTGCAGAATCGGCAACAGCCGCAGCGGAATATCGGCGTCCTCCGCCGCGTATCGCCCGACGGTCGCCACCGGCGCCTGGTCCATGCGAAGCTGGTTCTTGCCCGATGGGCCGATCACTTCCTCGATCTTGATCGTCTCGTGAGCCAGATACTTGCGGGCCAAGTGGTCGAGATTGTGGGAGCGTTCGCCGGAGTCTAGTAGGTAGTCGGCGATCATCGTGTCGAACGCCGCCCCGCGGAGCGAAATCCCCGCGCTGCGCAGCGCGACCATGTCGTACTTCAGATTCTGTCCAACTTTCGCGATCGCGGGGTTTTCCAAAATCGGCCGCAGGGCGTCGGCCACTGCGCCCGGGTCGAGAATTCGATCCCCTGCCGGCCCCCGCACCGGGATGTAAAACCCGTGCCCAGGCTTCCACGCGAGCGCATATCCGACGATTTCGGCCGACCGCGGCGAGAGATCGGTCGTCTCGGTGTCGACCGAAATCTGGGACTGCTGCTCAAGCTGCCGCATGAGCACGTCCAGCTCCTGCGGCGTATCGACGATGGTGTACTCGGTCTCGGCATCGGCCGGTCGGACGCTGGCTGGCGGCGGTCGGTCGATCTTGTCGACCCCCGCCGTCGCCGCCGCGACCGCCATCGCCCGGTCGGCCAGCGAACGAAACCCGAAGTCGCGGAACAACTCCGTCAGGCGCTCCGCATCGAACCCGCCCACGCGCGCCGCCTGCCAATCAACGGCCACCGGCGTATGGCGATCCAACTCGACCAACTTCCGCGAGAGCAATGCCGCCTCGCGATAGTCCTTCAAGTTCTGCTTCCGCTTCGCCCCCGTGACTTCGTCGGCATGGTCGAGCACATTCGCCAGCGTGCCGTACTGCTCCAGCAGCTCCTTCGCCGCCTTCGGGCCGATGAGCGGCACGCCGGGGACGTTGTCCACCTTGTCTCCCACCAGGGCCTGAAAGTCGACGACCTGCTCGGGCTTGATCCCCCAATCCGCCGCCAGCGACGCCCGGTCGTACACCTCGTCCTTGCGAATGTTGTAGACCGCGACGCGGTCGGAGATGAGTTGCCGGCAATCCTTGTCGCCGGTGACCACCAGGCAGTCAGCCCCCGCCTCGTCGCACAGCCGCGCGACCGTCGCCAGCACATCGTCCGCCTCGTACCCGGGGCACTCCAGAATCGGAATCGCCAGCGCCTCGAGCACCTGCCGAATCTTCGGAATCTGCGCCGCCAACTCCTCGGGCATCTCGCCGCGGTCGGCCTTGTAGGCGTCGTACAAATCGTGCCGAAACGTCGGACCCGACAGGTCGAACGCGCACACCAGCGCTGTGGGTTTCTTCTTCTCGATGAGTTGCAGCATGTCGCGGGTGAAGCCGTAGACTGCGCTCACCGGCTCGCCCCGGGGGCTCGACAGATCCGAGCCGTACATCGCGTGAAACACCTGGAAAATCAGCGAGTGGGAGTCGACCGCGTAGACGGTCCAGTCCGCGACGTCGGCCGCCGCCGGGGCGACGGACGCCTCCTGGGCCGGTTGTGCCGGCGGGTTGTCCCCGTCCATTCCGGGCAGCGAAGTTTGGCGTGCAGCTTTAGGCATGGCATTCGCATTCATCCGGGTGGCATGCCCTCGTCCGCGTGGGCATGTGCGTGGCCAATTATCATGGCCACGTCGCCGGACCTCCGAGGCCATGCCACCCCAACCAAGGCAGCTCAACGGCCCACGCGGAAATCGTTGACACGCCGTAATCCCCCATTTATTATCGACTTAGGACGATTCTACCGCTCACCAGCCGTCCGCGAAAGCGCGGGCGACGGCGGATCGTCGTCTTGTCCCGCCTGACCGTTTCAAAATCGTCGCCGTTCCCGCCGGTCGCTCCGCGCGCAAGTCTGCATTGATCGAGGTCGCCGCATGGCAACACGTGAGAACCAAGGCCTGCAGGCCATCATCATCGTCCTGACGATTCTGACCATCGGCCTGTTGGTCGGCCTGCTGTTGGTGAACAACGCCCGCAAGACGGCCGTGTCGCGAGCCACCTCGGAAGAGCAAAAAAACACCGAGGCCACTCGCGCGGCAGGTGAAGCGCAAGGTGAGGCCAACGTCTTCAAGACGATGATGGGCTTCCAGGAGAGCGACGGTCTGGAGGCCATCCAGACCGCGTTTAAAGCCGCGATGGACGGCCAAGGGAACATCCCCGAAGAAAGCAAGAACTACGGCGCCGTCGTGGCCCTGATCACTGAGGAGAATCGCACGCTCACCAAGAACGCCGCCAACGCGGCCGACGAGGTCAAGAAACTCAAGGAGACGCTGCTTGCCGTCCAGGCGAAGAAGGAAGCGGAGGTCAAGGAGTTCCAGCAGCAGATGGACAAGGCGCGGGCCGACCTGGCCGAGGCGCGCACGCAGTACGACGCCGACCGCGCGCGGATGACGACCGAGAACGAAAGCTACCAGCAAAAGCTTGCCGAATTGAACACTCAACATGACGAGGCGATGGCGGCGCTGGAGACCGAGAAAACAGATCTCGAAACGCAGATCGTCAAGCTCGAGCGATCGGTCGAGGAGCTCCGCCTCGGCCTGCCGGAAGTGGACCAGTTCGCCCAGCCGGCCGACGGCCGCATCACGGGGATTAATCAGGCGCAAGGCACCGTGTGGATTGACCTGGGCGATGCCGACGGCTTGCGGCCACAGGTGACGTTCAGCATTGCCGACCAGGGGCTCGACGACGCCGCCGCCTCCGAAAAGAAGGGCAGCATCGAGGTCGTCCGCATCCTCGGCCCGCATATGGCCGAGGCGAAGGTCACGTCCGACGAGGCGACCAATCCGCTGCTGCCCGGGGATCGCATCTACAGCCAAGTATGGGATCGCGGCCGCCAGGTCGGCTTCGGCATCGCGGGCTTCATCGACCTGAATGACGACGGCAAGGATGACCTCGACAAGCTGAAGTCGATCATCGCGGCCAGCGGCGGCGCTGTCGACGCCTCGCCCGACGCCACGGGCGCCAAGCAAGGAAACATGAAAGTCAGCACCCGCTATCTGATCCAGGGCGAATTCCCCAACGACACGCGCCGGGGCGCCTGGCGCGACAGTTGGAAGAACCTCGACGAGGAAGCCGAGCAGTTGGGCATCGAAAAGATCGCGCTGGACGAGTTCCTCTCTCTCATGGGTTGGCAAAGCGAAGCTCGATCCGTGCCGATGGACGCCAACGCCCGCGCCGAGGACTTCCCGCCGACGGCGCTCGGCCAAGAGCTGCCGCGCAAGACCGGTCAACCCGGCGGCGTGTTCAAGAAGCGCCTGCCGAACGTCACGTACTAAATCTTTGCGCCGCCGAGCGATCTCGGCGCGACAAAGGGCGCCATTGCTGGCTCGTCCAGCAGTGGGCGCCGAGTACCAGCTTCGCACTGCTGGACAAGCCAGCAGTGGCACCCGATTCGAGACAGTCTTACCCACCGCATTCCGCGTCGATGCTCTCCCGCAGCACGCGGCCGAGCAGCTCCAGCTCCGCGTCGCCAATCGCCAGCGGCGGCATGACCACCGCCACGTCCCCCAACGGTCGCAGCCACACGCCGCTGGCCGTCGCCCGCCGGCAGACTCGCCACCCGCGCCGCTCGACGCCGGGAAATGGCGCCGCGGTCGCGCGGTCGGCGACCAACTCCACGCCGGCCATCATCCCCAGTTGCCGCACGTCGCCCACGTGCGGATGGTCTGCCAACGGAGCGAGAACCTCCGCCAACTTCGCCGCCTTGCGGGGCAGCGCCTCCTCCAGCACACGCTCCTCGGCCAGCAGGTCGAGCGACGCGCACGCCGCCGCCGCCGCCAACGGGTTGCCGCCGTACGTGTGGCCGTGTTGAAACGTGCGTCCCTCGGCGTACTGCCCCAAGAACGCGTTGTAAACCTCGGTCGTCGCCACCGCGGCCGCCATCGGCAGGTACCCCGCGGTGATGCTCTTGCCGAGGCACAACAGGTCCGGCGTCACGCTCTCGTGCTCGCAAGCGAACATCCGCCCCGTGCGGCCGAAGCCGGTCACGATCTCGTCGGCCACCATCAGCACGCGGTATCGCCGCGTCAGCTCGCGCACCCCGCGCAGATACCCCGACGGCTGCATGATCATTCCCGCCGCGCCTTGGACGAGCGGCTCGATCACCAGCGCCGCGATCTCCTCGTGCCGCTCGCGGAGCACGGCTTCGAGCCGCGCCAGATGGGCGGCGGCGTCGCCTGTCCGGCGATCGGGCGCGGGCACGCGCACCACGTCGAACAACAGCGGCTCGAACAGCGCGTGGAACCGGGCAATCCCGCCCACGGCCGTGCTGCCAAGCGTGTCGCCATGGTAGGCGTTGTCGAACGCCAGGTACGTCGTCTTCTGCGGCTGCGGGGAGTCGCACTGTCGCCAATATTGGAAGGCGATCTTGAGCGCCGTCTCCACGGCGCTCGACCCGTCGCAAGCGTAGAACACATGGTTCAGCTCGCTCGGCGCCAGTCCGGCGAGCCGCCGCGCCAACTCGACGGCCGGCGGATTGCTCATTCCCAGCGTCGTCGCGTGGGCCAACTTGCCAAGTTGCTCGACAATCGCCGCCTCGATCCGCGGATGCCGGTGCCCGTGCAGGTTGCACCACAGGCTGCTCACGCCGTCCAAATACCGCCGCCCGTCGACGTCGACCAGCCAACATCCCTCGGCCCGCTCGATCACCAGCGGTTCATACTCGGCCATCTGGGTGAACGCATGCCAGAAATGCGCCCGGTCCCAGTCGCGAAGTTCGTCAGGCGTCGCCATGAGATAGATTTGGGATTAGCGATTTCGGATTGCCGGAACCACATGCGTTAGCCGCGACGCGGCAGCGGAGCGCGCGGCGCGACACAGCGCCTCACCACGTCACAACCACTGGCGCCCCGACCCCCACGCCAAGCATGATCTTCGCACTGTCCCCGACGATCGCCAACTCCAGCATGTCGCTCGACCCAATGAGCGCGATCAGCGTCATCGGCGGCTGCTCGCCGTAGGTCTGGAAAATGCCCTGCGTTTCGTGCTCGTCGCAGACCACCGTCACCGACTCGTCGGTGGGCGTCCCGGCCAGCATCTCCCGGGAGATGTTCGTGATCAGGTTGCCGAACGAGTCGATCGCCGTCACCTGCCCGTCAATACGATTTGCCACCTTCGCTGCTCCCGGCCAATCCAGCGTCGCCAGTTCCTCAAGCGGCGGCCCCAGCTCGTCGGGGTCGAGGCCAAGACTGAGATGGGCCGCCACGGGCGCCATCACGTCCCGACCGTGGAAGGTGGGCGCCACGGGACGCCGAAACCACTCGTCCGCCGTGATGCTCCGCATCTTAGTCGGCCTGTGCCGCCTCGCCAACCTGGAGAGCAGCCCGTTGTCGGGACAAACGTAGCGCTGCTGGGCGATTTCGGCATAGAGAATTTTTCGCGATGTGCCGACGCCGGGATCGACCACCGCCACGTGAATTGTGCCCGGCGGAAACAGCGGTGTCGCGTCCGCCAGCGCGAGCGCGCCCTGCCGCACGTCCTGCGGCGAAATCGCATGGGAGACGTCGACGATCCGCGCGACCGGATTGATCGACAAGATGACGCCTTTCATCGCCGCGACGTAGGGGCTGCCTTCGCCAAAGTCGGTCGTCAGCGTGATGATGGGGGCGTGAGACATGGGCGATCGAAGCGTCTTGCGCCGCGGCAGCGGAGCGCGGCAGCAAGTCCACGGCATCGAGGCGATGCCGGCTAAGTTCGAGAATATGCACCGGCCGCGATTCCGGTCAACGCGCGTTCAATACCGTTGCCGCTGCACCGCGGCGACGCGGTACGCCGGCTGCACGGCGCCGGCCTCGGTCGACTGCGCGAAGAGTTGCCCCTGGACCATCACCAACTCGCCCGGCGAGAGATTGGCGAGCACCTGCGGGTTGGCAATCGTCACGCGCCCGCCTGCCGCGTCGACGGGTCCGCCTGCCGGCACATGGCGGATGCTCCACGCGCCGCTCTCGGGCCAGTACTCGAGCTGCCCGCGAATCCAGGCGTGGTTGGCGCCCACGCCATACTGCACCGCATCGTCTTGGCTGCCGGCCGGCCCTTCGCGACGAATCTCCGGCGGCCGGAACGACGAGTCCGATTCACGCTCGACGCGAGGCTGGCTGCCTTGCGGCCGGAAGCCGTCGCGGGTCGCTTCGGCCGACGCCAGCGACGCGCCCGGCGTGAACGCGCCTCCAGCGAGGTACTCCGCCGGCGTCACCTCGCGCGCCGCGAGTTGCTGCGGCGCCGGCTGGTCGGCGGCCAAAGGCAGGATCGACTGGATCGGCAGCCGCGCATCCGCCGCCGGGCCAAGGCTCAGCGCGGAGGCCGAGGCCGGCGCGAAGCTCGACGCCGTGGACGCCGTCGAAGTCGCGGGGGGCGTCCCGCCGGCGAACCGTAGTTGATGATCGTCGCCAGGCACGCCGACTGCCTCGCCGCCCGGCGTCGCGCTGGACTGCGGCGGATACGTCCCCCAACCATTCGGCGGCGTGGTCAGTGGCGGCGAGGTCGCGGGCAATCCGGAAGTCGTCGGCAACGTCGTCCCGGGACCATACGTCGGGGCGCCGAACGCGGGAGTCCCCACGGCCGGCGCCGCGCCAGGCAGGATTGCGCCCGGCGCAGGATCGCCTGGATAGTACGGCGCCGCCGTTCCCGGCGCGAGCACGCGCGTCGACGGCGGCGGCACGCGATCGGGCGTGAGAAACGGATTGGTGATTTGTCCCGTCGTCGAGTTCTTGCAACCCGCCAGCGCGGCTGCAACGAGCCCGATCGCCGTGATGAAGAGGCGCCGCATCGGCAGCATCCTTTCTGCCTGAACGATGGTCCGCGTGCGCATCGCGGACGGCGGATGATAGCGAACCGCGGCATCCCGTCCAGAGCGCTCCATTTAGCCCCCGGTCAGTGACCGGGGGCTAAATGAAAAAGCGGTCGAGCGCCGCTGGCGCCCGACCGCTATCACGGATTGAGTTTGCCGCTTGCGGCTTAGCGCGTCGCCAGCGCCGAGCTCCCCTTCACATACGGATTTAACACCTCCAACGGCTTCAGTGCCGCCGCCGACTGATTCGCCGGTGCCGTCACGGCCGCGTCCGCTGGCGCGGCGTCCCCCTTGAAGTACGGATTGGCGATCGCCACCGGCTCGACCATTTCCACCTCCGGCGTCATCACTCCCGGCGGGTACGCGAACGGGCTGTACCCGTAGGTCCGCGGCACGGGGTAGCTGTAGTACACCGGCGGGAACGCGGAATAGTACGGCACGTTGTCCGCCAGCACGCCGTACAGCCGGCCGATGTCCCAGTAGCCGTACCCGCCAAGTCCGCAGCCGTAGTTGGCGCACTGCGCCTGAGCGCTCGTGGCCGCAGCGCCGCTGGCCGCGACCACCGCCGCCGCCAGGAAAAGTCGTCGAATGTTCATGGTGCAGCCCCTCGCTTGTGCTGTTCCGCAGGAGTACGTCGGCGAGCATCCGCGTTTCCCCGCGTTGGGGAGCGGACTCGCAACTTTCAGGCTAATCACGCCCCGGGGCCGCCGCAAGAAACTCAGCCGTGCCGGGCGAGAACTCGCCGGACGGTGTCCGGTTGTAACGGCCGTGCGGAGGGTTACGCGGCGTTACGACGCCGCAGCGGGGCCACGTACCCTACGAGTGGTACGGCGGCCCATGAGCCGCGCGGCCACCAGCGCCACGGTCACCAGCACGAGCGAAGCCGGCTCTGGAACGACTTCGAACCGCACCGTGTCGAACCCGATGTTGCAGTCGGGGAACACTTCGTTGTTGTCCTGCTCATCGAACGCGATGCGGCCGATCACTTCGCCCCCATCGGCGATGATCCCCCAGAAGTCCGCTCCCGCGGGGCCGCCGAAGCCGCCGACGTCGGTAATCGCCACGATGTCGGAAAACAGCAGCACATTGGCTTGATTGAATACCTCAATCGCCGTGAACGAAATGCCGTCGGCCGACTGCGAGAGATGGTCAAACCCAAACGCCGTCACGCCCGGCGAGAACACCAGCTCCAAGTCATCGTTCTCCAGCGGGTCGTTGAGCCCTGGCGCCAACTCGACGCCGCCAGGCGACAGCACGCGGCTGCCCGACGTCGCGGGAAGCTTATTCGTGCTTTCGTCGATCGCGCCGGTGAATCCCGCCGGAGTAAACGTGTCGGCCGCGTTGACGACCACCAGCGGCGCCCCGCCGGCCGGCGCGTTGAACGTGACGCCCGAGATCGTCGTGCCGGTGATCGTCGTGCCCGGCGCGATCCCCTCGAAGTCGATCCCCTCCAGCGGCGCCCCGACGGCCATGTTGAAGCCGGCGGCGCCGCCGTTGTTGTCGACGTCGTACAGCACGATCGCCGCGTCCGCGCCGCGCGAGCTGGCCCACGCCAGCGTCCATCCCAAGCCACAGGTGAACAACAGACGGACCATGCCGGAAACCCTAGGGTGTCGACGTCGCCGCACAATCAGAGTAAGCAACAACCACGCCCGCTGCAAACTTTTTGGCCGACGCGCTCCCGATCCAGTTTGACTATTTAGCCCCGCCGCTTGCGGCGGGAGTGCGGAGCCGCGGAACCAGCGTCCTCGCCGCTCCAGGCGCGCAAGGTTAAAAATGGGGAATTGCCGCAACTCGCCACGACCCCATTCCCCCCGTCCGCATGTCGCCCCAAGATCTCACGCTGGCCATCAAGCAGCGGGCCCGCGAGCTGGGCTTCTCGCTCTGCGGCGTGGCGCCCGCGGTGGCTCCGCCAGGAAGCGCGCGGTTCGACGAATGGCTTGCCCGCGGCTACGCCGGCCAGATGCACTACCTCGCCGACCGCCGCACGGCGTACGATCATCCGCGGCATGTGCTCGACGGCGTCCGCAGCGTCGTGATGCTCGCCCTGCCCTACCGCACCGCCGAGCCAGCGCCGGTGGCCGCAGGGCTAGGCCGCGTCGCCCGTTACGCGTGGGGCGGCGCCGACTACCACGACGTGATTCGTGACCGGCTGCACGACCTTGCGGATTTTTTGCGTGAGCTGGCTCCGGGCGCGGCGACGCGCGGCGTCGTCGACACCGCGCCGCTGCTCGAACGAGAGTTCGCCCAACTCGCCGGCCTCGGCTGGGTTGGCAAGAACACGCTGCTCTTGAACAAGTCAGCCGGCAGCTATTTCTTCCTCGCCGCGCTGCTCACGGACCAACTCCTGGAGTACGACGCCCCGCACGTCGCCGACCACTGCGGCACATGCACCGCGTGTCTGGAGGCGTGCCCCACGGCCGCGTTCCCGCAGCCCTATGTGCTCGACGCGTCGCGGTGCATCAGCTACCTCACGATCGAGCTGCACGATGCAATGCCCATGGAGCTGCGCAGCGGGGTGGGCGACTGGCTCTTCGGCTGCGACGTCTGCCAGGAAGTCTGCCCCTGGAACCGCGAGGTCCCCCTCCCTGGAAGGGATGGGAGCAACCGAGCCCGGTCGCCAGTGGCGACCGAGCGCAGGGCGGTAGTCCTTCGCGAAGCGACCGGGGAGGGATTCCCGCCGCCTCTCTCAGCTAGCGGACGCGGAGTGCCTACGATGTCAGATCCCGTCTCCGCTTCTCCCAATCTCTTCGCGCCGCTTCCCACCACAAACCCCATCGCCCTCGCCGAACTCTTCGACCTGACCGATGACGACTTCCGCCAACGCTTCCGCCGCACGCCGCTGTGGCGCCCGCACCGCCGCGGCCTGTTGCGCAACGCTGCCATCGTGCTCGGCAACCAGCGCGACCCGGCCGCTATGCCGGCCCTTGCCAAGGGACTAAACGACGCCGAGCCGCTCGTGCGAGGCACCTGTGCCTGGGCCCTCGGGAAAATCGCGACGCCGGAAGCTCGGGTGATTCTGAACGAGCGCGAAGTCATCGAAACGGACTTGACCGTCCAATCAGAAATCCGCGCTGCCCTCGCGATCAATTGACGTGGGGCAGCCCAGGTAGGCGAGATCGCCAACTTGACGTCCTCTTCACAAGAGGTTTGTTTGGCCGCAATGACTCCGCTTCTCTCATTCCGCATGCGCCCACGTGCTTACGGTCGAACGAAGCCCCCTCCGATCGCATCGTCGAATCACAGACAACAAAACCACAGTTGCGAGCGTTGCGGCAGAAGGCTCGGGGACGAACTGAACGCGAATGTTGTCGATCAGAATGTGCCGGCGATCGCCCCCGTAGTCGTGAATCAAGTCAAAGGAGTCGATGTTCGACCAACCAGGCGTTCCCGAGAAATCGACATGAATGGGAAGCGGCGGCCCACTGGATGCCAAGGTCATCACCGCTCCGGTCGATGACTCAAGGCGCCAATTTTGAAATTGGGCATGAATCTCCATGGACTGGAGGTGGAATCTTGTCGCACTTGATGCACGAATATGGTAGGGGCTCGATCCCCCGCTTCCAGACGCGTAGAGCTTGCCTGTAGCGCCGAGTAAATGGCTGGCCGTGGGGATGATGCTCTCAAATGTGAGACCACTTTCAGTATATGGCAGCGGCACGAAGTTGGGCGTATCAAAGTTGATAACAGTCGTCGCTGCAGGCGCAGCTATGGCAAAACAAAGGCAAATACTGAGTGAGGCAAACCCACCAATTAATCTGCGCATGTCAGCGTTCTCCGGGCCAATGGCTCGATTGCCCAAGTAGGCGATTCTTTTGCGCCTAGTGACGCACATCCTACCCGCAAGCATTTGACGGGGCAATCAAATCGTCCCCATTAGGCTCGGTAGGCGCGTAGAACTCGAGTTAACGCGCCGTTCAACGGCGACTTAAAAAGCGGCCAGCCTTGCCACGGCGTCTTGCAAGCGAGCCAATCACGCCGCGCGCCACAGCGAGCGCTTCTTCACCTCGCCTTGCGCCACCCACACCGACCCGTGCACGCCGAACCGCCCCGGGAACGTCTCGTCCACCGCCTGCATCACGCCAGGGTGCAGCGGCTTGTAGTCGTGCCCCGCGATCACCGGCACGCCCTGCGCCACGGCCCACGCGATGTCCGCCTTGCTCGCCTCGTACGAGTGGTCGGCGTCGATGAACACCATGCTCGGCGTTGGCCCATTGTACGACTGGTAGAACTCCGCCGCCGAGCCGTCGAAGATCCGCGTGTGACAATGCTGCATGACGTAATGCAGGGTGCGCCGCGTGATGATCCGATGATCGTCCGCCGGAATGCAGAACGGGTTCCAACAGAAATTATCGACCGCGATCAGCTCTTTCTTCGGCGCCTTGAGGCTCGCGATGAGCTGCGTCGTCCAGCCGAACAGCGCCCCGATCTCGACGATCGGCCCTTTGAACGCCTCGGCCCGCGCGATCGCCTCGCGGATCCCGCGTTCGTCCTCCTCCGAGATGCCGCCCCACACGGTCGACGCGCGGTTCTCGATGAAGAACAAGTGCGAGTGGACGACGTTCGCCACCGCGCGGCGATGCCGCCACAGGCTGCGGAGGTGGTGGTACTTTCGCTTGAGCTTGCGGCGCATGGGTCGGCTCGCCGGGGTTGAAATGTGCGTAGAAAATGGGCGGGGCCCGCGGTGGTCTGGTCCGCCGGGGCCGCGAAAGATAGCGGCAGACCGTGTCAAGACGCCAGGGCGATCCGGCGCATACCATCCAGCGTGCTAGCGGCGCAACGCTGCCTTGAGCCCTACGAGGGCGTAATGCGAGAGCCCTGGGCGCAGCCCTGGGTGACATCCGTCGCGCTGGGCCGCAGCCCTGAAAGGGCGACATCAATTCGCCGCGATCATCCCGCTCCTTCAGGGCTCGGCGCGTTCCAGGCGAACCAAACTGAAACGTGTTGCTAGGACTCATCCGGATCTGTGCACCAACGAACGATCTTTTCCCAGGCGTTCTCGTGTTTCTCGACATTCTTCGCCAACACGTTATCGACGCCTTTGGCGACACGTTCTGCGCGCACCGAATAGGCAAGGACTTCGCCCGGATGATTTCGTTCCGCTTGCACCTCGGCAAGTTCTTGGTGTGTGAGAATGAAAAACCGGTCCTCGAAAACTTGCTCACTTAAGCGGGTTGAGTAGAGAACCCAAAAAGTGGGATGCTCGCGGTCAATCGTTTTGTATTTTTGGTAGAACCCCGTCACGAAACGGGTCGACTGGGAAGTCTTTACTTCGACTTTTGCGGCGCGTTGATTGGACCCGACGGCGACAACATCACAGCCCTTCATATTGCCGAAGGTGACGGTCGCGAAAATGCCACGCTTTAGCAACTCAGCGCAAACGCGGTACTCACCTGCCAAGTTAAGGTGGTATTTGTCAATCGCCATGTGGCTTAACGTCCATGCCTAATTGTTCAACCTCAATGAATCGGAATGCCGGCAGCATAGCCGCCGCGGAGAAATTACGCCAAGACGCGCTTTACCTGTGCATTGCGAATCGCTGTCGCCGCCTGCGCAGCGCAGCCACCACGCCGAACGTCCCAACTCCGAGCAGCCACGCGCCCGGCTCCGGCACAATTGTCACGCCTGCCAACCCGCCGATCAGCCCCGAGAGATTCCCCGGCCCCGACAGCGTGAACGTGTTCAACACGGCGCCGGTCACGCGGTCAATCTCATAAATCTGATTCGACTGCCTCGGCAAGTTCCTCCCGACCCCAAACAGCTTGCTGTCGTCAATGCAGCCGTGGAGAGAGAGTTCTCGCAAAGGCGCAAACGCGCAAAGACCAGAACACAAAGAAGAATGCTGCTTCGCGTCTTCCTTTGCGCCTTAGCGTCTTTGCGAGAGACCTCTTCTAATCTCTGATCCGCGAAGATCGCCATTCACAATCTGCGGCAAGATTCTCCGACTCATTTCGGCGCTTGGAATTGGCCGCGCCCTTCGCTATACTTCCGTACATTCTCAACGGGGCCTCCGCCATTTTTCAGGACACGAACGCCGCTCCCCGGCAACATGCCCGTTGCCAGTGGCGGCGCTGTGCGCGAGCCCCTTGAGTTTTGGCATTTTTGGACCAAGGCGCTCATGAGAAGAGCATGAGCGAGATGAGCGACTTGAGCGTCTTGCGTTCAAGTCTCAGAATGAGCATTTCATGCGACACGCCCCCTCGACTCCGCGGCCAACGCCAACTTGCGCGAAGCTCCCCGAGCTTCGCCTCGGCCCGGTGCGTCTCGACTTCCCGGTGGTCCAGGCCGCGCTCTCCGGCTACAGCGACGCCCCGATGCGGATCATCGCCCGCCGCCTCGGCGCCCCCTACGCGCTCTGCGAGGTGATGCTCGATTATTTCATCATGCAGGTGCGGCTCCGCAAGGCGACCAGCCACCTGCTCTACGCCGCCGCCGAAGAGCACCCCGTCGGCGGGCAGCTCATGGGCGCCGAGCCCGAGCAGTTCGGCCCCGCCGCCCAGCGGCTCGTCGAGCGCGGGTTCGACGTCATCGACATTAACTTCGGCTGCCCCGTGAAGAAGGTGCTCGGCCGTTGCCGCGGCGGATTCCATCTCAGCCAGCCCGACGTGGCCCTCGACATCATCACCCGAGTACGCGACGCCGTGCCGCCGCATATTCCCGTGACGCTCAAGATGCGTCGCGGCATCGACGACTCGGCCGAGAGCCGCGAGAAGTTTTTCGAGATCTTCGACGGCGCCTACCAGCGCGGCGTCGCGGCGATCACCGTCCACGGCCGCACCGTGATGCAGCGGTACGACGGCCCGTCGCGGTGGGAGTTCCTCCGCGAGCTGAAGGCGTACGCCGGGAAACGCGTGGTGCTGGGGAGCGGCGATTTGTTCGACGCCCGGGCCTGCCTCGACATGATCCAATACACCGGCGTCGACGGCGTCACGGTCGCCCGCGGCGCGATCGGCAACCCGTGGGTCTTTGCCCACGCCCGCGTCCTGGCCCGCGGCGAGCCGCTCCCCGCGCCGCCCACGCTCCACGAGCAGCGCGACGTGATCGCCGAGCACTACCGCCTGGCCGAAGAGCTCTACGGCCCCGAGCACTGCGTGTCGACGATGCGCAAGTTCGGCATCAAGTACTCCCGGATGCACCCCCAGCACGTGCAGGTCCGCGCCGACTTCACCGCCGTCAACCAGCCCGGCGCCTGGCGCGGGGTCCTCGACAAGTGGTACGGAGCCGACGGCCCCGGCATCCACCCCGCCATCGAAGAACCGAACCCCCTCGCGACGCCCCATCAGCCGCTTGCGTCTTCGCTTCCCGCCGCCGTATCCGCCCCGTGAACCTCCTTCGCCCCGCCCCTGTCCTCACACGCAAGACAAAGGAATGCCTTACCACAGAGGGCGCAGAGGTCACAGAGCCAAGACAGCATGTGCTTCTGCAACCTACCCATTCTTCCTGCCTTCGCCCCCAATCCCCTCCGTGCTCTCTGTGCCCTCTGTGGTAACTCTCCCGTGAACAATGACCGCGGAAACTGAAATCGTCGAGAGTTCCTGGTGGTCGCGCCCTTCGGGCGTGCGCGAGGTGCTGCGCATCGCCCTGCCGATGGTCGCGTCCACGATGTCGTGGACGCTGATGAGCTTTGCCGACTCGGCGATCCTGTACTACGTGTCGCCCGCGGCGATGTCGGCCAGCTTCACCGCGTCGATCGTCTGGTTCGCCGGGCTCAGTCTGTTCTGGGGCATCTGCTCCTACGCCAGCACCTTCGTCTCGCAATACCACGGCGACGGGCAGCCGGAGAAGATCGGCCCCGCCGTATGGCAGGGCGTGTGGCTCGCGGCGATATTCGCGCCGATCGCGCTGGCGGCGATTCCCTTCGCGCCATTCTTATTCAGCCTGCACGACCCGGCGGTGGCGGCGCTGGAAACCAGGTTCTTCCAGGTGCTGTGTTGGGGTGCGCCCGGGATGCTCGCGGCCCAGTCGCTTGAGGCGTTTTTCAGCGGCCGGCAGAAGACCTATGTCGTCATGTGCGTCGACGCGCTGGCGGTCATCGTCAACCTGATTCTCGCCTGCGTGTGGGTGCTCGGCTGGGGCGGCGTCGAACCGTGGGGTTTCGTGGGCGCTGCGTGGGCGACTGTCGCGGCGCAGTGGAGTCGCGCCGGCATGTTCGCGTTCCTCCTGCTTCAGCCGGCCAATCGCCGCATGTACAACACGCTCCGTGGCGCGCTGCCCGATGCCACGCTGCTCACCCGCCTGCTGCGCTTCGGCGGGCCCTCCGGCGTGCAGATGATGCTCGACGTCGGCGGATTCGCGCTGTTCGTCCAGTTCGTGGGCAAGCTCGGGGCCGTCGCCGCGGAAGCCACGAGCCTCGTGTTCCGCGTGAGCCATGTGGCGTTCATGCCCGTGTGGGGACTCGGCATCGCGACCGTCGTGCTCGTCGGCCAACGCCTCGGCGAAGACCGGCCGGACCTGGCCCAGCGGGCCGCGCGGACGACGTTCGCGCTGGGCCTGGCGTACATGGGATTCATCTCGATCCTGCTCGCCGCCGCGCCGACCGTGTTCCTGCAACTCTACAACGCGGAGGAGGCCGCCGCGTCAGGCGAGCATCAAGCCGTTCAAGCGATGGCGATCAACCTCATGCGATTCGTCGCCGCTTACAACATGTTCGACGCCACGCTGATCATCTTCACCAGCGTGATGCGCGGCGCCGGCGACACGCGATTCATCATGCGCGTCAGCATGGTGGGAGCGACGGTGCTCGTGGCCGCGACGTGGCTGGCGGTCGACCAGTTCCAGATCGGCGTCTACGGCTGCTGGGCGATCATCACCGTGTGGATCTGGCTGCTCGCAGCGACGTACATCCTGCGTTATCGCCAGGGCAAATGGCAGTCGATGCGCGTCATCGACCAGGTGCACCACCACGGGGCAGCGCCAGCGGCGGACTTCGCCCCCGCCGACGGCGCGCTCTTGCCTGAACTGGCGCCGGTCATCACGCACGACTGAACCGCGTGGCCGATCACCGCCGGATGAAGGGAGGCAACAGGTTGCGAACCCGCCGCCCCACGCCGCCGTCTTCGTCCTTTTCCGGCGCAGCCGGCGCCTCGTCGGGACGCGTGGCAATACGCACGTTGGCTTCCGCGGGCCCCGGCGGCAGATACTCGACCAGGTACCGCGGCCAATACCCGTCGACCCTCCGCAGGCAGTCGACGACGCGGCCGTTTTCGAGATCGGTCTTGGCGTCGAACAGCCCTTTGGCAAGATCGACGCGCTGGGCTTTGGCGAATCGCAGATCGAACAATTCCACGTCGTCGATCCACGCTTCACCCGGGCCAGCCACGTGGAACTGCACTCGCATCTGTCCTGTAGCTGCCATCGGCAAATTGTCGAACGAAGCTTCGCAGATCGACCAGTCGCCATCGGCGCGCGGGCCAGTAAGAACGATCGGCGGCGGACGGCGAATCGTTCCGTCGGCGTCGTACTCGATCCACGCATACACGCGCGCCGTCGGCGCCAGTCCCACGGCGCGCACTTGTGCCCGCACAACCAACTGCCCCGTCGCCGGGATGGGGAACAACTGGCTCTGCGCCGCCACGCCGAGTGCGTCCTCGCTGCGGAGGTGGAGTGCTCTCGCGCCGCCGTGAGCCGCCGAGCCGTCGATCGTCGCCGCGCCGAGCTTGCCAATCCGCGCCTGCCAGCCCACCATGCGTTGGTCGTAGCTCGCCGACTCGAAATCGGAGTTCTCAAGTCGGAGGTAGGCCCGTTCGACGTCGAGGCTGCGCATCCGCTGCTCGATCTCGCCAATGCGAGCGGTCAGCGCCGCGCGGGCCGCGTCGTTGACCGTCGGCGTCATGGAGCCGACGCGCAGCGACCGCGTCTCGTAACGGCGAGCTGCAATGCCGTAGGGTGGAATCGTCACGTGCCAGGGCTGCTCGCCCGCCGCGCAGGCGCCCGACTCCGACGGCGTTTCGCCGCCGCCCAGTTCACGCCACGGCGTGGGCGCCGCGGCCTCCAGCGGCAACTGCACATCAACGGGCCACGGCGACTCGTTAATCATGCACACCGTCGTCGCCGCGGCGCCGCGGTAGACCCGCAGCGTGACGGGTTGACGCCGCTCGACGCGCACCTCGGCCTCCCCGCCAGGAAGCTCCTGAAAGACGCGCCGCTGCCGGATCGACGCTGCGTCGTGCACCAAGGGCAGCAGTTCCCCCCCTTCGGCGAGC
>JBIOVA010000255.1:0-41534 GCA_044867485.1 Lacipirellulaceae bacterium | reverse complement strand
CTGACCTACTACAATCTCGAACGCCGACACAGCTCGCTCGGATACCTCAGCCCCATCCAATTCGAAGCCCTAAACAACGCCCCGAATTAGCGAGTCACACTGTCCGAAAATTCCCGAGCACCTCAGTATGCCGCTAGTGGAGTTCATCGAGACGACTGACGGGGACTCTCACTTAAGCGCCTTTGTTGACTGGTCCGCTGCGGTACATGATGTCCTGTACGTTGTTGCTGGTCGTGAAGACTTCGGCGGCAATGGTCCGGTCCCCACGGATAATTTCAACGGCGTAACTGTGGCCGGCTCGTCAAATCTCGGCGGCGTCGTATTCAATCGCGCTTGGTCTGGCAACGATTACAATGACGACGCCTTGGGCGACAGGGTGTCGATTGATTTACTCGCTCCAGCTACGCTGATCGACGTTGTGCAACTTGGAGGCGCTGTCGATGATGTGGGCGATGGCACAAGTTTCGCAGCTCCTCATGTTACCGGCGCGGTTGCTCTACTTCAGCAGTACGCCAGGTTTCAGATCGACGCCCAGGTCGAGCGATGGGTTGCACCCAACGCCCGCCGCCACCAGGTCATGAAAGCGATCCTCCTCAATTCCGCGGACAAACTAGCCGGCGTTCACAATTCTGATCGGACAATTCTCAATGAAGACGGATTGCGCTGGGACCAGACGCTTGCGTACACCGATCCTGCTACGTCGCTCGATGAGCAAATGGGAGCCGGGCATCTGAACGTCCGTAATGCGCTGACAAACTTTCAGTCGGGAGAATACGGTCACGGCCTCGTGCCTAACGTCGGATGGGACTACGGAACCATTGGAGATTCTGGACTCATCTACGAGTTTACCGACTCTGTAGCCGCCGGCAGTTGGATTACCGTTACGTTGGCATGGGATCGAATCGTCGAAAGTACGGAGGTCGGCAACACCTACAATGCCGAAACGCAATTCTTCGACCAGCCACTTGAGTTTGAATTAACTGACCTTGACATCTATTTGCTGAACGCCAATGACTTCATCGTCGCGTCCTCAGTCACAGAAGACGACAGCGTCGAGCATATTTTCTACCAAGTAGAGAGTGGCGGTGACTTTAAGATAGTCGTCGACAATTCCGGGGGTGGCCCCGGCGGCGCGCAAGCCTATGGCTTGGCATGGTGGGCGGGCGAAGTCGCCGCACCGCCAATTCCCGGCGACTTCGACGGCAGTGGCAACGTGGACGGCGACGACCTGGTTAAGTGGCAATCCGACTTTGGACCTAACAATGGAAGCGACGCCGATCAAGACGGCGACAGCGACGGCAACGACTTCCTCATCTGGCAGCGCAACCTTGGATCGGGCAGTCCGGCAATGCCGGCCGGAGCCCCAGTCCCCGAACCCGGAATGAGCTTGCTCTGCTGCCTTGCCCTGCCGCTCTTGACACTAGGGAGACGTGGTATGACGCGCCGTTCAGCAGCCTTGTTTGTCGGGATTGGTATTGGGTTGGTCGCGGCCCAGCCCGCCAGCGCGGCCAACGTCACCGTGACGCGCAGCAGCCGATCCGTCACCAGCGCCGAAATCGCCGGCGGCGCACCGGCGGGCGGCATGGTCCACGACTTGCACGTGACCTCCGATGCGGATCTGCTCTCGCTGCTGGCCGACATCGATGCGCCGCTGTATCAGCACCAATATGGCAGCGACAATGCCGCGCCGAACCCGGGGCTGGTGACCTACTTTCCGGCGCTCGGGGCGGATTCCTTTCTACAATTGCCTTCCAGCACGCTAATGCTGGGCGGCGGTTTTACCGGCACGGGGCCTGAACGGGTGTGGGGCGACTTGAGCAACGACGGTCCGCAGACGAACTTTCTGTTCGGGCGGCTCACGACTACGCAGGCGGGGAACTTCTCGGGCAGCTTTCATGTGCGCGGCGACGCCGTGCCCATCGCGCTGCCGTTCACGATGTCGCTCCCCGGTTCCGGCGAGAGCCTGATGGGCTCGTTCAACGAAGAGCTGTCGCTCTCCGGCAGCGAGCCGATCCTTGCGCCGCCGCCGGCGCCGGTCCCTGCCGGGCCGGACTTGAACCAATTCACGCCGCCCGGCATTGGCAAATCCGTCACGATCGAGTTGTCGCGGCGAAGTCGCCCGGTGTCCGCTCAAGCGCAGTCTTTCGGCGTCCCGGCCGGTTACGTGCATGAGTTTTTCGTGACCACGAACACGGATCTCATGAGCATCGGCGATGTTGAGATCGACACGTCCATCTACCGACGTCCGCCAGGCGACAAGCCCTCCAAGTTGACGATCGGCGCAAGTTTTGCGGCCATTTCGGCCGACTCGTTCATCATGACTCCCAGCACCGCTCGCGGCATGGACGAATGGTTCTTGCGCGACGAGGGGGTCGAGAATTCCTGGCACGACGAGATCGATGACGGGCCCCTCAATAGGTTTCTGTTCGCCCGCTTGACCGTTGAGCAAACCGGCTCATTCGCCGGCACGATCAACGTCCGCGGGCCCGAGGGGCGAGTCACGTTGCCGTTCAAGTTCGCGCTGCCCGGAACGGAAAGCGATTTGGCGCTGCTCGACGGGGAGCAGACCTACCGCTTGGAGCTTTCGTTCGACGAATTGACGGTTGGCCAAGTTCCGGAACCGTCTACATGGATGTTCAGCGTTTTCGGCGCACCGTTGCTTTTGCGTCGACGCGCTGCCTAGATGGCCAAGTCGTCGAACACCGTCCGTTTGGGCAACGGCCAACAGGACTCACGCGCCGCCTCTTGTTTTTGGCCGCACTTTCTGATAAGTGTACAGACGTATAAAATGCGACGGGCTTTGCACAAAAAGTCGAGTCAAGCGGCTAGATCGGCAAGCTATTGGACCTTGCTGCCGCAAGTGGTTGTGCTCGCTTGCTAGTTTTTGTGCAAAGCCAAATGCGACGAACCAGGCACAAGAACGCTTAAGAATGCCTGAAACCGCTGACGGCCGCTAAGGCACGCTGATTATCCCTGGCTTGATCAGCGTGAATCCGCGTCCATCAGCGGTGAAATGCCTTGGTTTTCCGCCAAGCCAACCGCTCTTTGAAAATTCGTCCACCCAGCATCTTCGTCGATTCGCTCACCCAGCGATTGCGGCAAGCCTCAGCGTGCGCGCCGCGCGGCTCCCAGGCGCCGTCGCGTCGTTTGCGTTTTTCCGGACGCCTAGCATAAGCCGGAGCAATACTCACAGGGTTTTGAGACGCCAGCCGGCGACCCAATGCGGCGTTTGCCGATGTGCCGCCGAATCCGTCGCGGGCAAAACTTTGGGATTTAGTACGCCGACGGCGATTTCGTTGTTTTCGCGTCCAAGCTCGCGCCGCCCGCGACGTGAATTCCCCGAGAATCGCCGAGCGCGGGCCGTCCCCAAGCGAGGCGTTTTGCCGCTTGTGCCCTCAGCCGCTCCACCAAAACTCGCCGCGCCGACCCCCCGGCGCCTCACGCGCGCCACCGGACCCGCGGGACGCCATCTGTGCTTGTCGCAGCGTCTTACCAAACAGCAGCGGCAAAGAGATGACAGCTCGCCGTCCGGACGTCGCTTGGTGATCCGTCCGCGCATGTGGCAGTCCTGGCGGGAGTTGTGCGTGCAGAAGGCGCGATCGCTGCTGATGACAATCGCCAAGACGTCGCCCGTCTGGACAGGTACGTTTCAGGAAGTCGCGTCGATCCGAGCGGATCTCCGCCGATCATTTTTTGGCCCCGTGTGGAAGGTCCACGAGCGACGTGCGCCCCGGTGCTTGCGGACGGCCGCGCCGCACACTCAGCGCAAAGTTGACACCGCGGAAAACCGCTGTTACCTTAAAACTTAGATGCGCCCGATTGCGCGGCTTGTCCTGCTCGTTGGTCGTCGGCTTCTCTTCACGTTCGTTCTGCTCGGTTTGGCGGTGCGTTCCAGCTGCCGGGCCATCATGGGCGCCCATCACTCCTCCGTGGGGCCGAGGTCTATGGGCGCGTGCCGCGAGCGGCTACCGATGGCGGTTGAACGTTTGTCCCGCTTGGACAATCGCAACTGAATGACTTGGCTAGTAAGCGCCTTGAGTTCGTTGATTCGCCACATTTCATTTCGCCGATTTGGGAGTTCCGCTCATGAGTTGCTTCAAGATGACTGCCGTCCATCGCGTTCTTGCGCCGTGGGCCTTCGCCGCGGCACTTTTTGCCGGCTCCGCGCGAGCACAAGTTTCTGACGACTTCTCCGATCTCAACGACACGGCCAATCCGACGTGGACGCATCTCAACGGCTACGTCAATTCCACCGGCCAGGCGTGGGATGCCTCGACGGGGCAGTATCGATTCACCGCGCCGAACAATGGCGCCAACGCGCTGGGCTTCATCGGCAGCCATGCCGGCCCGTCGTTCACGAACGTGACCGTCAGCAGTGATATCGTCTCGTTCACGGGCCCACCCGCGGGGGCGGTCTTTGGCGTGGCCGCTCGCCTCAATGGCCTGAACGGCGTCGCCCAACTCGCGGGCTACGCCTACGCTTATGAACCGTTTGCCGCATCCGGTCAGGGCGAAATGGTGCTCTACAGGATCAATCCCGGCGTGTCGATCACCGACATTGGTTCGCAGCAAGTCACGCTGGACCCGAACAAAGACTACAAGTTTATCCTCGATATCCAAGGGACGCAGTTGCACGGGCAGGTTTTTGAGATCGGCGGCGGGATGGTCGCCGAAAAATTCGGGGTCGACGCGACCTACGCCAGCGGATTCTCGGGACTCATTGCCTACAGTCAGGTTCCCGTGCCGCCCGTGGACGTCACCTTCGACAACTTCAGAGCCCAAGTACCGGAGCCAGCAACCTGCGCTCTTCTCGCAACCGGGGCAGCGCTGTTCGCTTTCAGGCGCCGCAGCGCTCGTCATTGGTAAGTGGATTTGCGATTTCATTGACTTCGAGTGATGTCCTAACTCAGGCGGGGTTCGTCCGGTTCCTGTTCGTGGGGATCGGACGTCCCCCTGTTTAGAGTCACAGAAAAACAGAAGCGTAGGAAGAGGCGATGACTCGAGCACCAGGATTCACGAAATGGGTGATGGGCAAACGGCTTGGCGCGGCCTTCACGGCGCTGGTCTTCGGCGCCGCATCGTCGGCTGTTGCGGCGGTGTCCGATAATTTCTCGGACATGAACGACACGGCCAATCCGCCCTGGATGCACCTGGACGGGGCGGTCGGCTCCACCGGCCAGACTTGGAATGCGTCGACCGGGAGCTACCGCATGACGGCGCCGGGCAACTCAGAAATCGGGGCCCTGTCGGGCTACGGTCTTGTAGGAAGTTACGTCTGTCCGGAATACACCGATGTCCGCGTGACGGCGGACTTTGTCAGCGTTCCCAACGCGCCGGGCAACTTCTTTGGCGTGGCGGCTCGGCTCAACGGCGACAACGGCGTGCCGGTCGAAGGAGAAGGGATCAAGCTGCTTGGCTACAGCTACCAATACGAAGGAACGGCGGGCGAGATGGTGCTCAACGTGCTCCACGGCGGCGGCTTCAAGGACATTGGCTCGGAAGCGGTTGAAATCGATCCGTTGAAGAGCTACCGGTTTGTACTCGAGGTCATCGGCAACACCTTGCACGGACAAACATTCGAGATCGATTCCAATGGCATGGAGATCGCCATGATTGGAGAACGGTTCCGGGATTTAGACGTCCAACCCGTAGGCGACATTGATCTCGACGGCGATCCCGGCACGCCCCCCGAACCATTCGTGCCCTATGTCCAAGGACACTCCGGCATTTACGCTGTTGGGCACATATTTACTCTTGACGCCGACGTTACGATCGACAACTTCAAGACCGAGTCCCTCACGTTGGCTGCGGATTTCAACGGCGATCGCGTCGTCGATGGCGCCGATCTTGAAGTTTGGAAAGGTGCGTTTGGCGTCGACGGCTCCGCCGACGCCGACGAGGACTGCGATTCTGACGGCGACGATTTCCTCGTCTGGCAGCAACAGCTTGGCATGGTAAGCCCGCCGCCCGCAATTTCGGTTGTTCCCGAACCGACCGCGTTGCATTTGGTCGGAACCGCGGCCATCGCTAGGCTGGCCAAGCGCCGGGTGCGCAAGTCCGTCTAGTCGACGTCATCCGGGAGTGCCTGGTCTCCATCTCGTTGTCCTATGAAACATGCGGACAAAACGAGGATGCGCCTCACAACGCACCAGTTCCGCTTGGGGCGACGGTGCGGCTTCACGCTCGTCGAGCTGCTCGTCGTGATTGCGATCATCGGCGTGTTGGTGGGATTGCTCTTGCCGGCGATCCAGGCCGCACGCGAAGCGGCGCGACGGGCACAGTGCATCAATAATCTTAGGCAGTTTGGGGTGGCGCTTCATAACTATCATTCGTCGAAGAATACGTTTCCTCCCGGCGCCGTGATGACTAGGAGCCCGACGCAGGTTTACGCCAACGCGCACTGCGCCCTCTTGCCCTACTTTGAACAGGCGGCGTTGGCGGCGCTTTACGATCACACGGAGCCGTGGGAAGGCCAGCGGCCGGGCGTCGCGTCGACGACGATCGCCATCTTCAAATGCCCGTCCTCCAGCGCCCCGAATCCGGTGGTTGATCCGTTGCTGGGCACGGTCGTCAACGACACGATTTACGGCACGTCTGAGTACGCGTTCTGTATGGGCTACACGGACGCCTTCTGCGCTCGCGAGGGAGTCAAGCCAGGAGAAATCCCGGCCTCTCAACAGGGGATGTTCAATATGGCCTGGGGCCCCGCCATTCGGCAAATTACTGACGGCACGAGTAATACGATTGCGATCGGCGATGCCAGCGGCGATCCTCGTTGGAAAGTCTGCCACCTTGCAAACTGCAACGATTCGGATCTCGTACCCGGCCCGCAGGGAGAAGTGCCCACGCCGACCATCGGCTGGATCATTGGCGAACCCAATAGCACGTCGTTTTTTAGTGCTCTGGGGCCCAAGGGAAGCACGTATGGATGCTCGGTGGAACCGATCAACAAGTTTCCCGTCACCGACACCTTCTTGGACTATCCGCAGTATGTTGGCGATTATGCCGCGTTCAAGACCAACGTCGCGGGGCACTACTGCAAGCCTAGTTACGAGGGAGGCAAGCATTCGGCTAGCAACTATCGCAGCGATCATCCGGGCGGATGCAGCTTTTTGTTGGCGGATAGTTCCGTCGCCTTCGTCAATGAAGTCATCGATATGGCGGTCTACCGGGCTCGGACGACGATTGCCGGCGACGAGGCCGTGCAGTAAAAAGCGTCTTTCACTTGGCTAGCTTGGCATTGCCTGTGATGACTTTGCTCACCGAGGCGACGTTGTTGTTGGAGCGCAATAGCGGCTGGGCGCTGCGCTGCCTACGAGGGATCGTGCCGTTATGCCTCGCCCTGTCGATCTCTGCGGCCGCCGTTGTGGGCTGCGAAAAGGCCCCGCCAACGGTGACCGACCTCTCCAAGGCCCCCTGGCTTGATCCGAAGGTCCAAGCGGAAGGCCTCAAAAATGGCGACATGAGAATCCGCGGGTTGTCGGCCTTCCACCTTGGTAATATTGGCGAGCGGGCCGCCGACGCGATTCCCGCGTTGGAGAAGCTCGCCCAAACCGACCCAGAGCCCAAGGTCCGAGAATTGTCGAAACAGGCGGTCGACAAAATCCGCGCTGCTCTCGCGACTGGCGATTCCGGCGATTGACGCCGACCTCGCTTCGATACGTTTAACTCATACCGTGAGGACTGTTCGATGCGTCATTCGCTCGGGATTGCCATTATCGCATTGGTCGTAATCGGGTCGCCTCGACTGGCGGTCGGGAACGAGGGGGTGGCCGAAGCGGCTGTCGCGCCGGCGGTCGAGGCTGCAATTCCGACGGCACTCCAGGATTATGTCGGGGCGGCGGACGATTCGTATGGATTTAAGGTCCAGGGAACGGAGCGCATCGAGGGCTGCACGGTCCATAAACTGGAGCTCACCTCTCAAACCTGGCAGAGCATTCCGTGGAAGCACGCACTTTACATTTATGTGCCAGAAGATCCGCAGCACACCGACACAGTCCTGCTGTTCATTACCGGCGGCAAGATTGGCGGTACGCCGGGAGACGAGGACAAACACACGGGGTGCATGCTCGCGAAGCTCGCAGGTCTGCCCGTGGCGTTTCTCCATCAAGTGCCGAATCAGCCGCTGCTGGGCGATCGCGTCGAGGACGACCTGATCTCCGAAACTTTCCTGCGATACCTGGAATCCCAGGACGCGACCTGGCCGCTGTTGTTTCCGATGGTCAAAAGCGCCGCGAGCGCCATGACCGCAATCCAGGAGTATGGGAAGGACGCCCACGACGTCACGGTCGAAAAATTTGTGGTGACTGGGGGCTCCAAGCGAGGCTGGACGACGTGGCTCTCAGCCGTCGCCGACGACCGAGTGGCGGCGATTGCCCCGATCGTGATCGATACGCTCAACTTCGGTCCGCAAATGAAACACCAACTGGAAACCTGGGGCGAATTCAGCGAGCAGATCGCCGACTACACAACCAAGGGGCTCGTCGACGTCATGATCAAAAAGCCGGAGATTCCGCTGTGGGCATGGGTTGATCCTTATACCTATCGCAGCGAATTGTCGCTCCCGAAGTTGATCATCAACGGTACGAACGATCGGTATTGGACCGTCGACGCCACAAGTCTGTATTGGGACGACCTAGTGGGCGAAAAGCACATTCGCTACGTACCCAACGCTGGGCATGGCCTGGATGGGGGGCGGGAAGGCGCCCTGACAACTTTGGCCGCGTTTACGCGACACATTGCCGAGGGCCAACCGATGCCGGAACTCAATTGGACGTATGAGGACGGGCAGAATCAGCTGCGGTTGAAAATGAGCGCGACAACTGCTCCGAAATCGGCCCGCCTATGGGTGGCGTTTTCCGGCACAAAAGATTTCCGCGACGCCGCATGGAAATCCACAGAGGTGCAACGGCAAGACGGCGCCGGTGGCAATGGCGCCCGCGACGATGGCGACGGCGCCGAGTATGTCGGCGTCGTGGACAAGCCCGCGACGGGCTATGTGGCCGTCTTTGGTGAAGCCACATTTGCCGACGGACCAATCGAATACAATCTATCGACGTTGCTACGCCAAGAGTGAAGCAAGCGATGTCTGAGCCGCGACCCAATCGCACGAGGTTTTTTATGGCGTTGCGGCAGAAGTCTTCGGCGCCATTGGCTACTGGCCCGCCGCCGCTGCCTTCTTGATTTCCGGCTCGTACTTGACCGTTGCCGGATCGATCCCCTCGTAGGGACACGTATCGGGCAGCACGCGCACGGCCGTCGATACTTTGAACGGAAACGGCCCGCCGGAGTCGAACGTCGCTTCGACGAACGACGCTACCCAACCCTTCTCCGGCGTTGCCGCCCGACCGATCCAAGAGCCGTCGGCCCCCGCGTTCAGCTCTGTGGCCGTGTACGCTTTGCCGATCGTGGACACGCGGAAGTCGCGGGCGTTGGGGTTAGTCGCTTGCCACAGAACGACTTTTCGCGGCGTCGCATCGGCATTCACACGGATGGCGCCATCGTCCTCGAAGCTCCACGTCACCTCCGGTCGCGGCCGATCCGCGATAATCATCTGATAAAAGGCGACGATGCTCGTCACCGCGTCAATGCTGCCGTCCACGCCGTGATCCGTGTTGGGCACGTAACGCAGATGTTTTTCGTCCGGCAGATCGTCGAAGTAGAACTTTGACGAATCGGGGCAGAAGAACTGATCACCGCTGGCATTGACGACGTACTTGGGCATCGTCAAACGGTCGCGGTAATAATACGGGTCTTCGATGCGATGCAGCTCCTGCATCCGCGGATGGCGGGGGCGCTGCAGAATATTGTGTTGATAATAATTGCCCACGGCTTCCGCCCAAAAGCCATAGACAGCGGCGTGATGAAGCATATTGGGTTGCACGTTCACGACGTCGATGACGATGGGGACGATCGCTGCGACGCGGGGATCGGTCGCGCCGACCATCCACGTGGTCCAGCCGCGTTTGGAAGCGCCGGACACGACAAATTTTTCGATCTTCGCCCCTTCCTTGTCCGACCACGCTTGCAGGCAGTCCATCGCTCGGACCACGCTCTTGACCATCGGCAGGCGCGGCAGCCAGTTGGGATCGCCCGTTTCGAGGAACTGATTCCAGCCGTAGCCGATCAGGTCGTCCTCCTTGCGAGGTTGGCCGTCCCCGTGAAACACCAGCGGCTGATTGGGCACCGTCTTTAACTCGGCAACGATGCTGCCCGTGGCTTCGGCGATGCGGGACACGACGTCGTTCGATCCCGACGGCGCTGGCCGGTCGTTCGAACCGCCCGACACGACGAGGAAGGCCATGTTCGTCGTCACGTTCTGTGGTTTCACGACCGTCAACCAATGTTCCCACACCGGCCGATCGACTTCCCTTTCTGTGAGCCATGTTTGAGAGACGAGCCGAATGACAAACGTCTGCGACCGGTTGTTGCCGGCTGTGCTGACGACTTCCCATTTGTAAACCGCGTCAGGCTTTTTCAGGTAGTCGTCGAGCGGCGTCGAATTGACCGGCTCGGGCGGCGCGGCCAATACAAAGTGACTCGCAGCGCTCAGCAGCAACGCCGTCAGCAGCATCAAACCGTGTCGCATGAATGGTCTCCAACTTGCTCGGGGGAATCTCCGCGTTGGTAATCGACCGCCGCGCCGCCGCCAGCGTAGAGGGCGGCAATCTCTGGACCGAAGTCGCGGCTCAGCACGTCGCGTCTCAAGCTCTGTTTTGGAGTGAGGTGCCCTGATTCGATCGTGAAGGCACGGTCCAAGATCGCAAATCGCTTGACCTGCTCGTAAGTCGGCAGCGATGCCAGCAGCCCGCCAATTCGCTCGGCATACAGCCGTACGACGCTTGGATGTCGAAGCAATTCGCCGTCGGTAAACGCCGGAAGCCCCTGCCTCCCGGCCCAGGCACGCAACAAATCATGGTTGGGCACAATGAGCGCCGCAAGACATGGCTGATCATTTCCGACGACCATTGCCTGAAAAATCAAAGGCTCGTGCAACAGCAACCCTTCGATTTGCGTGGGGACCGCTTTTTTGCCTGTCGAGAGAACAATCAGCTCCTTCTTCCGGCCGGTAATTGAGATGTAACCGTCAGCGTCGATGGCGCCGAGGTCGCCGGTGTAGAGCCAACCGTCGCGGATTGTTTGCCGCGTCAGTTCCGCGTCTTTCCAATACTCCTTCATCACATGGGGACCGCGCGTGAGCAATTCGCCGTCGTCCGCAATGCGAACCTCGATGCCGGGAATTGCCTTGCCGACGGCGCCGCGGCGAAACGCAGTTGGCGACGACAAGGCGATCACTGGCGACGACTCGGTCAGCCCGTACCCCGGCAGCAGCATCACTCCTCGCTGGTGGTAGAAGTCGAACGTGGCAATGGGCAGAGCCGCGCCGCCACAGATGCCGATCCGCAGGTTGCCGCCGAAAAGTTGTTGCAGAGTTGTGTTGGCGCCAGCCGCCTCGGCCTCGGCCACCTTCTGAGCGATTCGCTGGTAGAAAAAAGGAACGCCGTTGATCAGCGTGGGCTGCGTCCGGCCGCAGTCGACGACTACGGTGTCGCGGCTGCGCGCAAGCACGAGTTGCGAGCCGCCCACGACCCAGGCGTAGAGATCGCACGTTCTCGCATAAATATGGCTGAACGGCAGAAAATTCATCCGACGCTCGCTGGAGGGCTCCTCCAAGCCGTCGATCACGGCCAGAGAGTTCGAACTGAGATTGGCATGGGTGAGCGCAACCGCTTTGGGCTCGCCGCTGGTGCCTGAAGAATAGAGAATGGTGGCGATTGACTTGGGATCGAACGCCGCCGTTCGTCGTTCGATGATCTGACGGCCCTCCTTGGTCGAGAAACCCATCAGGCGATCGAGGAGTGCAGGCGCGTCGCCGGCGGCGTCGAGCATTTCGACGGACAAGCCGCGAATGAGCTCTGGCGAATGTCGTTGCAGATTCTCCGCCAAGCCGGCGTTCGCGATCAAGGCCAGCCGCGGCTCGGAATGGGCAATCTGAGCCGCCGCTGCGGGCGCCGGCAGCGAGCCGTGAAGCGGCACGTTGATCGCGCCCAGAAATTGCATCGCCAGATCAGCGACGATCCACTCGTACCGGTTGTCGCTCCAGAGTTCGATCCGATCGCCAACTTCGACGCCGCGGCTCGCAAGGAGCGCGACCATGCGCGTCACATGATCGGCGAGCTCGCGCCAGGTGATCTCACGAACGGCCGCCTCCGTGGCGAGGAAAACCGCCGTGGCGTTCGGCGTCGAATCCGCGTGATCGAAGAGCATGCCCGCCAACGGGCGCTCGGTGGTCAGGCCGACCGACAGAGTTATCGCCATGTAGGGCTCCTGCTTCCAGCCAGCAATCGAAGAGGAGTTTGGACAAGATTCGCGTCGCGCGCCGCAGATTCAGTGTAGCAGTAACTTTTCGGGATGCAGCAGCAGGCGATTTTTGCATCATGGTCGCTTGCCGCAAGTCCCCGCCGGCGATTACGCTAAACGCGGCAGGCGGCGATCCCAAGCTCCTTTTCACGACCGGTTGAGGACGCGTGATGAACCTCGCGTTTTGCTTATTGCTGGCGATTGTTGCCGGAGACGCGACCCCTCACTATTCCGCCGAGCTGATTTTTCCGCTTGATAGCCAACACAATCACGCCCCCGGCATTGTTGAGTGCCCCAACGGCGATTTGCTCGCCTCGTGGTATCGCGGTTCGGGCGAACGCAGCGCCGATGACGTCGCCGTCTACGGCGCCCGCCGCCGCGCTGGCGACGCGACGTGGAGCGAGCCGTTCGTCATGGCCGACACCCCCGGCTTTCCCGACTGCAACACCTGCATGATGATTGATCGACGGGGCCGCTTGCATCTTTTCTGGCCGACGATCATCGCAAACAGTTGGGAGTCGTGCCTCACGAAACAACGGACCAGCAGCGCCTATTCCGAGGACGGTTCGCCGCGATGGGATGACGAATTGCTCGTTTTGCTGAAGCCTGCTGATTTTGCCTTCGCCGCCAATACTGAGCTCGACAAGCTCGTCGAGAAGTACAAACTCCTGTTGACCGATTCGCTCAGAGAAGAGATCGCCGAGGGACGTAAGAGGCTTGAAAACAAGCTCTATCAGCGGCTTGGCTGGCAACCCCGCTGCAAACCGACCGTCCTGCCGAGCGGCCGCATCCTCTTGCCTCTCTATACCGACACATTTTCAATTTCGATCATGGCCATCAGCGACGACGATGGCCAATCATGGTATGCAAGTGAGCCGCTCATGGGTTTCGGCGCCATCCAACCAGCCGTTCTCCGTCGCGACGACGGCGAGTTGGTCGCCTACATGCGCGACAACGGAATCGAGAAGCGCATTCAGTCGGCGACGTCGACCGACGACGGACGTACTTGGGGACCGGTCGCCGCGGCGCAGTTCCCAAATCCCGGCTCAGGCCTCGACGCGGTGCGACTGGCCAGCGGTCATTGGCTGTTGATCTACAACGACCAGGCGTCGGGGCGAAACCGGCTGGCCGTGTCGATCTCCGACGACGAAGGAAAGTCCTGGCAATGGACTCGCCACTTAGAGGACGAGCCGGCCGGCTCCTTTCATTACCCCTCGGTTATTCAAGGCAAGGACGGTACGATCCACGCCATTTACAGTTACTTCGTCGACGACGGCAAGAGCATGAAGCACGCCGCGTTTAATGAGGCATGGGTTCAGAAGCCGAGCGACAATTAGAGACGTCGATCGCCTTGCCAAGCCCGCTGCCGATTATTCCAAATTTTCCAAGTGGTAAAGTCTCCACCAACAGCACTGGACGAGACATGTGTCTCTGCAGGCTCCGCGATTCGTCCTGTCTTGCCGTGTTTGCCCTCTTGGCATTGCTGCGCTCGACAACCGTCCGCGCAGAAGTTCCGCCGGCGCCTCCCGGATACAGCAGCGAAGAGGCCATCAAAGTCGCGTATCTCGCCGGGCTTCTCAAGACAATCGACGTTAACCTCCCAATTCCCGACTCCGTGAATGTTGAGAAAGGAATCGAGTACGGTCGTGGCGGCGAGACATCGCTCAAGCTCGACCTCTACCAGCCGGCCGACAAGGGCAAGGACGACGCCGCGCCGCGCCGCGCAATCATCTTTGTACACGGCGGCGCATGGAAAGGAGGCAATCGCGAAGTCTACCACTATTACTGCACAAAATTTGCCGAACAAGGCTACGTTGCGGCGACCATCTCGTATCGGTTGCGCGACGTGGCGCCTTTCCCCGCTGCGGTGCAGGACGTGAAATGCGCCGTCCGATGGCTGCGAGCCAACGCCGATCGCCTCGACGTCGACCCCGACCGCATCGCCATCGCGGGCGGCTCGGCCGGAGGCCATCTCTCGCTGATGGCGGGCTACGTGACCGATCATCCCGAGCTGGAAGGAAACGGCGGCAACCCGGGCGAGAGTAGTCGGGTCCAGGCGGTGGTCAATCTCTACGGCCCGACCGATTTAACCACTGAGTTTGCACGCACCAAAGACGCGGTCGTCAGCTTTCTCGGCGGCGACTCGTATATCGACAGGCCAGAAATCTACCGGCTCGCGTCGCCCGTTACCCACGTCTCGCCCGATGATCCGCCGACGCTCATTCTCCACGGCTCAATTGACTCAGTGGTGCCGATCGAGCAGGCTGACCTTCTTGTCGGCAAACTTAAGGAAGCCGGCGTCACGTACGTTTACGACCGCATTGAAGGATGGCCTCACACCATGGACCTCGAGGCAAACGTTAATCGTCACTGCATAGCGAAGATGCTCGAATTCTTAGACACACCTCTCGACAAATAGCCCAACGTCGAATGTGGTAGCCGACGACTCTCGGACAGCGGCGGGGGCCGGTGAATGGTCCCTGAAGGAGGTCCGAAGGATGGAAGCGATCGAGCACGCGGATGGTCGTCGGCGACGGCGGTCGTTTGACGAATCGTCTTGGCTGGGCGCGGTCTAGGAGTCTCGTCGCGAGGTCGATGAGTGCGGGCTGCCCCTGCTTGGTCGGTATCGCGTCCAGGCCAATCAGTTGGCCAATCTCTCCAGGATCCCAAGAGGGAGCCTGAAGGCGCTGACTGCTTGTCCGTCGGCGATCGCGCGCAAAAGTTCGGCAATGAGTCCTATGCGGGGAGGGCAACTTCAACCTTGAATGGGAATTCGCCACTGAAAAGGGCAATCTCACGTCCGTTCGGATCACATGCGACGGCGTCATGCCAAGCTGACACACTTGTCCCTTTCCACGGCCACTCCCGATGCGCGGATCGGCGGACGACGACGTCGCGGCTTGAAGGTCGAAATTGGGGCTTTAGTACTCTTGCCCGTCGGGCACGTTTCCATCGCCGCGGTTACCCAAGTCGCGATGAACGCGCCAATCAATGGCATAGGACAAGCATCGCACGCTCCCGTCGCAAAACGAGGAACTCCAACTCTCCGGGTGCGCTGAACCAAATCGACCGGCTGTAATTTCGCCGACGACAAGTTTACTGTCAGGCAGCGGCGTCGCCGGCACATAGTTCACGCCAATGAGCCAGCCTGTGCTGCGATAGTTGTCGTTGTTGAACCCTGTGCACCATGTTTCGTTGTCCGCGGGGTTGAGTCCAGACTCGTAGTCGGCAATGGGGATGTACCGCTCGCCGACTAGGTATGTGTTGGACAGCCCGTCTGCCACTTGGCGAATGGCGACTTTGCTTCGTTCGAAGGACACGCCGGTCATCGTCTCTTCGCCATCGGGCAGTTGAAGAAAACGAGTCTGTTCGCCGCCCCACGTTCGGTTGGCGGTCCATGCATCAGCGTCGGCGTAACTCTTAGGACCTCGTCCGAGAGCGTCGTTGTGCCATTCGTTGTAAACGTGCCCGGAGTTGATCGCATAGTCGCCTCGACCGGCGACGGCGGGCGTGTTGGAATTGTAGAACCCCAGCGTTCCCCCCTCGTGAGCGGCAAGCGGGTAGGGCTTGTTTGCGCGTCGCGAGGGACAGTTCAGAAACGTGAGGGGCGTCTCGACCACGCTCGCGGCGCCGACGCGCTGGTCACGCGTGAGGACATAGGGATCGCCGTCGGACGGCAGCTCGTAGAGCACTCGCTGCTCGCAATAGGGCAGCAGGTTGTACATCCAGCCCCCGGGCTGATCCATGCCAAAGCCGCGATCGGGGTCCCCCAACCAGTACCAGCCCCAGCCGCCAGTCGGGAAATGCCCCTGGCCATCATGGTGGTTCAATGCCGCCAGCGCGAGCTGCTTGAGGTTGTTCCGGCATTGCGTATGGCGCGCCGCTTCACGCGCCGCCTGGACCGCCGGCAGCAAAATGGCGATCAGCATCGAGAGAATGGCAATCACCATCAAGAGCTCGACAAGCGTGAACCCGGCTAGAACGAGTGTGAATCCGGCCGGAGATTGGCGCTGCGCCGGCGTTTGGCGACGGCGCCAACGCGGCGCGACGGCGATGAATCGCTGGAGGGCGGCCATGGCGTTACGAGAAAAGCCTAAACGCCAATGGGGCGGACATGACCCGCTCAACGACGTTCGATCGACGCTGACTAGTGCGGCGACGGCGAACAGTCGTCGGCCTCCAGGGGCCCCGCCCATGGCGCTCACTACGATCTCAGCCGGCTATTGGACGAGCGCGATTTCGTATCGAGCTGATAAGTACTGAAAGACTTGGTCTCGATCGGCGGGATCAAGCGCCGAATCGAACATAATGACTTCGTAAATGTTTCCGAGAAAGTACGCCTCGTACCAAGGCTGCGCGTGACTGCCGATGTATTTCTTGGCATGCTGCTCGATCCGACGGGGCGCCGTCGTGACTCCCTGGCTCACGCCATCCACGACCAATTCGGCCCGATTGCCAATCGCATCATACGAATAGGCAACGGCACAGGGAGCCAGGGGCTTCACGGCCCTACCCTTGATAATACCAACATTTGACGCCGATCCAACACTGTCGCTGGCCCAAACCAAGCCGCGCGGCATATGGTCGTTGAGCATGCTGAGTTCCAGGGTGGGGGCGTTGAGCCCGTATTTCAGCAGCATTCCGCCATGCGAGGAACTTGCGAAACTGGCGGGGCTGGGGGAAAACACCACGAACGCCGTTTGCCGGTCGCCGGTATCCATGGGACTGGTGGCCAGGAAATTGGACCACCCGTCGAAGCGGATGGCGGGCCGCCGCTCACCGTCCCGAATCCAGGTCGGACACAATCGGGCGTCAAATTGCCAGGCGTCGTCGGGAAATCGGTTGTCGCCGATGAGGATGTCGGGCCAGGTAGAAACAGGGCTGCCCTCTTTCATTTCCGGCATGACGTCGGCGGCAAGCCACAGGGTCAGATTCTCGGTGATGGGCAGCCGGGGCAACTTGTCGGGCGGCAAATCGGGCGTCAGGCGGCGGACAAATTTCTGACGATCCACGGAAATGCGTCGTGGACCTGGATGTGCAGCATTGAACTGCACGGCTTGGTCCTCACGGGCATGAATCAAATCATCCTGGGCGGCGCCGTCGCCCACCGAGCGCGTGACGACGTCGCCGTCGAACACATGGACTTCGGAGGCGCCCGACTTGTCGACCGACACGCCAAATTCGGTACCCAGATCGACGACCTCGGCCGTCGGCGTGACGATCGTATAGCCGCGAGCAAATCGCGGAACGGCGGCGGCAATCTTGCCTTCCGCAAGCTTGGCCTCGATCGCCGTGGTGATGACAAAGTCGACGGGCCCCTCCACGGTCACCTTGGCTCCCGTTTCGTAGGTGAGTTGCAGCACACCGCCGGTCATCTTGAGCCGTTGCCCCGGCATCAACTGGTCGCCAAACTTCAGGCCCGTTTCACCTGCGGGCCATTGACAGTTCGACAAGCCGGTGACTCGGGCAACCGCCGAGGCGCCTGGAGATGCTGCGCCATTGCGCGCCCGGCGGCGATTTCGCAGGACCTCCTCAGGATCGGACGCCGCCGCGAGGGAATAGAGTCGCTCGAACCGCTCCATCATGGCGACATAGTGCCACGCAAAGCCGATGCCCAGCAGCAACGCTGCCGCGGCGACGGCCATGCCGTGGCTATTTACGTAGTCCGCCGCTCGCCGCAGTCGCTTCCAGATTGCCAACTTTGGCGAAGATGCGAGTGGTGGCGCGGTCCAAGGCGGAGAGGATGCCGCGAAGCGGCCAGCGTCCTCTGCCGTTGCGGTCGCGTTCGACTCGGATTCCGAGGATTGCCGGAGAAATGCGAGCGCCTCTTCCAGCGTGCCGATCTCCTCGGTCAAGATCGAGTCATCGCGGAGAAACTGTGCAGCCGCACGGCGCAAGTGCTCGCTGCCGCGCAGCAACTCATTGAGTCGCGCGCATTGCTCGTCGGATGCGTCGCCGTCAAGTGCGACCACGAGGAGCCGTCGGATTTCGTCATCCTCTAAGGACATGCGCGTGATCTCGCGCTGCAAATACGGCGCGAAATGGTCTCGGGATTATTTGGCCTTCCATTTCAAGTCCGCTTCGACGCAACGCTCCAGCGACTTGCGGATCCTCAGAAACAAGCTCTTCACGGCATCCTCGCTACGGTGCGAGTCGGCCGCGATTTGTCGAATCGACTTATCGGCTCCGTACCGCTGCCACAGGAGGTCGCGACTTCGGCCGGGGACCTTTTCCAAACACTTTCTCAGCGCCAGGCGCCGCTCGTGAGGTTCGCTAGCGTCAAGGGTTGCAGCGTCGAGCATCATGCTGGCCACGTCGGCGGAGTAGACGTGGCGATCGCGTTGACTGTCCCGCACAAATGAAAGGACTTCGTAACGCGCAATGGTTAACGCCCAAGGAAGAAAGTCAGCGCCGCTGCGGAATTCTTTTGCTTTCTTCCAGAGGACGAGGTTCGTCCGCTGCAACACGTCGGCCGTGTCGGCATAGTTGCCAAGCGATGCCAGGATGAAGCCCCGTAAGCGGCCCTGACAGGCGGTCAGCTCCTGAACGTAAGCGTCAAGATCCTCGTTGCACCCGTCGCTCATGGCGGCCCCGTGCAGGTCGTTGCGGACTGCGGCTGGGCCACGCACTATGGCATCATTGGCAATCCCAGCCTGCATAACTTCTCCGCCGGATGGCCGATTGGTGTCGCTAAATCTATGCATGGGAAGGGTTTCCCTATCGCCGCGTCGCCGCACCGGTGCGGGAAGAGGAAGCTTGAATATCTCGACACCAATTCTCGATACGCGGAGATACTACACAGATTGTTGTGAATCTGCTGCCATCTGTAGGCGACTTTTGCCAGGCACTTCACGCCTTATCGACACAAACTACTACCCCGGCTGGACTTGTGTAACCCGGGGTCGTGCGTCAGGTGGGGGGCACGGTCCAAGTCCTCGCGATTGTGCACCAACCGGGGCGACCGGGGACGATCGTCGTCGCTCTGCGGTGGAGATGGTCGGACCACGGCGCTCCGTGCGAATGAAATCGAAGGACGGGATTGACGGGGGATCCGCAATCGACGTTTGACGGCCGCCTTGGCGGACGGGACGTCTCACTGGCGGGAGAGCAGACTGAGGCAGCGACGAAGAGTTACTGAAACATTTCCGGGGATGCATCATGGTGCTTTTGAAGTTCTCCTTCGCGGCAGTGGCGGCCGTTGCCATTGGCGTGGGCTTGTCGGCAGTGCGCTCAGCCCAGGCGTTTGACATTCTTTGGGTGCCAGCCGGCTCATCCGGCTGGAATACGGGGGCCAATTGGTCGCTCGGCGCTGTGCCAGAAGCCGCGTTCGAGGAGGTTGGCGTTATCAACAACGGCGGCACGGCCACATTGGCTACTCCCATTTCGGCGCCCGTCGGCGGCGTAGCGCTGGGCCAGACGGCGACCGATTCGGGGACGCTCTCGATCAGCACGGGCGGCGTCTTTACCAGCCTGGCCAGTGCGTCGACCGATGGCATCGTCAACGTTGGTGTCGCCGGCACAGGTACGCTCAATGTCACCGGCGGGTCGCTCTCCGCGGTTGGTTTGAACGTTGGCGGTTTGCCGGCCAGCCAGGCGAATTTCAGCGGCAGCTCCGCCGCCACCTTTACGGGCGCGTCAACGATCTCAAGAAACCTGAAAATCACTGGCCCTAATGTCAACTTCAGTTCGGCCGGCGGCATCACGCTGCAGGGAACCAGCATTCTGACGGACGAGATCACCGCGGCCACGCATTCGCCGCTCAAGTCCACGGGGACCGTCACGCTCGGCGGCAACCTAGCCGTGCAGTTCAACGGCGTCACGCCGGCGGTCAACAATTCCTGGAATCTGGTCGATGCGACGGCCATCAACGGAAATTTCGCCAATGGAACGGTCGGTGGCCCCATCACGGTCGCCGGCGCCGCGACCCCAGCACTAGGCTCGGCGTACCGGCTCCGCAAGATCGCGGGCGGGACCAACGGCCAGCTTCTGCAGGTCGCACTCGAAACCATGCTGGTGCTCCGCGTCAATCGCGACACGGGCGAGCTGACCGTTCGCAATCCGCTTGGCGCGCCGGTGACGCAGCTTGACGGCTACACCGTCACGTCGCCGGTCGTGGGATCCCTGTTGCCCGCGTACAAGGGCATCTCGGGCGCGCCCGCGGGCGACACAGGCTGGGAAAAGGCGCCCACCAACTCGGTTACCGGCCTGGCAGAATTCAAGCCGTCAGGCGTGTTCAATGTCTCCTCCGCGGCGACGAGCATTTCGCTGGGGACCGGCTTCAGCAAGACCGCCGTCGCGTCGCAGGGTTTGGGCGTGAGCGGAGAGAACCTGACGTTCACCTACCACAACAAAGGTGGTTCGGTCGTCACGGGGCAGGTCGAATATATCGGTACGCCGTTCCTCAACAACATCGCGCTCGTCGTTAACACGACGACTGGGGTTGCAACGCTCAAGAACGACACGCTCCAGTCGCTGTCGATCGACGGCTATTCGATCCTGTCCTCGACGGGAGCCCTCAACGGGGCCACTTGGAACAACCTGGCCGATCGGCCGGGAACCTATCCCAACTGGCAGGAATCGCCGGTCACGGCCAACGCACTCTCGGAGACGAACCCCGTGGCGCCGACCACGCTGACGGCGGGGCAATCCATCAGCCTCGGCAATATCGGCAGCTTCACGTCGCCGGCGGCGCAAGCCGGGTTGAGCATGAAGTTTATCCTCGGCAACGAAGCCGCGTTTCGGCTGGCCACAATCTCATTCACCTCCGGCACGGGCCCGTCCGGCGACTTCGACGCCGACGGCGACGTCGATGGCCGCGACTTTCTGGTCTGGCAGCGCGGCGGATCGCCCAATCCAGTAAGCGCCGCCGATCTGGCGACGTGGAAAGCCAACTTCGGGGCCACATCTGGCGCCGGCGCGACTGGGGCCATCCCCGAGCCGACGAGCTGTGGGCTGGCGATGCTCGCGGCGGCCGGGATCGTCGCTCGGCGTAAACGCCGCTCGCCTAACACCGAACAGACGCGCAGCGTCGCTTCAATCATGGACGCGGCTCAACGAAAGAAGACTCTCGGAGGCATGAGAAGGATGAAGCGCATAACTGTGTTCATGGGGATCGCCTTGGCGATCGCTGCAATCGCGCCGGCGGCTCGCGCTGCGGTCACGCTGACGTTCGACGCCAATCAGCCGATCCTTGGCACGCACGATCAATCGCAGCTTCTGGACGATGCGACGATTCCCGGCGGCACGACGCCTGTGGGCGGCGGCGGCTACAACCAGCAGGCATACACCGACAACGCCGGTCCGCTCGGACAAACGTTCACGGCGCCGCCGACCAAGCATCTCTATGCGTTGACCGCAATTTCGGTTAAGGGCGTCGGCGACTTCGGCGGCGGCGTCGACGGCGCCGGTCAGACCTGGGCCGTCCGCGTCAGCGAAGTGAACGGCACGGCGCTGACGCCGCTGAAGACGGTGACCGGCATCCCGACCTTCACGGGGGCCGTCGGGACCGAGTGGTTTACGTTGTCGTTCACCGGGACGGACACGCCGACGCTAGCGCCCAACAAGGTCTATGGCTTCGAGATCTACACGACCGCCGGCTGGTTCGGCGTCGATGCCACGCAGGATGACGCTACGTTCGCCACCGGCACGGCATTCAACAGCGCCGGTCCAGCGCGCACGTTTAACGACAACACGCTGGGCAATCAGACGAACCATGGTTACGACCGCACGTTCATCGCGCAATTGACGGCCCCTCCGGGCGGCCCCGGCGACGTGAACAACGACGGCTTCGTCAACATCGCGGACTACAACATCATCAAGGCCAACCTGGAGAAACCCGAGCCCATCTTCACCAACGGAGATCTCGACGGGAATAGCTACGTCGACCTCAACGACTTCCGCCGTTGGCGCTCGGCGGCGCCGCCGGAAATCGCGGCGCTCGTCGGCGTTCCCGAGCCCTCGACGGCGGCGCTCGGCCTCGTCGGCGCGATGCTGGCCGCGGTCCGCGCGCGGAAGCGTCGGGGCGGCGCGCTGCTCGCTCACTTAAATCCCTCGCTCGTGAAAGCCATGACGAGTCTCAGGAAGAACCAACGAACTATGAAAGCACATCGTCTCTTGTTTGCGATCGGCGCATGGGCTGGTCTGCTGGCGACGACGGCCTCGGCCCAAAGTCTCGGGCTCAATTTCGCAGCGGACGATCCCGACACTGTCAGCAGCTCGCTGAATCCGACCGATGTCGCCGGCGTCGTTCCGGCGGCCAATTGGAATAATCTCTTTGGCGCCACAGGCACAGAGGTGACTGGCTTGAACTACAACAACGCGGGCACGCCTGTTGCCAGCGGCGTGTCACTCACCTGGACCAGCCCCAACACCTGGCGATCAGGCGGGAACAACGCCTTCCCGGCCGGCCCGAACCACGTGCTCACCTCTGGTTATTTGGACACGAACAATCTGGCGACGGGCGGCATCACGATCTCGGTGAGCAATCTCGACGCCGTGTTCACAGCGCCGGCGTACGACGTGTACGTGTACTTTGTGAGCGATTCCAACGGCGACCGCGGCGGCGGCTACACGCTGAACGACGGCAACTCGTCGGTCACTAAGTTCGGTAGCACGATGGGTAGCCCGACGGGGTTCGTCGAGGATCCGGGGACGGACGTGGGCAACACGGCCGACGGCACTTACCTGCGATTCCGCGGCTTCACCGGCGAGTCGTTCACGCTCACGTCGGACACGACGCTCACGACGCCCAATGGATTTCGGGCGCCGATCAATGCGATCCAAATCATTGGCGGCGTGCCGGTGGCTCCTGCTCCCGGCGACGTCAACGAAGATGGGGCGACGAACATCGCGGACTACAACATCATCAAGGGAAATTTTTTCCTGGCGACGGGCGCGACGCGCGTCATGGGCGATTTGTCGCTGGACGGCCGCGTCGATCTGGCCGACTACGCGATTTGGCGGAACAACGTGCCGGCGGCGATTGCCGCCGGGACCGGCGTCCCGGAGCCTTCGAGCATGGCGTTGGCCTTCGGCGCTGCAGCGATCCTCGCCCGCATGGCACGACGCGCCCGGCGACCTAGCGCCTTGATTCAGTAAGGAAACTCTGACGGTAGAAAGTCGGAACGAGGAGCGAATCGATGCGGCGCCGGGATGCGGGCTTTACTTTGGTCGAATTGCTGGTCGTGATAGCTATCATCGGCGTCTTAGTGGCGCTTCTGCTTCCGGCGGTTCAAGCGGCCCGCGAGGCGGCGCGCCGCGCGCAGTGCAAGAACAATCTCAAACAAATGGCGTTGGGATGGCTCAACCACCACGACACCCAAAAATTCTTCCCCACGGGCGGCTGGGGTTGGTTCTGGGTGGGCGATCCGGATCGCGGATTCGGCAAGCAGCAGCCCGGCGGATGGATCTTCAACGCGCTGCCTTATCTGGAACAGCAACAGTTGCACGATCTTGGCAAAGACGGCCAGCCTGATGTCCTGACGCGCGAGCAGCGCATCGGGGCTCAGCAGGTTTTGTTGTCGCCGTTAGCGATGACGACTTGTCCGTCAAGACGTGCTGGGTCTAGTACGTTCACGTATGGTGGTGGGGGGATGTACAACGCAAACGTTCCGGAGCGAACGGCCCGCAGCGACTATGCAGCTAACGCCGGCAGCTCATTCGAGGAGCCGCGAAGAGAGGGCGGAGTTACGTACGAGGGTGATGGATTTCCCAGGCCATTTCCGCCGCCAGCCACTTTCGCGTGGTTCGACAAAGGCGCCGAAGCGGCGGAGGCGGCAAATGGTCTTACTTACCTCAATGGAATTTCGTTTCAACGGAGCCAAGTGACGCTGGCTCGCGTCTCCGACGGCTCGACGAACACTTATATGGTCGGCGAGAAGGCAATCACAACGGTGAACTACGAGACGGGAGATGATGCGGGCGACAACGAAACCTGGTGTACTGGCTTCAACAACGACAATTTTCGCAGGACCGCTAACGGTCCTCCCACGGCGCTGACGCAACTGGTCCCGTTGTTAGACGCCCCCCAGTATCCGCCGAACATTCCAGGTCACCAGGCGTTCGGCTCTCCTCATTCGGGCGGCCTGAACATGGCATTCTGTGACGGCAGCATTCATACGATCAGTTACGACATCGACTGGCAAATCCACCGCGACCTAGGCGACCGCGCCGACGGAAATCCCGTGACCCTGCCAGGTTCATGAGCCGTATCCAAATTCTTGTCATCAAACTGAACGAGGTCGCCAGCCGCACGTTACGCCGCCAATCAACGCCGAGCCGACGACGCGCCGCTTCCGAAATGGGGCAGCAAGCGGCGTGCGTAGGCCGGCTTGGCAGGAGCTCAGGTTTCCGACAGGGGACGTCGACTCTTTTCATCCTCAGAAAGGCAATTTGCTTATGAGACGCAGCACCTTGAGTTTGGCGGCGTGGCTCGCTGCCGCAGCGATCGCGCCCGTCGCATGGGGCGACGTGACGATGTCATTCAGCGACGTGGCGCCCGCCGCGGGCGTCAACGATCAGTTCAACTTCGCGGACGACGCCATGATCCCGGGCGGCACGGCGCCCGGCATCCCGCCGACGGCTGGCGGAGCCTACAACTCGCAGGCCTACTCCGACAACGTCGGCCCCCCGGGACAAACCTTCACGACGCCGGCGGGCGCGACCCCCTACAGGCTGACCTCGATCTCCGTGAAAGCGGTCGGCGACGGCGGCGGCGGCGTGTTCACCGCCCCCAACACGTGGGGCCTGCGCATCAGCTCGGTCAGCGGCACGACGTTGACGCCGATCAACGCCGTGACGGCAATCCCGACGCTGGATGGCCAGGCGACCAACGTGACGGGGTGGTTGACCTTTAGCTTGACCGGCGCCGATTCGCCGTCGCTCGATCCCAACGCCCAGTACGCCTTCGACGTGTTCTCGTCCGCTGGTTGGTTCGGCATCGACGCCACGCAAGGCGACGCGGCGTACGCGGGCGGCACGGGCTTCAACAGCGTCGGACCAGGTCGCTCGTTCACGGACGCAACGCTCGGCAATCTGGATAACCACGCCTACGATCGCACGTTCCACGTCGCCTTGGAGGCGGTGCCGGAGCCGACGGCGTGTCTGTTGGCGATCGGCGGCCTGCTGGGGCTGTCAATGGCGCGTCGTCGTCGTTAACCGCGTTGGGAACGAAGCGCTTGGGTTTCCGGCGCGGAATGGCGGCGCGCGACAGCGTCTGCCATCCGCGCTGGGGACGCCAGGCGCAGTCAGCGGCGGTTGACAAGCGCTCGGCCGCGGAATGTTGCGTGCGGAACGGATCGGCGCGGGGGGCAGGCCTTGCCCTTTCGCGGCGGCGAACAGACGAAAGGGGCTTGTCCATGCGCCGAATCTTCGGGCGCGCGCATCGTCGTCCAGCGGCGCCCGGCGTCAATCGTAGGCGCGGAATGTTCAGCGGACCGGCGTCACCGCTGCACAACGCCGCGTTGGCAACTCGCCGATCATTGAGTTTCGAATCGCTTGAAGAACGGCGCATGCTGGCCGCGGTGCCGGCGGGATTCACCGAGTCAGTCGTCGCGTCGAGCCTCACCAGCCCGATCACGATGGCCATGGAACCCTCGGGCCACCGCCTGTGGGTGGCGTTTCAAGACGGACGGCTCGGCGTCGTCGAGCACGACGTCATGCTGCCCCAGATTGCTTACACGCTGCCCTGTGACGGCTCGGGCGAGCGCGGCTTCCAGGGGATCGTGCTCGACCCCGCCTTCGACGCCAACGGCTACATCTACGTCTATTACACGGCCGCAACTCCCGAGAGCCACAACCGACTGAGCCGGCTGACCGTCGACCCCACCACGGAAAACACGATTCTCCCAGGCAGCGAAGTCGTGTTGCTTGACTTGCCGCTGTTCTCGCAATTGCCGACGAACCAATCGCCCATCTGGCACATGGGCGGGGCGATTCATTTCTTGCAGGACGATACGATCGCCATTCAGGTGGGCGACCACCTGAATAACAGCATCGTGCAAAATAACAACTCGCCGCTGGGAAAGATTCTCCGCGTCAACGCCGACGGCGCGCCGGCGACCAACAATCCGTTTTACAGCCCGGCCGATTCCAATCCACCCGGCGGCAACGACTGGAACGGCAACGCGCCCGGCGACGTCGACTGGATCGACTACGTGTGGGCCTCGGGGCTGCGCAATCCGTTTAGCGGCGACGTCCACCCGGCCACCGGCCGCTACTTTGTCAACGACGTGGGCGAAGTCACTTGGGAAGAGATCAACGACGCGACGATTGCCGGACGGAATTTTGGCTGGCCGACGACCGAAGGAACGTTCAATCCGGCGACGTTTCCGAACTTCACCAATCCCGTCTATACGTACAGCCACGGTGAGGACTGCGCCATCACCGGCGGCGCCTTCTACAGCCCCGCGCTGGCGCAGTTTCCTGCGCAATACGAGGGCAAGTACTTCTTTTCCGAATTCTGCGCCGGCGAGATTAACACCATCGATCCGAACAGTCCGGGCTCCGTCATCTCCTTCGCGACAGGCGCCGAGTTTCCGATGAACATCGAGGTGGCGCCCGACGGCTCGCTGTATTACATCGCCCGCGGGGCCGGGGCGGGCGGCGCGCCGGGCATTGGCACGGGGACGATCCGCAAAATCCAGTTCGCTGCGCAGATCGCTCCGCAAATCGTGCAGCAGCCGGTCAGTAAGCTTGTCTCGGTGGGGTTTGACGCCACGTTCACGGCCAGCGCCGCGGGAACCGCGCCGCTCGGCTACCAGTGGCAGCGACATAACGGGACGACGTTCGTCGATGTGCCCGGCGCCACGCTGCCAGCGCTCATGCTCAGCAGCGTCACGATGGCCGACAATGGCGCCCAGTTCCGCGTCGTCGTAACCAATTCCTTCGGTTCGGCCACGAGCAACCTCGCCACGCTGACGGTGACGACCGACACGCCGCCGACGCCGACGATTCTCACGCCGGAGATGGGTTCGACCTACATGGCCGGCGACACGATTTCGTTTTCCGCCTCGGCGACCGACGTTGAGGACGGCGCCCTCGGAGCCGCGTCGATGACTTGGCAGGTCGACTTCCACCACAACGTCCACGCGCACCCGTTCCTGCCGCCCACCTCCGGCATCAGCGCGGACAGCTTCGTGATTCCCACGATCGGCGAGACGGCGGCCGACGTCTTTTTCCGCATCACGCTCACCGTGACCGATTCGGCGGGGCTGTCGACCACCGTGCACCGCGACGTGAACCCGGTCATCAGCAACTTCACGGTGCTGACCAATTTCGGCGGCGGCCAGATTCTTGTCGACGGCCAGCCGAAGCCGGCCCCGCTCACCACGACCGGCGTGGTGAACATCCAGCGATCGCTCACGGCGCCGTTGACGCAGATCACGCCGGGCGGAGAGCTCGCCGCGTTTGTCCGCTGGCTCGACGGCGAGACGAGCGCCACCCGCATGATCTCGACCCCGGCGGCCGACAAGGCATACATCGCTCTTTACGCCAACGCGTCGGACTCGCTGGCCTTTCTCAGCGACCTGCCGGCGGCCAACGATCCGGCGCCCAACGGCTGGGGGCCCATCGAACGCGACACGAGTAACGGCGAGGCGGCCGCCAGCGACGGCGTCCCGATGGCCATTCAGGGCATCGGCTACGCCAAGGGCCTCGGCGTCCACGCTCTGTCCGATGTCCGCTACAACCTGGGCGGCTCCTTCGAGCGGTTCATTGCCGACGTCGGCGTCGACGACGAAACCGGCGCCGGCGGCTCGGTCACCTTCCAGGTCTTTGGCGACGGCGTGGAACTCACCAACGTCATCCCGCGCACCGGAAGCCAAGCCAGCGTCAAGATCGACGTCAGCGTCGCCGGCGTCAACGAACTGCGCCTTGTCGTCACCAACGCGGGCGACGGCGATGGCTTGGACCACGCCAACTGGGCCAACGCCCGGCTCATCGGCACGCAAACCGGCTCGCAGATCGCTATCAACTTTCAGACCGCGGACGCACTCGTCCCAGCCGGCTACCTCGCCGACGCCGGCCTCGTCTTCGCTAACCGCGGCAATGGCCAGTCGTACGGTTGGTCGTCGAACCACGCCGACGTCGCCCGCGACCGCAATATCAACTCCGACCAGCGCCTCGATACGCTCAGCCAATTCCACGCCGGACAGATTTGGGAGCTGGCCCTCCCCAACGGCGTCTACGCGGTGACCATGTCGATTGGCGATCCCGAGTTCGTCTCGACGCACACGCTCAACGTCGAGGGCGTCTCTTACTGGAACAACGTGACGCTCAATCCGAATCAGTTCCGTCAGCGCACGCTGCTCGTGACCGTGACCGACGGCCGGCTCACGCTCGATCAAGGCAGCCTGGGGGACCGGGCGACGCGGCCCAATTACATCGAGGTCATTCCGACGTCGGCGCCGTCGCTCTTCCAGCTGAAGCTTGGCAACTTCGACGGCGACGCTGACGTGGATGGGTCCGACTTCCTCATTTGGCAGCGGGGTCTGGGCACGGCGAGTCCTGTGCATGCCCAGGGCGATGGGGACGAAGACGGCGACGTCGATGCCGCCGACCTCGCCGTCTGGCGGGCAAGTTACGCGACCAGCTATGCCGCGGCTCCGGCCGCCGCCGTCGCTAGCGCACCCGCGCTTGCGGGCGCTGCAGCCAGCGCCGAATTCGACTGGGAAGCGAGCGACCTCGCGGCGCCCGTTCTGCTCCAACTCGGTGAATCGGCGACGTCATTGCGACCAGGTTATCGCCCGGCGTTGCTGCGGACGCTGGCGTTCGAATCGCTGGCTTCGACGACGATGGATCAGACCGTCGCCCGGGGTCTGGGAATTGACCGCGGTGACGCTGCCAAAACGGCGCGTTCGGATGCCCCTAGCGCTCGCGACGGGGCTCTCGACAGTTTTGATTTTGACTGGCTCGACGCACTTGCCGAGCAAAACGTAACAAGCGCGATCCGTAAGCAGTAGCATACTCGCCAGCCGCAGATTCGCCGCCGGGCCAGAGCTCGCCTCCCAACGACGACAAGGTCGACGCCATCCGTCTCCAGTGGTACGGCGAGTCGTTCGTCTTTGTCGGCCAGACCAATAACAGGAACTTTGTTCTATCCATTTATGGAGTTGGAATTGAAGCTGCGCCGTCAGTCGCTCGTGGGCGGGCGACAAATGTCGCGCACGAGGGCGTGCGCTTATGTATGCTGGAGTTTCTCGGCTCCGCCAGTTGCTGCACTCCCATGAGATGATGGGTCGCTCATAGTCATTTGGGGTTCGATGTGATGGTTCAATGGCAGAAAGCTCAAATGGTGCGACGACAGCGCGTTGCAACGTCAATTCGTGCGCGCTTGCGCGGCGTCGAAACGCTCGAGCCGCGCAATCTGCTGGCCGTGGTCATCAACGAGTTCCACTCCGACCCGGACGATCCCACCGAGCAGGTTGAGTTCATCGAGCTGTTCAACACCGGCGCCGGCGCCATCGATCTCGCGGGGTGGCGCATCGACGAAGCGGTCGACTTCACATTCCCTGGCGGCGCTTCGATCGGCGCGGGCGGCTATCTCGTCGTCACGCAAAGCGCGGCCGATTTCCAAGTCAAGTACGGCTTCGCGCCGTTCGGCCAGTGGGAGATCGGCGATCGGCTGGCCAACGAAGGCGAGACGATCGAGCTTCGCGACGCGGCCAACAATCTCGTTGATACAGTGACCTACCAACTTGGTTTCCCGTGGCCGACGACGGGCGACTTCGGCAGCTCGCTTGAATTGATCAATCCTGCGCTGGACAACGACCTGGCTGGGAGTTGGCGATCGTCGGGGCTGTCGCAGAATCCCAACGCCGGCGCGGTGCTGGTGGCGCCCGGGTCCGTGTGGCGGTATCGCAAGGGGATCACCGTCAATCCGCCTACGGTCGCCAACACGCCCGCCATGAATTGGCGGCTCACCGGTTTCGTCGAAGGTAACGACGCAGTGGCGTGGCAGAACGGCACGGCGTCGATCGGCTTCGGCGACGGCGACGACGCCACGACGCTCGGCGACATGCGAAACGTCTATTCGACGTTTTACGCCCGCCGGCAGTTCACCATTGCCGGCGACATTCCGGATGAGCTGACGTTGCGGGTCTACGTCGACGACGGCGCCATCGTGTACATCAACGGCTTTGAGCTGCCGCGCTTCCATGTGACTGCGGGCAATAAGAACTACGACGGCACGTCCGGCAACAGCCACGAAGCAGAGTGGGAAGAGTTGACGCTCACGGGCGCCAGCCAGTACCTCGTGGCGGGTTCGAACACGATCGCAGTCCATGTGCTCAACGAGTCGAGCGGCAGCAGCGATGTGTCGTTCAATCTCGAGTTGAGCATTCCTGACGACACGGTCGGCCAGCCGACGCCAGGGGAACAGAACTCCGTCTTCGCCGCCAATGCTGCGCCGCAGATGCGGCAGCTCACGCAGTCGATCCAGCAGCCGACCAGCGGTCAGGCCGTGACGATCTCAATTAAGGCGACCGATCCCGACGGCGTGCAGAGCGTGTCGCTCGAGTATCAGCTCGTGAACCCCGGCAGCTACATCCGCCTGACCGACGCCGCGTACGACTCAAGCTGGACGTCGGTCGCCATGCACGACGACGGGCTGAACGGCGACGCTGTCGCCGGCGACGGCGTGTTCTCCGTCATCATGCCCGGGTCTTTGCAGACCAATCGCCGGCTGGTGCGCTATCGCATCACGGCGACCGATGGCCTGGGCGCGTCGATCCGCGGTCCCTACGCCGATGATCCGCAGCCGAACTTCGCGTACTTCGTCTACGACGGCGTGCCCAACTACACGGCGTCGCTGCAACCCGGCGTGGCGCCCAATGTGGTCTACGGCGGCGCTGCGCTTGACGACGTTGCCACATACCACCTCATCGCCAACGCCACCGACGTCCAGAACAGCCAATACAACCCGCAGTACAACGAGGTGCTGTTCCGCGGCACGTTGGTATACGACGGCGTGGTGTACGATCACCTCGAATTCCGCAACCGCGGCGTCGCTTCGACCTACGCGGTGGGCAAGAACAAATGGAAGATCGAGTTCCTGCGAGGCCATTTTTTTCAGGCCCGCGACAACTACGGCAATCCCTACGCCGAACTGTGGGACGAGATCAACATCCTGCCGGGCACGAATCCCTGGTGGCGGAACGACGTCTCGTCGGACGGCACCGTGCTATTCGAGCCCGCCGCGTTCAAGCTCTATGAGCTGGCCGGCGCCCCGGCGCCGCGAACGCACTACTTCCAGTTCCGCGTAATCGATGCGGCCTCGGCGACCGGCGGCGACCAGTACGGCGGCGACTTCTGGGGGCTGTACATCGGCATCGAGCAGCCCGACGGCAGCTTCCTTGATGAGCGCGGCCTGGCCGACGGCAACATCTTCAACATGCATTCCAGCGTGTTCGGCGCCACCAACCAGCGACACCAGGGCTCCGAGCTGCCGACTGACCGCTCCGACCTGGCGGCGTTCCTCGCGGGAATCGACGGCGGCGTCGAGACGCTGGCGTGGTGGGAGGCGAATCTCAACTGGGACGCCTATTTCGCGTGGAACATCGTCAATCACGTCGTCAACAACGCCGACATCCGCCCCAACGAGAACGTCAATTACTACCACAACCAGGAAACGGGCCAGTGGTACGTTATTCCGTGGGACCTCGACCTGACGTTTGAAGACGCGCCGCACTTCGGCAACCCGGTGACCAACCGCGAGAACATCCGGTCGCTGATGCGCGACCATCCGTTGGCGAAAGTGGCGTACGAGAATCGCCTCCGCGAAGTCGTCGACTTGCTGCTGGGCAGTGGCGACGCGGCGCGGGTCGTCGAGGAATTGGCCAATGTCCTGACCCTCGGCGGCGGCGATTTGTCGATCGTCAACGCCAACCAGGCCATGTGGGATTACCATCCACAAAAGGTGAAGAAAGGCATTTGGTACAAGAACTTCAATCCGGCCCTGCTCGCCAGCGAGAACTTCGCGGGGCTAGTCGACTACATGCAGGACTTCGTAAGCCCCAACGGGTACGGTTACAACCTGCTCGGTGGCCAGGGCAACGACGCGGGCATCCCCGCCGCGCCCACGATCAGCTACGTCGGCGCGCCGGGGTTCGCGGTCGACGGGCTGGCGTTTCAGACGACGCCGTTCAGCGACCCCCAGGGCGCCGGCACGTTTGCGAAGATCGAATGGCGCGTCGCCGAGGTCTACAACTCCGCGACGGCCAGTTACGCCGCGGGCACGCCGTATGTTTACGAAATCGAAGGCACGTGGGAGTCGGGGGAGCTGACGACGTTCGCCAGCCAGACGATAGTTCCCGAGGGCGCCGTCGAACCCGGCAAGACCTACCGCGCACGAGTCCGCATGCAAGACGCCGACGGCCACTGGAGCCATTGGTCGGCGTCGATGGAGTTCGTCGCCGCGCCCGGCCTGACGACGCCGACGCTGGCGATCAGCGAGCTGCACTACCATCCGGCGCCCAACGCTGGAGTCGTCGACGAAGAGGATCTGGAGTTCATCGAAGTCCTCAACACGGGCGCGCAGACCGTCGACCTTTCCGGCGTCCAACTCACGACGTTCGCCGGCGATCCCTACGTGTTCGCGGGCGGGCTGAGTCTGGCGCCCGGTGAGCGGATCGTCGTGGCCCGCAACCCGGCCGTGTTCCAGTCGGTGTACGGCGTTGGCGTGAACGTGGCGCCGGGCGGCTACGGGACGGCAAACCTCGGCAACAGCGGCGAGACGATCGTTCTGGCAACCGCAGGCGGGTCGCCGATCCAGTCGATCACGTGGACGGACGACCCGCCCTGGCCGACCGCGGCCGACGGCGCCGGGCCGTCGCTGGAAATCATCAATCCGCTGGGCGACGCCAGCGATCCCGCCAACTGGCGCGCCAGCGCCGCCCACGGCGGCTCACCCGGCTGGGACGGCGTGCCTGGACTGGCGGGCGACTACGACGACAATGGGACGGTCGATGGCGGCGACTTCCTCGCTTGGCAGCGGTCACTCGGCGGCGCCACGCCGGCGCTCGTCGGCGCCGACGGCAGCGGCAACCTCGTCGTTGACGCCGCGGACTTGTCCGTGTGGTCTGAGAATTTCGGCGCTGTTCCCGCCTCCGCTGCGGCCCTCGGCGGACTGACTTCTTCAGCAGACGATCTCCGCGCCACGCTGGACTCCGACCTCGCTGGCTGGATTTTCACCGACGACGTCGCGCCCGGCACGCCGCGGCGGACGATGGCCCCACCCGCCCTGTTCCGCCGCGAAGCCGCCCGGCTGGCGATTCCTGTTGCGCAGTTGCGTGCCTGCGACGCCGCTCTTGCGGCGTTTGTGCAGCTCCCAGCGCAACGCGCGCTGGACCAGCTCAGTGCGGACGGGGCCGAGGTCAATTCCGACGACGCCATCGTCACGGCGTTCGACCAAATTTTCGTCGGCAATCGCCTCTAACCGCCGATCGACTGGTCGACGCTCAACAAAAAAAGCCCAGCGCCTGCGATGGGAGTCTCAGGCCGCTCATTGAGACGTGCTCGACGTACTCCGGCGCCATGTGGTCGATGTCCTTTGCTGCGCCACATTTTTCGCAAATTCGTCCCGTCTACGCCGCCGCGCAGAAATAGTGCTGAAGCAACCCGCCGAGCCTTGCGCGGCAAGAGACTTCACCCATTGAGGCAGAGGAGCGGCGCGTCAACAATACGACGATTCTCCAGCCCTTGATGCGGTCGCTCCGCGTGGTAGTGTTCAACGTACTCCCGTACGAGATGGCTTTGCACTTTAATTCGGGCCCGACCACAAGCTATTGCGATAGCAGCTTGTGGTAGCTTTCCGGTCTAGCTGCTTGACACGAGTTTAAGTGCAAAGCCGCCTAGGAGCCATGAAACGGAATCGTCAATCGGAACGACGATTGGTTTGTCGGCAAAGCGATTCATTCTCCGTTGCTCCTTTCGCCGCGGCGCCGCTGTTGACGGTCTTCGTCGACGGCATGCACCACAGCCGAAACGACGTCGAGCGTCGACACGAGTCCCACGGGCGCCTCGCGGTCGTCTAGGACGATCAGCCGGTGGATGTGATAGACGCACATCAACTGGGCGGCCTCCATCATCGTAGCGAGCGGCGAGACGATGTGCACGGGGACGGACATGTAGCGTTGGACCGAGTTCCAAGGCAGCTCCCAGCGGCCGACGCCTCCGCCGCTCTCCGGCCGAGCGGGCGGCGCGGCGCACTCGTCGAAGCGGAGAAAATCGGCGGCGCTGAGCACGCCCATGCAGCGTCCGCGACCGTCAACGACCGGGGCGCCGCTGACGCCCTGTTTGAGCAGCGTCGCGGCGGCCGCGTCCATTGTCGCGTCGTCCGGAATTACCGTGACGTTGCGAGCCATCACGTCGGCGACGAGCAGTTCTTCCAGGCGGTGCAGCGATTTCGGCGCGAGCGTCGTCATGGTTCCCCTCCCTCCGACATTCCGTAGAAAAGACAAGCAGCGAGCGCGGACAGTTCAACACGACCACGGCACGTGGGCCGGGACGTGGTTGATCGTCATCACGGGGCACGAGCACTGGCGGGCGGCGACATGGCACAGCCCGTCATGCCGGCAGTGGAAGCGTGCGTCGTCGCCTTGGCGTCCCATGACGACGAGGTCGACGTTATGAAGCCTGGCGAAGCGGGCAATCTCCTCGGCGGCTTTGCCGCGAACGAGGTGATGTTCGTAGGCGACGCCGTCGACGCGGGGAGCGAGGCCTTCGAGCTGGGTGCGGCGTTCCGCCATTTTGGAAGCGAGCGACGAAGAAGCGGCGCCAGTTAGCAGCGTGTGCTCGTCGACATGCACGATAAGAAGCTGCGCCCCAAGCTGTTGGGCCAGAGACGCAGCGTCGTCGAGCGCCGCCGTGCTCGACTCGGAGAAATCGACAGGACACATAATCCGCCGGACTCGCATGACGCCGCTCCTCGTCGCTGAGCCGCCGCCAATTCTTGGAGGCCGGCGGCTTCTCTCGCACCAATTGATTTTCAAGGGAGCAAGTCCGATGCCAAATTAGGTCCGCGGGCTCAGGGGCTCGTTCTTCGCGTTTTCTGCCGGGAGCCACGGCGTGATCGCCGCGTCCCGTGGGCGACCTCGCACACCGGGCGGTGGGTTCTGCGCGCCTCGCCGCGGCGAGCTGTTGGGGCCGGTCCATGTCAAGTCAACAAGTCAACATCGCTTTCGGCTTGATCAAGGTACGACTGAACTTCGCCCAGGCGGCTGCGGCCCGACGGCCCACCGTCGGAGTCGGCGGCCGTCGCGACCGCAGACCTGGCCCGCTCACAAGCATGCAACGAACGATAGAACGCTTCGAGGTGCGGAAAGCACTCGTCGCCCGTGGCGCGGCGATAGGCGTCGGCAAGCGCCTCGGCCACGTCGGCGCGGCCCAGGCGTTGGCACTCCATCGTCAACCCGCTGAGGTCGTCGAGGGCGTCGCAGCGGCGTCGCTCAGGGCTGTATTCGACGCAGTCGATGATCGCTGGCTGTCGCTCGAAGAACACGTGTTCCGGGCGCAAGTCCCCGTGGCCGTCAACGACGCGGCCATCGCAAACGCGAAGATTGAGAACCATGCGGGCGCCGGCCAGATAGTCGCCCTGGATCGACCGAATGCGCCGTGCGGCTTGCCGGAGCTTGGCCGGCAGTTGCGCAGCGAGGAGCCGCTCGTCGTCCACGCGCCGGCGGAGCCGCAAGTACAAGTCGTCAAGTAATTCGGTTTGTGGCGGACTGCCGCGATAGAATTCCGCGAGCAGATTCGCCAATGCGGTGACATGCGACCTGGCAAGTTCGCCGTGGACGATGAGCCAGCGCAAGCTGCGATCGCTGCGAAGGCGACGCATCTTGACGGCCCATTCGACGGCCGCCCCCATACCACCCAATCGCAAGTCGCCGCGACTGTCGCGAGTGATGGGGACAACGCCAAGGTAGATGCCCTCGGCCAGTCGGCGATTGAGCCACAGTTCGTCGATGCAGGCGAGTTGCCGCCGCGCCGACGAGTGGTAGTGCGCGCCGCAGAGGTCAACAGGCTTTTTAACCTTGTAAGCGTGGCGGTTGGTGAGAAACACCCACGAGAGGGGCGTTTCGACAACTTCGATCGGCGATCCGGCGCTGGCCTCCACAGCGGACAGCCACCGCTGGAGATCGGAGGAAGCGGCGGTGGTTTCGAGCGCACTCACGGTGGTGGCCTCCGAGGTTGGGGGTCGCCGTTATGGCCGTAGTCTTGGCTAATTCGCCGCCAGCGACCCTGGCGCCGGCCTTCTGAATCGGATAGCAAGCAACTGCCGCGCCCGACGCGTCGGACGCCAGCGGCGGCCTGCTGCACGACAATGCCGAACCTGGTGAGGCGTCCACACCCGCAAGGCGGCGCGCCGGATTGGCACATCGCGCATCGATTTGGCCCGGTGCGATTGGTACGGCATCGCGAGGCTGGTACAACGGAATCGTGCCAAGATTCGCTCGCCGGGTGGTCAGACATGTCCGACGAAGATTTCGCCCGCCGCTACCAGACGATGCAGCGATACCTCGGCTGGAACGAGGCCGACGCCCGGCGCGTCGCTGCGCTGGGGCCGCTGGTCGAGCCGTTCGCCGGCGATCTGGTCCACGATTTCTACGCCGAAGTGCGCCGCCATCCGGAGGCGATGCGCGTCATTACGGGCGGGTCGGAGCAAATGGTACGGCTTTCGCGGACGCTGCGTGCGTGGCTCGCCGAGCTGCTCGCCGGAACCTACGACGACGCCTACATGGCGCGGCGGTGGAACGTCGGTCACCGGCACGTGGAGATCGGGTTGGCGCAGCGGTACGCGGCGCTGGCCCTGTCGCGTCTGCGAACCGGGATCGTGCGGTGCGTCCAGCGAGCTTGGACCGGCGGCGTGGACGAGCTGGGGGCGTCGCTCGCCTCGCTCCACAAACTGCTCGATTTGGAGCTCGCGCTGATCCAGGACGCGTACGAGTTCGAGTATGTGCGCCGGGAACGGATGCTGGAACGCGAGCGAAGCGAGCGGAAATTTCGGCACCTTGTCGAAAGTGCAAGCTGTCTGATTGTCATCCTGAACCCGGATCGCGACATCGTGTATTTCAACCCCTGCGCCGAGCAGACAACGGGCTACCGCATCGACGATTTGCGGCGGCTGCGGGGACGCGTGCTTGAGTTGCTGGGAAGCGACGAACAGCAAACTGCCGATCGCGTGGACGCCATACTCGCCGGCGCCGGCGCCAAGGCGTACGAGGATCAGATCCCGTGCCGCACGGGTCCGTCGCGGTGGATCACCTGGACGCTCAGCCGGATCGACGACTTTGACGAGGGTCCGGCCGTGCTTGCCGTGGGGCACGACGTGACGGACGCCAAGCGCGCCGCCGAACAGTTGCTGCAGGCGAGCCGACTGGCGACGATTGGCGAGATGTACGCGGGACTGGCCCACGAGAGTCGCAACGCATTGCAGCGGCTGCGGAATTGCACGGATTTGCTGGCCGACCAGGTAAGCGATCGACCGTCGGCGGTGGGGTTGTTGGAGCGGGCGCAACGAGCGCAAGAGGATTTACAGCAACTGCTGGACGAGGTGCGAAACTACGCGTCGCCGATCGTCCTGGAGCGCACCGCGTGTCGACTATCAACGTTGTGGCGTGAGGGCTGGAACCTGCTCCAAGTGCAACGGCGCGAGCGGCGGGCGGAACTTGTCGACGATGGCTGTGAGGGAGCGCCGACGATTCAAGCGGATCGCTTTCGCATGATTCAGGTGCTGCGTAACGTCTTCGAGAACGCGTTGGCGGCGTGCGGTGATCCAGCGGTCATTCGCCTACACTGTCGAGAGACGGTGCTCGACGGCGCGCCAGCCGTTGAGCTATCGATTGAAGATAACGGACCGGGCTTCGCGCCCGAGGCCGTCGAGCGGGCGTTTGAGCCCTTTTTCACCACCAAAGCGGGCGGAACGGGATTGGGCCTGGCCATTGTGCGACGAATCGTCGAAGCGCACGGCGGCCAGACGACAGCGGCCCGCGGCGCGCGCGGCGGAGCGCGAATTTGCTTGACATTGCCCGTGGGAGACCGGGGGTGATTCGCGACTGCGCCATGGCCCGAGTCGCTGCCGTCCAAGGCAACGCCGACATTTGAGGAGATAAATCACATGGCCGGAGACGCTCGGGGGCCTGAAATTGACTTGTTGCTCGTCGACGACGACTCGGAGCTGCGTGCCGACGTCGCCAGTTATCTGGCTGGCCGCGGCTACCGCGTGCAGCCTTGCGGCGACGGCGAAGAGGCGCTTGCCCAAGCCGATCGCCGGGCGTTCGATGTAGCAATTCTCGATGTCGCCATGCCGGGGCTCGACGGCATCGAGGTGCTGCGGCGGCTGAAAGCTCGAGGCGCTGAGTGCGAAGTCGTCATGCTCACCGGCGAGGGAACCATCGAGTCGGCCGTCGAGGCGATGAAGCTCGGCGCACGCGAGTTTCTCAGCAAGCCGATCGGACTACGGGACCTCGATCGCCTGGTGAGGAAGGCCTACGAGACCGGGCTGCTGCAGCGGGAGAACCGCCAGCTTAGGGCGGTGCTGAAACAACAGCAGCGGTCGCCGCAGATTGTCGGCGAGTCGTCGGCGATGCAGGAGGTGTTTCGCTTGATTGAGCGAACCGGCCCGTCGAACAAGCCCATCCTGATCCAAGGCGACAGCGGCACGGGCAAGGAGTTGGTGGCTCGCGCCCTGCACGAGGCGAGTCCGCTGGTCGACAAGCCATTCGTGACGATTAACTGCGCAGCGTTGCCGGAAACGCTGCTGGAGAGCGAGCTGTTCGGGCACGAAAAAGGGGCGTTCACCGGTGCGGTGAGCGCGAAGCCGGGGCTGTTCGAAGTGGCCGACGGCGGGACGCTGTTCATCGACGAAATCGGCGAACTGGCGGGCTCGCTGCAGGCCAAGTTGCTGCGCGTGCTGGAGGACGGCTCGCTGCGGCGAATCGGATCGGTCAAGGAGCGGCGGGTGCACGTGCGGTTGATCGCCGCCACCAACCGAGACATGGCCGAGGAAGTGCGCGAGGGTGGATTCCGCGAGGATTTGTACTACCGGATCAACGTGCTGACGATCTTCTTGCCGCCATTGCGAGAACGCGAGGGGGACCTCCGGCTGTTGGTCGACCATTTCCTGGGTTCCGAGTGGCACATCGACGAGGACGTGCTGCGAGTGTTCGAAAACTACAGCTGGCCGGGAAATGTTCGGCAACTTCTCAATGCGCTGGAACGAGCGAAGATACTAGCCGAGGACGAGTGGATCCGTGCCCGCAACCTGCCGCCGGAGATCGTTAAAGGCGCCACGATGACGGCGGTGCGGCACACTGGCGTGAACATGGATCTCGATTCGGTAAACAAGATGCACATTGAAGACACGTTCCGTCGGCTGGGCGGCAACAAGGCTCGCACGGCAAAGGCGCTTGGCATTGGCCGGCGGACGCTATACCGATTGCTTGAGAAGTACGGCATTGATTCGCCCGAGCCGACCGCCGGAAACGCGTGAGCAACGAGCCTGGCCGAGTGGCATATCGCCGTGTGAAGCTCATCTCCGATGCGGCGGAGAATCGGCGGCCCGCGGAAATCTCTCCGCGTTCGTGCTCGATAACTTGCTGATGGCGCTGGTGCAGGGGGGCGATGCAGGCCGGAGCGTCCAACGCGCTCTTTGCGGAACGGAGTGTGCGGACCTGCGCGCTTCGCGGTGCTTCGACCTGCGCCGATACGCACGTTTTCGCGATTTCGACGCGTGGCCCGCGATTTGCTTTCCTCCGATCGTGACGTCGCCACAGATCACGATTCGGCCAAGTTTAGGCCGGAGGATTCCATGCCCACTACGCACAGATCACGTTTGCTGATCGGAAAGCCTGGCCTCGACGGTCATGATCGGGGGGCCAAGTACGTTGCCCAGATTCTGCGGGACGCCGGGTTCGAAGTGATTTACACCGGCATTCGCCGCAGCCCCGAGCAGATTGTCGAGGCCGCACTTCAGGAGGACGTCGCCGGCATCGGGCTGTCGCTTTTGTCCGGCGCCCACCTGACTCTGTTCCGCCGCGTCATCGAGTTGCTTCACGAGCGCGGCGCCGACGACGTCGTCGTGTTCGGCGGCGGGACGATTCCGCCGGCCGACGTTCCCCGGCTGAAAGCCATGGGCGTGGCCGCGGTGTTCACGCCGGGGACGCCGGCTTGCGAGATTGTCGCCACGGTGGAGGAATTGCTCGCCGCCTGCCCCGCCGTGTGACCGTGGGTCGCGGGCAAACACAGCTTGCCGTTGAGCATCGCCATGGACCGCCAGCTTCAACAACTTGTCGACGAGGCGAAAGCCGGGGGGCCGCGAGCGCTGCGCGCGGCCGCCCGGCTGATGAGCGTGATGACCGACGAGCCGCAGCGTTTGGCGGAGATGCTCGTCGGCAGCCAAGACTGGCCGCAGCCGCGAATGGTGCTGGGGGTGACGGGCGCGCCCGGGTCGGGCAAATCGACGCTGGTCGACGGAGTGGCGGCAGAGTTTCGGCGCCGCTGGCCAGAGCGTCGATTGGGCGTTGTGGCCGTCGACCCCTCCTCCCCGTTCACGGGCGGAGCACTGCTGGGCGACCGCGTGCGGATGATGCGGCACGCGACCGACCCCGGCGTGTTCGTCCGCTCGCTCGCCTCACGCGGTCGCCTTGGCGGACTGGCGCTCGGCGCCAAGGGCGTCGTGCGCGTCATGGGACTCATCGGTTGCGATGTGGTCATCGTCGAAACCGTCGGCGTCGGGCAAAGCGAAGTCGAGATCGCACAACACGCGGACTTGACCGCCGTTGTACTCGCGCCGGGTCAGGGCGATTCGATTCAGATGCTTAAAGCGGGGCTGATCGAGGCAGGGGACCTGTTCGTCGTCAACAAGGCCGACCGCCAGGACGCGGCCCGGTTGCACCAGCAACTCCTCGCCGTGCTGCAACTCGGTCAACGGACGCGGCCGGACGCGCGCCACGGCTCCGGCATTCCGAAGTCGCTGAATGGCAACGTCCATGGGCGCCACGACCGCGATGCCGCGGAGCGGCCGGTGTATCTATGCAGCGCCGTCCACCAGCAAGGAATCGGCGAGCTCGTTGCAGGATTTGAGCAATTCGCTGACCAGCGAAGCGCCGCTTGGCAGTGCCGTCGCCACGTACAAACAGTCGACGAAATCCGACAAGCGCTGTTGCGGGAGGTTGCGGGGA
>JBIOVA010000254.1:0-140634 GCA_044867485.1 Lacipirellulaceae bacterium | reverse complement strand
GTAGCGGAGCGCGGCGGCACCCGTAACCCCGCGCTCCGCTACGGCAGACCTCCGCGTCGCGGCTAACGCCCGCGGCAGCGCGTTCTCGCAGAGCAACTTCATGAAATCTCCCAAAAACATTGTCGTTGCAGTGACGGGCGCCAGCGGGGCCGTGTATTCGCTGCGGCTGATTGAGGTGCTGCTGGCCACCGGGCACGACGTGCACTTGTCGGTCAGCCCGTCCGGGGCGCAGGTGATTCACGAGGAGATGGATTTGCGGGTCGATCTCGACGACTTCCAGGCGGGCGACCTGATGCTGGACGACGTGACTAACGCTTCGGACAGCAAGATTCGGCTGCTGCAGGCGACCGCGGGCATCGGCACGGCGGACAGCAATGTGCTGAGCGTCGAGGCGGGGCGCGTGGGCGAGCTCCACTACCATCACTACCGCAACTTCAACGCGCCGATCGCCAGCGGCTCGTTCCTCACGGCCGGGATGGTCGTGTCGCCGTGCTCGGGGGCGACGCTGAGCGCCGTGGCCCATGCCGGCGGCGAGAACCTCATCCACCGGGCGGCGGAGGTGCACCTCAAAGAGCGGCGGAAGCTGATTCTCGTGCCGCGGGAGACGCCGCTGTCGCTGCCGCACATCGACAACATGCGGAAGTGCGTCGAGGCGGGGGCGATCGTGCTGCCGGCGTCGCCGGGCTGGTATCACGGCGTGAGCACGTTGCGCGACCTGGTCGATTTCATCGTGGCGCGGGTGTGCGATCAGTTGGGAATCGATAACGCGCTGATCACTCGCTGGGGCGCGAACGGCGGAAATACGTAAGGGGATGATTCACGCAGAGGCGCAGAGAACGCAGAGAGAGAAAGGAATTGAGAATTGGAACACTAATCATCGCTCATCGTCACTAATCCGGATTAGCGATGATCAGCGCAGATTAGCATGCTTCTTCCTCCTCGTTTCTTATCCGAGCTCTGCGATCTCTGCGCCTCTGCGTGAGACAAATCGGTGGCGCCAACGATCCGCCATTTTCTGTCGCTGATTCGGTTCAGCCATACCGTGTTCGCGCTGCCGTTTGCGCTGTTGGCGGCGGTGATGGCGTGGTTTGAAAGCGGAAAGCGGAAAGCGGAAAGCGGATTTTCGTGGCAAGCGCTCCTTGGCATCCTACTTTGCATGGTGTTCGCCCGCAGCGCGGCGATGGCGTTGAATCGGTTGGCGGACCGGAAGCTCGATGCGGCGAATCCGCGGACGGCGAGGCGGCACTTGCCGGCGGGGACGCTAAGCTGCAAGCAAGTGGCGACGTTTGCGGCGGTTTGCAGTGCGGCGTTCGTGGTCAGCACTTTGCTGTTTCTGCCGAACCGGTTGCCGCTCTACTTGTCCGTGCCGGTGCTGGCGTTTCTGTTGGGGTACAGCTACGCGAAGCGGTTCACGGCGCTGGCGCACTTCTGGCTGGGGGCGGCGCTGGCGATGTCGCCGGTGGCGGCGTGGATTGCCATCCGCGGCGAGGTCGTGATGCAGTCGCCGCGCGATTTGCTGCCGGCGCTTGTGCTTGGCGGGGCCGTGTGGGCGTGGGTTGCGGGGTTCGACGTCATCTACGCTTGCCAGGACTTTGAGTTCGACCGCGCGGCGCAGCTCCACAGCATCCCCGTGCGACTGGGAGTGGCGGGGGCGTTACGGCTGGCGGCGGCGTGCCATTTTGTGACAATAGGGCTGCTGGCGGCGCTGCCGTTGGTGTATCCGCCGCTGGGCGGGATTTACTGGGCCGGCGTGACCGCGGTCGCGGCGCTGCTGGTCTACGAGCACGCCCTGGTGCGGCCGGACGACCTGGCCCGGGTGAACACGGCGTTTTTCCACGTGAACGCGGTGATCAGCCTGGGGCTGCTCGCGGTTGGAACTTTGGATCTGGTCCTCTGACCAACTCAAAGGAACGGATCTCACGCAAAAGGAATGATCGGATCTCACGCAAAGGCGCAAAGGAAGACGCAAAGAAACCCCATCGAATTCTTTCTTTGCGTTCCCCCTTTGCGCCTTTGCGAGAGATCTGCCTTTCGCCGCCTTAAAGAAAGATGCTCCGAACTTCGTCACCGCTGCTGCAGGCGATCCGCGAGAAGGTGGAGGCGGGGGAGCGGCTATCGGTTGACGACGGCCTGACGCTGTCTCGCGACGACGCACCGCTGGCCGAGGTCGGCGAACTGGCCAACCTGGTGCGCGAGCGGAAAAACGGCAACGCTGCGTATTACAACATCAACACGCATCTGAATCCGACGAACGTGTGCGTGTACCGCTGCACGTTCTGCGCGTTTCGGTCCGACCTGCGGGACGCCAAGGGGTATCTCATGTCGCCGGAGCAGGTGACGGCCCGGGGACAAGAGGCGGTCGACAACGGGTGCACGGAGATGCACATCGTCGGCGGGCTGCACCACCAGGCGGGGTACGATTGGTACCGCGGCGTGATCAGCACGCTCCACGAGAGTTTTCCGGAGTTGCACCTCAAGGCGTGGACGCCGGTGGAGATCGACTGGTTTGCGCGGCTGACGAAGAAGCCGATCCGCTGGGTGCTGGAGGATATGATCGACGCGGGGCTGGGGAGTTTGCCCGGCGGGGGGGCGGAGATTTTCCACCCCGAGGTGCGCAACCAGATTTGCGAGCACAAGGCCGACTCGGCTCGGTGGTTCGAGACGCACCGCACGGCGCACGAGCTGGGGATGCGCTCCAACTGCACGATGCTCTACGGACACATCGAGCAGGCGTATCACCGAATTGACCACCTCGTGCGGCTGCGCGAGTTGCAGGACGAAACGGGCGGCTTTCAGACGTTCATCCCGCTGGCGTTTCATCCGGCGAACACGGGGCTGGCGCATATTCCCAAGCCCAACGCGGTGATGGACCTGCGGACGATGGCGGTGAGCCGGCTGATGCTCGACAACGTGCCGCACGTGAAGGCGTATTGGATCATGCTCGGCGTGGGGACGGCTCAGATCGCCCTGGCGTACGGGGCGGACGACATCGACGGCACGGTGCGGCACGAGCTGATTTACCATGACGCGGGCGCTGAAACGCCGGAGATTTTGTCGGTCGAGCAGCTCCGCCGGCTGATCGAGGAAGCGGGCCGCGAACCTGTGGAGCGGGACACGCTCTATCACCGTGTGGAGCGCGACGGGGCGGGGTGGCGCGCGGGGGCGGCGATTACGGCGGGGTAGGGCGCCCCATCGCCAATCGGCGCCGATCGCATTAAAATGCGGCCCCAAGTTTGTCATTCTGAGGTCCGCCGAAGAATCTTGCCGGCAGTTTGGTACAGGCTAGACCCTTCGGCGGACCTCTGGGTGACAGGAATTGCGACACCCTTCGGAACACAATCCATGACCCAGCGGGTCTACAATTTTGCCGCCGGTCCAGCCGTGCTGCCATTGCCGGTGCTCGAAGAGGTCCAGCGCGACATGCTGGCGCTGCCCGGCGCGGGGGCGTCGATTCTGGAGATCAGCCATCGCTCCAGCGCGTTCACGCCGATCATCGAGGGCGCCGAGGCCAATCTGCGGGAGTTGCTGGCGATTCCCGACGACTACGCCGTGCTGTTCTTGCAGGGCGGCAGCCGGCTGCAGTTCTCGATGGCGCCGATGAACCTGATGGGTCGGGGGCAGGTGGCCGACTACATCATCACCGGTTCGTGGGGCAAGGACGCGCTCAAGGAAGCGAAGAAAGCCGGCGAGACGCGCGTGGCGTGGGACGGCGCCGACACGAACTACGATCGCCTACCGCGGCGGGGGGATCTCAACCTGGAACCACAGGCGGCGTTCGTCCATTACACGGCGAATGAGACGATTCAGGGCGTCGAGTTTGCCGCGGAGCCGGAAGTCGGCGATGTGCCGCTGGTGTGCGACGCGTCGAGCAACTTCCTGTCGCGGCCGGTTGCTGTCGGCAAGTACGGTCTGATTTACGCCTGCGCCCAAAAGAACGCCGGGCCGGCGGGCGTCACGGCGGTGATCATCCGCAAGGAGTTGCTCAAGCGGAGCGACGCGAATCTGCCAGGATACCTCAACTACCAGATCCATGCCGACAACGGCTCGATGTGGAACACGCCGGCGACGTTTGGCATCTACGTGCTGAAGCTGGTGACCGATTGGTTGATCCGCGACGTCGGCGGGTTGGCGGCCATGCAGCAGCGGAACGAGGAGAAGGCCCGGCTGTTGTACGACGTGCTCGACAAGAGCGGCGGGTTCTACGCGGGGCATGCGAGGAGCGAGTGCCGGTCGCTGATGAACGTGACGTTCCGGCTGCCGAGCGAGGAGTTGACGACGGCGTTCGTCGGCGAGGCGAAGAAACGCGGCATGCAGGAGCTCAAGGGCCACCGCTCGGTGGGCGGCATCCGGGCGTCGATCTACAACGCGATGCCGAAGGCGGGCGTCGAGGCGATGCGAGATTTTATGCTCGAGTTTCGGGAGAAGAATCAGAAGTAACGTCAAATGAAAGTCGGGTCATGCGCCATTTCGTCGCGCAATAGCCCCGACCAAGCTTGGTCGGGGCTAGCTGGAAGACAACAAACGATTCAAAGTATGCCGTCCGTCATTGTTCTCGACACGCTGTCGCAGGAGGGGCTCGATCTGCTCGATGCCGCGCCTGGCGTTTCGTACGAGGTGCGCATAGGGCTCAAGGGCGCCGCACTGCGCGAGGCGCTCGCGGCGTTCGACGGCGCCATTTGCCGCAGCGGCGTGAAGATCACGGCCGATGTGCTGGAAGGCAACCGCCGCTTGCGGGCGATCGTGCGAGCCGGCGTGGGCACCGACAACATCGACCGCGCCGCTGCTACGCGCGCCGGCATCGTCGTCATGAACACGCCGGCCGGCAACACGCTCAGCACGGCGGAACATGCGATCACTCTTATGCTGGCGTTGTCGCGGAATGTGGCGCCGGCGTACCAGGGGCTGATCGAGGGGCGGTGGGATCGCAACAAATATATGGGCGCCCAAGTGGCGGGGAAGACGCTGGGGGTCGTCGGCCTGGGACGCATCGGCCTGGCGGTGGCCCAGCGGGCGCTGGCGCTCGAAATGAAGGTGTTGGGGTACGATCCGTTCCTCGCCAAGGACAAGGCCAAGCAGTTCGGCATCGAGTCGGTGGAGACCGTCGACGAGATGCTGCCGCAGGTGGACTATCTCACCGTCCACACGCCGCTGACCGACGAGACGCGGAACATGATCGACCTGCCGCAGCTCGACCGGCTCAAGCCCGGCGTACGGCTGATCAACGCGGCCCGCGGCGGAATTTACAACGAGGCGGCGCTGGTCGAGGGGCTCAAACGCGGCAAGATTGCGGGCGTGGCGCTCGATGTGTTCGCCGAGGAGCCATGCACCACGAGCCCGCTATTCGGGATGCCGGGCGTGTTGTGCACGCCTCACCTCGGGGCAAGCACGGAGGAAGCCCAGACGCAGGTGGCCGTCGAGGCGGTGCAGTTGCTCACGGACTTCCTTCTCACGGGGCAGATCAAGAACGCGGTGAACATCTCGCCGCTGGACGCCAAGACGCTTGAATCGCTCCGCGGGTTTCTCGAGATCGCTTACCGCTTGGGCCGCCTGGCGGCGGGGCTCGTGCCCAGCGGGCTCAAGCTGTGCCGGCTGACGTACCGCGGTGAGCTGGCCAGCCGCGATACGAAGGTGCTCACTTCCGCGTTCGCGGCGGGGCTGCTGCAGGGAGCGCTTGAAGAAGAGGTGAACCTCGTCAACGCCAGCCTGCTGCTGGAGGAGCGGGGGATCGCGCTGGCCACCGAGTCGCGGTCCGACCTGGGCGCCTTCCGCTCGGCGATGGCGATGGAGCTGACGACGCAGACCGGCGAAACGCGCCGCGCCACCGGCACGGTCTTCGGCCAGTCGATGCCGCGGCTCGTGTCGCTCGACGGCTACAAATTGGAAGCGTACCTCGACGGTTGGCTGCTAGTGTTCACCCACAAGGACGTGCCGGGGATCATCGGCAGCGTGGGCACGATCTTCGGCCAGCACAACGTGAACATCGCCCAGATGGCGGTGGGCCGGGCTGGCGACGCCCCCGGCGGGGACGCGGTGGGCATTCTTAACCTGGACGGCGACCCGCCCGCGGCCGCTCTCGAAGCCGTCCGGAGCCTCGCCGCCATCAGCACGGCGACGGTCATCCAGCTCCCCAAGGCGGGGGAGCTGCCGGCGTGGCTGCAGGGGTAGGGGGGGGAAGGCTTGAGGCGTGAGGGAGCGGAGAGAGGCCTCCACTTTCCGACCTCAAGCCTCACGTCTCAAGCCTCAAGCCTCCGCTGCTAGCATCCAAACGCTACGCACGGCACGACCGGCAATCCTTCTGGAACTTTCCAGGCTTACCGCGCGGCTCGCAGCAAACCTTTGTCGCGCGCATGACCGATATTTCCACGGACTGTTTCTCGCCCTCGCGCGATGGCGGTCCCCTCCTGAAGCAAACCCGCACGTTCTTCCCGTCGCAAGGATTGGCACATGGAAGCCGCAGTCGCCGCGCCCCCTTCGGAGCTGATCGATCAGGTTCACGGGGCCTTGAGCCGAAGCCCTTACATGTCGCCGGGCAATCTGCGGATCGAAGCCGAGCAGGGCGTGGTGCGGCTGGAAGGGGCCGTGCGGTCGTTCTTTCAGAAGCAAATGGCCCAGGAAGTGGTCCGCCGCCTGGACGGGGTGGAGCGGATCGTCAACTGCTTGCAGGTCACTTGGTGACCCTTGCCATCTGGGCAGCCCGCTCCCTTCAAGGCAAGGGATTGAGGGCCGCCGACTCTTCTGTTGAGATCCCGCACGTTTGATGCTGCAATTGCGCGGGCGTTTTGCGTTTGCCCCGCGGCCCCGCTACATTCGTGCACTGGAGCGGCAGCTTTTCGCCACTTCTCCCGGCACACGGAAACTTCCGGCAAACAGGGGCAGCATCATGCGCACGAGTTTTGCGACGACGGTCTACCACGTGGCGGCGTTTGCGGTCCTCGCATTGGTCTCTGGCGGCGCGAGCCGATCGGCGACCGCGGCCGACCCGATTCCCGAGATTGGTCCGTCCGGCGAGGCGAAGCAGGTTGCCACGGGTTTTGGATTTACCGAGGGCCCAGCGTGGGACGGCAATGGGCTGCTCTACTTCACCGACATTCCCAACGCCCGCATCCACACGGTCAACGCGGCGGGCGAAGTCAGCCAGTTCGTCGACAACTCGGGCCCGTGCAACGGCTTGATGTTCAACCGCGACGGCGAGCTCTACGCCTGCAACATGGGCGGCGAGCTGGTAGCGTGGGACGTCGCCACGAAGGAGAAACGCGTGCTGGCCGGCGAGTACGACGGCAAGCGGTTCAACGCCCCCAACGACCTGGTGATCGACGCGGGCGGCGGCGTGTATTTCACCGACCCGATGTTCCGCGCTCCGATGCCGTTGCCGCAAGGCGGGCAGGGCGTGTATTACCGCGCCGCCGACGGCACGGTGACGCGGCTGATTGCAGACTTGCCGGCGCCTAACGGCGTGCTGCTGTCCCGGGACGAAAAGACGCTCTACGTGCTGCCGTCGATGTCGGCGGAGATGCTGGCGTACCCCGTCGAGTCGCCGGGCAAACTTGGCGCCTCAAAAGTGTTTTGCAAGTTGAAGAACCCGCCGGAACGCGAGAACGGCGGCTGCGACGGGGCCACGATCGACGAGCACGGCAACTTGTACTTCACGACGGGGATGGGCGTGCAGGTGTTTGATGCTAACGGCAAAGCGCTCGGCGTGATCGAACTGCCGGAGCAACCGTCGAACTGCACGTTCGGCGGCGAAGATGGCAGGACGCTCTACGTGACGGCCCGTACGTCGCTCTATGCGCTGCCGATGCTCGTGAAGGGCCATTGGTACGCGCAGGGCGGCGACGACGCGGCCGACGTGCCGGGAACGATTCGCATTCGCGCCGGTTCGACCAGCCCATTCACCGACTCGAAGGGCCGAGTTTGGCAGGGCGAGCAAGGATTTGAGGGCGGACTCACGATCACGCGGCCCGGCAGTATGCAGATCGAAGGCACCGACGACGACGACCTCTACCGCAGCGAGCACTACAGCATGGACTCGTTCTCACACGAGCTGCCCAACGGCAAATACAAAGTGCGGCTCCACTTTGCCGAGACCTTCGACGGCATCTCCGGCCCCGGCGGCCGCGTGTTTTCGTTCGCCGTCAACGGGCAGGAATTCAACGACTTCGACGTGTGGGTGAAGGCCGGCGGCCCGGAGCGCGTGTATGTCGAGGAAGTCGACGTCGACGTGACCGACGGCAAGTTGACGGTCACATTCACGCCGAAGACGGAGAATCCGGAGATCAACGCGATTGAAATCATCCCGGCGGAATAGCTGGCGGATGGTCGCGGAATTGGCGAATCTCTGCGGATCAGATCGGAGCCCGCAGTGCGGAAAACGCATGGTCTGGGCCAATCCTTGCCTGCCTTGGAGCCCCATGCGCTGATCTGTTATCATTGAACAAGACTTCTTCTTGACTTCGCGCTGACATCGCGATGGGCACGACCTGCCGATCGCAATCGAATCTCTTCGAGCGTAAACGATAAGCGTCGGCGGAGAGAGGCATACGACTTGCGTCCTCGTCGGTAGCTGCTTTGCGGCGCGTGCACTGTTAAGCGCATCGCGCCTCGCAGCGCGCCGGAATGCTGCACACGGCGCGTCGATCCGCACACCTGGCCTCCCTCGCTCGACGCCCGCCCGTCGTCGCACGCGCCGAGCGCGAGGCCCTACCCAGGCAGGGCTCGCCATGGAAATGTCTGAATCCGCGGAACTGGAAATGCGGCGGTTGCTCACGTTTCTCACGCGGCACGAAGCGTCGGACCTGCATTTGAAGACCGGCTACCCGCCGTATGTGCGCATCGGCGGGCACCTTCGCAAGCTGGAGCTGCCGGCGATTCCGGACACGGCCTATGTCCATGAAATGATTCACCCACTGGTTCCCGAAGCGCGGTGGGGCGAGTTCGAGGCGCACGGTTCGCTCGACTTCTCCACATCCGGGGAGACGGGCGACCGTTACCGCATCAACATTTACCGCTCCAAGGGCGACATCCACGTGGCCGTACGGCGCGTGCAGTCGAAGATCGCCGACTTTGACGGGTTGAATCTTCCCGACATTTACCGGCGGATGATCAGCCAAACGCTGGAAGGGCTGATTCTCGTCTGCGGCGTGACGGGTTCTGGCAAGAGCTCCACACTGGCCGCGATGGTCGAGCACATCAACCAACACCGCGGGCTGCACATTATCACGATCGAGGATCCGATCGAGTTCGCGTTCCACGGCAAGAAGAGCATCATCTCGCAGCGGGAGATCGGTCTCGACGCGCCGAACTTCAAGGACGCCTTGCGCGTCGTGGTGCGTCAGGACCCCGATGCAATCCTGATCGGCGAGATGCGGGACCGTGAGACGATGCTCGCCGCGATTCAAGCGGCGGAAACCGGGCACCTCGTGCTGGGGTCGCTGCATTGCGCCGATGCACAGCTCAGCTTTTCCCGCATCCTGGAGTTCTTCGATCGCTCCGAGCACACTTTCATCCGCTCGTCGTTGGCCAACAGTCTGCGGGCGATTATGGTCCAGCGGCTATTGCCCGGAGTGCAGGAAGGACTCCGCTTTCCGGCCACCGAGGTGCTCTTGGCCAACTCAACCGTCAAGGACAAGATCTTGCGCGAGGAGGACGAGGATATCCCGGTTCTATTGCATCAATGCCGCGAGGAGGGAATGCGCGACTACACGCACTCTCTGTGCGAACTGGTGCACCAAGACCGCATCCTGCGCACCGTGGCGATGGATTACGCGCCCAGTCGCGAGGCCTTGTCGTCGGCGCTCAAGGGGATCGATTCGTCGAGCCAGAGCATCATCTCGCGGGTGAGAGCGTGAGCGGCTCGCCGACAGCGCGATCCAGGCCTAGCGACGCCTGCGGCGAGGCAGCCGACGTGGACGGCAGCAGCGGAATCGCACTGGTGGATTTCTCGCTCCCTACTCCCGCCCGAAGCACACTAAGCACATGTCGTCGCTCTGCGGAAAGTCGCCGACGAATCCGTGGACCTTGTCGAGAATGGACGGGCCCAACTGGCGCGCCTTGACGGCCTGATCGCTGCACAGCTCCACGAGCCGCTCGATGCCGAAGAGTTCGCGCTTGGCGTTCATCGCCTCGCTGAAACCGTCGGTGAAGATAGTCAGGAAGTCGCCGGCCAGGAATTCTCGCTTGAAGGCTTCGTACTCGTAGTTGTCGATCACGCCCAGCGGCAAGCCGGCCTCGTCGCCGCCGACCTCCACGACGTTGCCGTCGCCGGTACGCAAGATCGGCGGCATGTGCCCGGCGTTCACGAGCGTCAGCTCACACGCCTGAGGATCGACCACCGCGACGACCATCGTCACGAACCGGTCATCCCAACCGTGCCGCGAGAAGGCGGCGTTGATCTTGGCCAGCGCCTTAGCGGGATCCGGTTCGCGGACCAACCAGAATCGCACGTCGCTCGACAGCTTCGCCATCAGGATCGCGGCTGATACGCCTTTGCCGGCGACGTCGCCCACCACGGCCGCGAAGCGATCGTCCGGCAACAGCACGTAGTCGTAATAGTCGCCGCCGACCTCGTACGCCGCCTGGTAGTGCTGGAAGAAGTGGAATCCGGGAACGCTGGGCGAGGCGGCGGGGAGCAAGGCCGTCTGCATCTCGCGGGCGACTTCCAGGTCGCGCTGCAGGGCGCGCTGCTTGATCGCGTCCTCGTGCAGGCGAGCATTGTCGAGGGCAAACGCCGCCTGGCTGGCGACGCCGGCGAGCACTTGCAGGTCGAAGTCGGTAAACCGACTCCGCTGGTCGCGCGTATCGACCTGGATCACGCCGAAGGCCTCTCCATTGGAGTCGATCATCGGGGCGCAGATCAGCGACCGAATGTGAAAGTCGGCGATGCTCTGGGCCATGTTGAACCGGGCGTCGGACGCGGCATCGGCCGATAGGATCGCCTTTTTCTCATCAACGGCACGTTGGACGATTGTGCGGCTCACGCGCATCCCCTCGTCGTCGCCGCGGCGGGCCTTGGTGGCCACCGGCGCCAGCGGCGCCCCGGCCTTGGGCCGCATGAGGACGAAGCCACGATCGGCCTGCGGAAAGATCTTGAACAGGCTATCGAGAATCTTGGGCAGGATGTCCTTGGCCTCGAGCGTGTTGCTCAAGTTTTGCGAGATCTCGATCATCGCCTGAAGCTGCTGCTCCGGCTTGGCCGACAGTTGCCACGACATCCGCGAGCCGCCGCTGACGTCGATGGTGGCCATGATGCTGGAGCCGGCATCTTCCTCCTTGTCGTCAGCCAGCGCCGGCCCAAGCAATGATGACGTGGCGGGCGACGAGGGGAGGATGCCGGTGGGCGGCAGGTGGCGGAATTCGAACTCGACGTCGCAGATGAGGATCCGGTCGCCGTCGCGAAGCTGCCCCTTGTCGACGACCCGCTGGCCATTGACGAGCGTGCCGTTACGGCTGCCCATGTCGGTCACCCAGTACTGGTCGTGGGCGAAGGAGATGATGGCGTGGCGGCGGCTCACCGCGGCGACGTCGAGGACCACGTCGCATTCCGGGCTGCGGCCAATGACGGCATCGGCCTCGGGCAGCTCGAACTGTTTGCCGATGTCGCCGCCTTGGCGGACGGTAAGCGTGGCCATGGAAGGGCGCCTGAGGGACGTGCAGAGCAAGCCGCTGGGGCCGATTCTAGGGCCGGCTCGTAGGGAGCGTCAACAAGCGGCCGCGGCGGCTGCTAGGTTTGACGGCGAAACGACTTACGCCGCGGCGGCGGCCTTGACGCCCGTCATGGGCGAGCCTACCGTTGATGGCGCCTGAAGCGTAGCAGGCGCGCTCCGCGCGCGCCGAGGCATGAAGTCTCAAGTGGCCAGCCGTTGCTCGACGTCAGGCAGACGGCACAGGGAGTGTGCCTGTTGCAATTGGCCCGTAGTGTAATTGGCAACACTACAGATTCTGACTCTGTCATTCTAGGTTCGAGTCCTAGCGGGCCAGCTTGTTGTCTTCGCCGTCCAATCCGCGCGGTGCGTGACGTCTGATCCGTCGCGCTAGCCGGAGGCACGCATGCCTCCGGGCTCCCGGATCGCGCGACGAACCGGATCAATGCGTGGCGCGTCGGCTTGTCGGCGAGCGCATCAATGTTGGACGCTTCGCGGCCCAAGTACGCCGCTGGCCATGGCGTGCTCTGCGAGAGCATGGTCCTCTCGACCGCGGCCCACTACGGAACGGAATATTGCAAAGCGTCGTTTTCGTCGCGATTTTTCTTGCAGCGGCCTACGGGGGGCCGTACACAATTGACAGAACTCACTCGGCTATTGGCGCCGGAGTTGCGTCGACTCTGGCCAACTCGTGACACCAATGAAGGGAGCTAACTCCGAAGCCGACGGGTCCGAACGACGCATCGAGCCTCGCCGCGCTGCCAAGCCTTGTCCTTATCCGACGACGACACGTGCGACCTCGCAACGGTTCCGTGGGGAGCTTTGCGCGTTTGGCGACCAACTTGGCCGCAACGCATCCAGCGATGTACGGCCATGGCCGTGTTGCATGAAGGTCGCATGAAGCGGTTTGGCCGTTTCAGCTCGTGGCGCTGGCAGTTAGCCGCAAGGCTCAGCCGACCAGCGTTCACGTTCAAAAGCCCCAGCATTGGGATCTTGACGCACTACATTGACGAAGGCGTAACACGCGCCTGTGATTGGGAGCCTCTCGAATGAAGCGATTTCTGCTGCTGTTGCCCATGATCTGCGCGCTGCCGGCGGCGGCGCACGACGACCCCGTCTTGCACACGGACCATCTCCGTTTGCTCAACGAGGTCGTCCCTGACGAGGAAGCGACGATCATGGCGGTCCAAAGCGGGGCGTGGAGCGACCCGGCGACATGGGGGGGCGATATGCCGACGGACGAGTCCAAGGCAATCATCCCCGAGGGCGTGCAGGTCATGTTCGACGTCGAGGCGGAGCTCCGCTGGTTGAAAATCGAGGGGCGCCTCAAGTGGACCAATGGCACTCGAATGGCTGTGGAAACGATTGTCGTGGATACGATGGGCGGCCTGGAGATCGGTCGGCCCAGCGCGCCGGTCGTCGATGCCGAGATCCTTTTTTCCAATGTCGGGCACATCGTCGACGATTGGACGCAACTTGGACGTGGGCTCTTGGTCATGGGCGAGTGTTCGATCTGGGGACGGGAGAAGACGCCGTGGCTGCACGTGGCAAACAACCCGCGCGGCGGCGATTCGGAGCTTGTGCTCGAGGAAGCGCCGGTCAATTGGGCCGTCGGCGACGTGCTGGTGATTCCAGGCGTGCTGCCGCCGACAACGCTCATCTACAAGGAACAAATCGAGTCGGCCGACCCTGATCCGACGTTCCGCAACCAGCACGAAGTCCGCAGGATCGCGGCAATCAACGGCAACGTGGTCCGGTTGAATACGCCGCTGAAATACGATCTGCACTACCAATTGCCGCCCGGCAAACAGCTCGCCATCGGCAACCTCACGCGGAGCGTCGTCCTGCGATCGGAGAGAACGCGCCAGCTGCGCCGCGGCCATATCATGTTCATGCCGCCGGCCCCGACGGAATACAACGTTGGATACTGTTTGCTCAAGGATCTTGGCCGGACGTCGGCGCGGATGCATGTGACGGACCCTCAAATGGAGAACGGCGTCCCGATTCCGGCGACGCTCGTCAATCCCCGCGGGCGCTATTCGCTGCACTTTCACAAGATGGGCTACGAGTCGCACGCGCTGGTTGAGGGCGTGGCCATTGACGGCGCGCTCAAATGGGCGATGTCCAATCACGGGAGCAACGTCGATTGCACGGAGTGCGTCTCGTTCAACTGCGAGGGCGCCAATTTCAACACGGAGAATGGCCTAGAAATCGGCTCGTTTGACCACAACCTGGCGATTTACGCCAAGGGCTACGGCCACAACAATCTCACCGCCAAGCCGCCGGGCCGCTGGATCACACTTGTCGGCCGAGACCTCAACTGGCGCAACACCCCGCAGGAACGCGCTCTGGCCCCCATTGGCCCAGACACGGGCTGGGCGGGTTATGGTTTCTGGTTGCAAGGTCCGCTCGTGAACGTGACGAACAACGAGACTTACGGGGCCATGCAAGAGGGCTTGGCGTTCGCGCAGGCGTCCCTCGAGAAGGACGCTCAGGAACAGCCGCTCAAGATTCCGGTGAGCGTGCTTAGTCCCGAATTGCGGGCTGCACTGGGCGTGACTGCGGGCTCCGTTGACGTAGGCGTTCCCCCGTTTACGGCGATCAACAATGCCTGTGTCGGATGCAACATCGGAATCGCCGCATACGCCGGGTTCGCAAATGAGAAAGGCCTGGAGAGCGTATTCCAAGGTGGATGGAACGGCAACTGCCGCGAAGCCATGGCGGTGTTTGGCATTGACCACCGCACACTCAAGGGCGTCTGGTGTTACTTCCACCCAGACGCCATTGACCCCAACCGCGTGCCACGCACGATCGGTTTCGCTACGTACGCTGGCACCTACGATACGCTGGTCGAGGACTGCCGCATTGAAAACTACGAAAGATGTCTGCGAATGCCCGAAGGCACCGCAACGATTCAAGGGCAGGACACGCTTCTCAAGGGCGTCTACGGAATCTTCTTCGACTCGGTCGGCCGCTCCGACGCGGTGCATCGCATCGAATTGGCCGAATCCTGCTTTCAGCCTGTCGATCAGGAGGTGCTTTTCGCGATGTACCCGCCGAGTGCGTTCGACGTCACGCAGTGGAAAATTGCCCGTACTGCCGTCTGGTGGAGTAAGGCGGCGATCTCGTGGGCGCGTCCCGGCGAGGCGCCGGTCTACTTCTACTCGGTGGGCAAAGAGCCGGCGGATGCGTTTTCGATCTCCGGCGTGCAACTGCCCGCGAGCCGGACGGCCCCGGGCGGCGGCGGACGTTAGTGCTCGCGACATTGCAGTTGTAGGACGACTGCATTGCCTTGAGGAGCAGCTGCCAGTGAGTGGTCAGGCTTGTTGTCTAGCTTCAGGCTAGGAGCCCGTGACGTCTTCGCCCTGAATATACGTCTGGCCGCGATAGAACTGCGACCAGACGACGTAGACGACGGCCGCGCCGAGCATCAGCAGCGTGAAGAACCAATAGTAGTTGGCGCCTTCGAGCATCGCGGCGCCCGCTTTCTTCTGCTTGTCGAGATACTCGTTGACCATCGCGGTCAGGATATTTCCCAGCGCGATGGCCACAAGCAAATAAAGGCCCATGATGAACGACTTCATCTTCTTCGGGGCTTGCGTGTAGGAGAACTCCAGCGAGGTGATGGACACCATAACTTCCGCGGCAGTCAGCACCATGTAGGCGACGATTTGCCACATCATGTGCGGCGTCTGCCCGGCGTCGATCCGCCGTTGGGCCAGCGCGATGATCGCGAACGACCCCGCGGTCATGAACAAGCCGATGCCGATCTTGCGCAGCGGGGTCAGGGCGAACGCGCGGTCAATCGCCGGATAAATGATGTACGTGAACAACGGTATGAACATGAGTATCAGCGCAGGGTTCACCGCCTGCAATTGCGACGGCAACACCGTGAAGAGCCCAAAATCGCCGTTCATGCTTTTGGCTTGGTCAATCCACGCTGAGTGCGTTTGATCGAACAGCATGAAGAATGGAAAGATAAACAAGTACAGCGGAATCAGATTGAAGATCGCGCGAATTCCTACCGGGCTAAACGTCTCCACGAAGAATTTGTTCCCTCCTGGCGGGATGTGCACGAACTTGTTCCGTCCGAGCCAGAAGGTAAGCGTCGCCAGCGCCATGAGCACCCCCGGCACGCCAAACGCCCACCCCGGCCCACGATGCTCGAGCAGCCAGGGGCAGATGACGGTCGACAGCACCGCGCCGAAATTGATGGAAAAATAAAACCAGCCGAACACCTTCGTGATGAGGTGCTCGTTCTGTTTGCCAAACTGGTCGCCGACGTGCGCGGAAACGCATGGTTTGATCCCGCCTGCGCCCATCGACAGGCAGACCAGGCCCGCGGCAAGCATCCACTTGGGCTCCATGCCGGTGACCGAGGGGTAATCCATGATCGCCAAGATGCCGTGGCCCACGCAGTACAGCAGCGAGATCCAGACGATCGTCCGGTATTTACCTAGCAGCCAGTCGCTAAGCACGGCGCCGAGGATCGGGAAGGCGTACACGGCGGCAATGAAGTAATGCGTCCAGGCTTTCGCTTCCTCAGCCGACATATGCGCGGTGGCGCCCGACTTGTCCCTGAGCCACTCGGTAAGGAACACGAACAGGATCGCGTTCATGCCGTAGTAGCTGAACCGCTCGGCCGCTTCGTTGCCGATGATGTACGGGATGCCGGGGGGCATCCGGTCGGTGTGCCAGGGCGTGGTGCGATAGCGGGGCGCGGCGGAGTCGGACATGGCGGCGGCCGGGGCGGGGTTCAAGCGGGGCGAAAGCGGCAGTTTAACCGAAGTTGAAGGTTGCCGCCGCGGCAAAAAATTTAGCCCCCGGTCGTCTCTGGGGAGATACGACCGGGGGCTAAATGGGGAACACACGATGATGCGCTTGGGCGTGGCTTATCCGCCGACGGCCGCCGACTGGCCGGCCAGCTCGCGCTCCACGTCGGGCACCACGAACGGGGCGCGGTACTTGCGAGCCCACAGCTCCGCGGCCGCGTCGTTGCCCACGAACTGTTCGGTCTTGGGGTCGACTTCGAGCCACTCGCCCAGCGTGATCGCCGGCTCGCCGCCGTCAATCTCCACGCCGTTGGCCCGCAGGTGATTGCACATCCGCTGGAAGCCGTCGGCCAGCACCTCGTTATCCTTGACGGCCTCGGCGATCGCCTCGGTGGCCGCCTTTTTGCCCAGCCGATAGGAAACGTTGCCCGTGTGGCACAGCGCGCTCGACACATGGCCTTCTTGCACGTCGGCGTGCAGCAGCTTCGGGTCGTTGGCGACGATCGCTTCGAGCCAGTTGTCGTGATGGTTGCCGCCGCCGCGGAAGTGGCCGCCGTCGATCTCCTCGCCGTCGTTGTCGTAGGCAATGGCTTCGCTGTAGCTGGGGATCAGGAGGTGCCCCTTCTCGCATTGGACGATCACGCCGACGCCCGAGCCGCGATAATTATCCATGCCGTCTCGGCCCTTGCCGCGGGGCAGGCCGCGGACCTCGAACATCAGCGGCGCCTTCTCGTAGGCCTGGAAGACGACCTGCGTGTTGGCCGTGTTGCCGGCGTCCTCATAGCCGAGCCGGCCGCCAATGCTCAACACGCGGGGCGCCAGGGCGGGCTCGCCGAGGAACCAGCGGGCGACGTCCATTTGGTGGATGCCTTGATTGCCAAGGTCGCCGCCGCCGGTGTTGAAGTCCCAGTGCCAATCGTAGTGCGGGTTCTCGCCGCCCTGCGAGTTGCGCTTCGGGCGGTAGATCGGATCGTCCGCCGCGGGGCCGACCCACAGGTCGCGATGGATGTATTTGGGGAATTCCAGCGCCGTTTCGCTCTTGCCAATCGACGGCCGTCGCTTGTAGCACGTGCCGACGGCGAATTTGATGGCGCCTAGGTTCCCGGCGTGCAGCCACTGCTGCGCCTCGTTCAACCCGCGGCTGGAACGGCATTGCGTGCCGATCTGCACGATCTTGTGGTACTTGCGAGCCGCAGCGACCATCTGACGGCCTTCCCACACGTTGTGCGACGCCGGTTTTTCGCAGTACACGTGTTTGCCGGCTTGTGCGGCGGCGATCGTGATAATCGCGTGCAAGTGATTGGGCGTGGCGATCGACACCGCGTCGATGTCGTTTCGCTCGAGCAGCTTGCGGTAATCGGTGTAGGTGTCGGGCTTGGCGCCGAACTTCTCCTCCAGGTCGTCCGCCTTCTTGTTGAGCACCTTCTCGTCGACGTCGCACAGGGCGACGACCCGGCGGCCGAGCGTGTTGATGTGCCCGCCGCCCTGGCCGCGGAAGCCGATCTGGGCGACGCGGACGTCGTCGGTCCCCGCGGCCCGCGCTCGCCCGGCAAGGCTCATCGCCGCGGCGGCGCCCAACGTGGTTTGCATGAACTGCCGGCGATGGATCGTCATCTTCGCTCCCTTTGCGAAACAGATCAGTTGGATGGGTGTGAACCGAACCGCGGCGAGACAAGGAACGGCCGTGCGTCGAGTGGCCGTCGAACTCCCATTCTGTGCGATCGGCGCGCCCGCTGCCACCGGTGGTTGACCGGCAGTCCTCGCACATCCCCCCGGCAAACATCCGCACGCGCCGGCGAATTATGCCTGATTTTCTTCGCCGACCGGCCCCGATTTCTGGAAATTGAACCCCGATTCTTGCGAAAGGCGCCGGGCGTCTATCTCCCACGCCGCCGTCGACGGCGACCAGCGCGTCGGGCGCCGATTAGGTAAGCCTCGCGAGTTCCGGGCGTTACGCCTTTGGGGCGGGATTTGCCGGCGCCACGGCTGCCGGCGGCGCCAGTGCCGAACCGATCTTCGTCAACGCGGTGTACGCCGCAAACGCCGCCAGGAGGAGAATGCTCACCGCCAGGGCCAGGTCGTAGGCCATCCCCGGCGCCAATTGGGGCGGCGTTCGGCGGAGGCGGAAGTCAATGGCCGCCACGACGACCACGAGCAGGATCGACGCGGTCGCCACGCCGCCGAGCGTGACCATGATGACCGGATCGTCGGTCATGTCATACGCCGCCAAGCCCAAGTACACGCCGGCCCAAGTCAGCGGGAAGAACCATGCGAATATTTTTACGGTTCGTCGTCGCGACGCGGGATTGGCAAAATCGATGAACCCGAGGAGGCCCGTCGCGTCAGTGAACGTCCGTGTCCACGCCGCCAGGGCCGAGAACACGGTCGACGCCAGGACGACAAAGGCGCCGAACAGAAACACTCCACGGGCCCAGGTTCCTAACGACTGCGTGTACATCGTTGCCAGCGTGTCGATCATCGCGGAGCCTTTGGGAATCTCGCTTCGAGCGTGTAGGACCGCGGCGCCCAGCAGGTAGAACGCGGCCGTCACCACCGTGTACACAACCATCGACGCCAGGGCGTCGAGGTACATGACCCGCATCCACCCGCGGGCCCGCGCCGCCCAGACGGGATCCGCCGGGTCGCCGCGGCCCGTCTTGGCGGCATAGCCCTTTTCGATGAGCCAATAGGTGTACTGCATGATCTCGTCGCCGCCGACGCCGGTGAGGCCAAACGCGCCGATCAGCGTGACCATCGCGGCCTGGGGCAGGCGTCCGCGGAACCCCTCGGCCAGTTGGGCGCCGGTGACGGCGTACTCAGTCCACTGGAGCGACACGACGGACACGAGCGTCGTGGCCGTGAACGCGACGATCATCAGCACGCACGCCCGCTCGATGAATCCGTAGCCCTCGCTGGCCACCAGCAGGGCCGCCGCCACGGCCGTGACCCAGCACCAGATCCACACCGGCACGCCCGGCACGACGATATGCATCAGCATCGCCACGCCGCCAACGATGCCGCCGACCTGCAGAATCTTGAGCGGCTGCACGGCGAGCCAGAACCACGTGGTCCAGTGGACGCCGCGCAGTTTGAGCCCAGGAATCCGATTGAACGCCGCCAATGCCGTCTCGCCGGTGAGGATCGTGTGCCGGCCGAACTCCAGTTGCAGCGCAACCTTGACCAGACAGCTCAGCAGGATGACCCACAGGGCGACGAAGCCGGCCTTGGCGCCAAGCGTGGTCGTGGCGATGAGTTCGCCGGAGCCGACGATCGAGGCGGTGAGCACAAACCCCGGCCCGAGCATCGCGAGCGTGCCGCGCCAGGACCGCGGCGGATCGGCCACCAGCGCCGGGTCGAGCACATAGGGATCGCGCGGCGTCATGCGGCGGAGCGAGGCGGAGCGAGGCGGACAATGGGACGAGACGGCGCAACCGGACGAGAACCGTCGAATCTAGGCTTGGAGCGTATTTGTCGCAAGCCGTGATCGCCGGCTCTTGACAACGCGTGAGACGACTTGACGCCCGCCTGCCATAGTTGTACAGTAGTCATGTACAGGAGCGAATCATGGCTATTCAAGCCACTTATACGCACGCGCGGGCGAACCTCGCCGAACTGCTCGACGAAGTCGCGTCGAATCAGGAAGTGGTCATCGTCAGCCGCCGCGGCAAGGAAGACGTCGCGATGATCTCCGCCGTCGAATTGACGAGTCTGATCGAGACGGCGCACTTGCTGCGTTCCCCGAAAAACGCTCAGCGGCTGTTGGCCGCACTTCAACGGGCCCGCGCCAACAAGGGCTCTCGCCAGTCGCTCGACCAGCTTCGCCGCGAGGTTGGCCTTGACCAAGCCTAAGCCGACGCAGCCCAAGTCGCGCGACGCCGTCTCCCACCCCGAGTTCCGCGAAGACGTCGTCTACTGGGTGAAGACGAACCGCAAGACCGCCTTGCGGGTGTTCGATCTCGTCGAAGCCGTGCTTCGCGACCCATTCGCCGGCCTCGGAAAGCCGGAGCCCCTCAAGTACCTTGACGCCGGGGCCTGGTCGCGGCGGCTGACGCAGGAGCACCGCATCGTGTATCTCGTCCGCGACGACCGCATTGACTTCCTGCAGGCGAGATACCACTACTAGCGGGCGGCTCGCTTGCCTCCGCAAACTCCCGGATCGCGGGGCGATCCGGCTCGACGGCGAGCAAGTGGACGGGAAGGGCCAGACAGACGGGCGCCGCGGCGATAAAATGGTTCGCGCCAGGCGTGCCGCCGCCGCTCGCACCCCCTACTGCAGGACCGCCCCCATGGCCTCCCCGACGCTCAAGATCGATCCCTTCTCGGCTCGCGACCTCTTCGAAACTGGCTCCGGCAAGGCCGGCATCTACCGCCTATCGAAACTCGAGAAGCTTGGCCTCACGCGGGTCGAGGCGCTGCCGTTTTCGATCCGCGTCTTGTTGGAGTCCTGCCTCCGCAACTGCGACGGCTACGTCGTCACTGAAAACGACGTGAAGGGCCTCGCTGGTTGGACCACGAGCCGGGGCGTCCTCGCCCCTGGCGACTCCGGCGTTGAGGTCCCCTTCAACCCGGCCCGGGTCGTCCTGCAAGACTTTACCGGCGTGCCGTGCGTGGTCGACCTCGCCGCGATGCGCTCCGCGATGAAGCGGCTCGGCGGCGACGCGAAGAAAATCAACCCGCTGGTGCCGGTCGACCTCGTGATCGACCACTCCGTTCAGGTCGACTACTTCGGCACGGACCAGTCGCTGGACCTCAACATCGAGCTGGAATTTTCCCGCAACCGCGAGCGGTACGAGTTCCTCCGTTGGGGCCAACTGGCGTTCGACAACTTCCGCGTCGTGCCGCCGGGGACGGGCATCGTGCACCAAGTGAATCTCGAGTACCTCGCCAAGTGCGTGTTCCTCCGCGACGACTATGCGGGGAAGGTCGCGCTGCCCGACTCACTCGTGGGCACCGACAGCCACACGACGATGATCGACGCGCTGGGCGTCGTCGGCTGGGGCGTTGGCGGCATCGAGGCCGAGGGCGTTATGCTCGGCCAGCCCATCTACATGCTGATGCCGGAGGTCGTGGGGATGAAGCTCACCGGCGCGCTACGGGCCGGCGCCACCGCGACGGACCTCGTGCTCACCGTCACGCAAATCCTGCGGAAGCACAAGGTCGTGAACAAGTTCGTTGAGTTCTACGGCGACGGCGTGTCGACGATGTCGCTGGCCGACCGGGCCACGATCGCCAATATGGCGCCCGAGTACGGCGCCACGATGGGCTTCTTCCCCATCGACGCCGAGACGCTGCGCTACCTGTGGCGCACCGGCCGCACCAAGGCTGAGGTCGAACTGGTCGAGCGCTACGCCAAGGAGCAAGGGCTGTTCCGCACCGACACGACGCCGGCGCCGACATTCACTTCGACGCTGGAGCTGGATCTGTCGACGGTCGAGCCGTGCCTGGCCGGGCCGAAGCGGCCGCAGGACCGGATTCCGTTGGGCGAAATGAAGGCGGCGTGGCGGCGGGATTTGCTGGAGGTTTATCGCAAGCAGTCGCCCGAGTTATCGGGGCCGGGCCGCTGGGAAGGGGAGGGCGGCCAGCCGGCGGAACCGGGCGTAGCAACGCCGGAGCCGGCCGCGGTGGGCGTCGACCCCGGCTTCGCGGGCGTCGACGTGCAGACCAACGGCAAGCGGTTTCCAGTAAAGCACGGTAGCGTCGTGATCGCGGCGATCACCAGTTGCACGAACACAAGCAACCCGTCGGTGATGGTTGCCGCGGGGTTGCTCGCGAAGAAGGCGGTCGAGAAGGGGCTCAAGGTGCCGCCGCATGTGAAGACAAGTTTGGCGCCAGGCAGCCGCGTGGTGACCGACTACTTCCGCAAAGCGGACCTCGAGCAATACCTCGACAAGATCGGTTTCAACACGGTGGGCTACGGCTGCACGACGTGCATCGGCAACAGCGGTCCCTTGCCGGAGCCCATCGCCAAGGCAGTGCACGAGAACGACCTCGTGGTGGCGGGCGTGCTGAGCGGCAATCGCAACTTCGAGGGCCGCATCAACCCGCACGTGAAGGCGAACTACCTGGCGAGCCCGCCGCTGGTGGTGGCGTATGCGCTCGCCGGGACGACCGACGTCGACTTCAACTGCGAACCGCTCGGCACAGGCGCCGACGGCTCGCCGGTGATGCTCAAAGACGTGTGGCCGTCGCGCGAGGAGGTGAAGTCGGTCGTCGACGCCAGCGTGCTGCCCGAGATGTTCGAGCACGAGTACCACAACGTCTGGCAGAAAAACGAGAAGTGGAACGCCATTGAGGTGACCGGCGGCGAGCTGTACCAGTGGGACGCCGCGAGCACCTACATCCAGGAGCCGCCGTTTCTGGCGGAGCTGACGACCGAGCCGGGACCGATCCTGCCGTTGCGCGGGGCTCGGTGCCTGGGGGCGTTCGGCGATTCGGTGACGACCGACCACATCTCGCCGGCGGGGTCGATCGCGAAGGCGAGTCCCGCGGGCAAGTACCTCATGGAGCACGGCGTCGAGCCGATCGACTTCAACAGCTACGGCGCCCGGCGGGGCAACGACCGGGTGATGACTCGCGGCACGTTCGCCAACATCCGCATCCGCAACATGATGGCGCCGGGCACCGAGGGGGGCGTCACCCGCCACATGCCCGACGGCGAGCAGATGACGATCTACGACGCTGCGATGAAGTACAAGGCCGAGGGCGTGCCGCTGGTGGTGCTCGCCGGCAGCGAGTACGGCACGGGCTCGAGCCGCGACTGGGCGGCGAAGGGAACGTTTCTGCTCGGCGTGCGGGCGGTGATGGCCGTCAGTTTCGAACGGATCCACCGCAGCAACCTGGTGATGATGGGCGTGTTACCGCTGGAGTTCGAACCCGGCGAGACCTGGCAATCGCTGGGGCTCACCGGGACCGAAGTGTTCGACATTCCGGACCTGGGGGACGAGATGAAGCCGCGGCAGAAGCTGACGGTCGTGGCGCGGCGCGAGGCGCGAGGCGCGAGCGGGGACCCGAGCTCGTCCGGCATCCATTCTCAAGCCTCAATCCTTACTTTTCCCGTAACGCTGCGGATCGATACGCCCGTGGAGCTGGACTACTACCGCAACGGCGGGATCCTGCACACCGTGCTGCGGAAGCTGTTGAAGGATTGACGCCGCGGCTGGGGCGTAACGACTTCGCGCGACAATCTTAGCCGCGTCGCTCGCGACGCGCGTCCCCACCAACGCCGCCCGAAGCAACGGCTCCAGCAACCCGCTTTCGCTCCCTCCCCAAAATGGCCCAAACTTTCTTGTAGAAATTGGGCCACGACCTGTGCTAGGGTCAAGCTTGACCGCCATTGGCGCGGTCCATTGCGGTTCTTTGACATCTTTCCAGGAGCTTTAGGCAACTGTCTCGTCGTGCGCGCACGCCGCCGCCCATTCCTGCAAAGTTTGAGTCCGCCGTTATCCACGAGTTGGCGCGGCGTCGCGAATTCTATCCGCAGAACACGAGACCGAAAGCGGACAGAATTCAACGGAATTCTGTCCGCGCCTAGAGGCCGCGCATCCGCCAATCGCCGCCGAAAACGCCGTTCCCACCGGACAGAAATCGCGAATTCTGTCCGCGCCGCGGTGTTTTCATGGCGCGCCGAAAAGAAGCTGCGTCAAGAAGCGACCGCCGACCCCTTCTTGCGGCGGGTCACAATGCCGGCGACCGCGGCCGCGAGGCCGGTCCAGACCAGCAGGGCCGAAGGCTCGGGGAGCTGTTCCTGGTGCTCGTCGGGGACGCGGATGAGTTGGTCTTGAATATGGACGTTGTCGCTCGCGGTCGAGACCAGGTTCATGATTCGCACCTCGCCGATGCCGGTCCAGCCGGAGACGGCGTAGTTGGCGAGCCAGGCGTCGAGGAAGTTGGTTTCGAGCCAGGCGACGTACGCGGCCGACCAGCCGGAACCGGACTGGATCGTGCTGTTAAGGTAGTTCATCCCCTGCCAGATCCCCAGCTGTAGGGCGTTGGCCTGGTCGGCGGTGGGGCTGGCGAAGTTGAAGCCGGCGAGGCCCGTGGGCGAAGCGTTCTCGTCGGTGAACTGTGTGTAGAGCCACGCGGTCTGCTCGCCGAGCGGGTTGTTGTTCGGCACCGTGAAGGCGTTGATCGACAGCACCTTGTAGGGCGTGTCGTAGTTCATCGGCTCCTCGAGCTGAACGCAAAACGTGCCAAAGGGGTCGGTCGTGCCGTCGCTGGGCTCGGTGGCGAGGAAGATGCCGCCGGGGCCGCCGACAACGTGGGCGAGCTGGATGACGTCGCCGGGGAGGATCGACGCGGCGGCGGGGAGTGAGGCCGTCGCGACGAGGGTGAGTGCGCAGAGTGTGACCAAGGACCGAGTGCTCATCGGACGCCGTCTCCTGAAGATTGCTGTTCCGGGGGGTGTCGCTGCCGCAGGGCCGGGGGCTCGGGGCGCCGGCGGTGGGTGGCCGGGGCGACGCGCGTCTCGTCCGTCGTGGAGCGCTGTCAGTGCGGAGTCCTGCAGGCCAAGGAATCGCGACACTCTCCATCAAAATTGCGGGACGGCCGGTGTCAAGGAGAATCGGGGGATTTCCTCCCGGCGCAGGGTGAAATTCGCTGATAGGGTGGGGAGATCACGTGCTGTGGCCTCCCACGCCGTGGAGGCTTGGCGAGCCGGCGAGCGGAGCGGATATTGGGCGTATGCCGCGATATCGATCCACGATTGGCCATCAGGACTTTGCCTTCGAAGGTTTGAAGACTTTGCTCGCGAAGGCCTCGCCGCGGCGGAGCGGGGATGCTCTGGCGGGGATCGCGGCCGAGAATGATCGGGAGCGCGTTGCGGCGCAGATGGCGCTGGCCGAGACGCCGCTCGCCGATTTTCTGGCGGAGCCGGTCGTCCCCTACGAGGAGGACGAAGTCACGCGGCTGATTGTCGACGCGCACGACGCGGCGGCGCTGGCGCCAGTCGCGTCGCTGACCGTCGGGCAGTTTCGCGATTGGTTGTTGCGGTATGAGACCGACGCGGAGGCGCTCGCGGCGCTGGCGCCGGGGCTCACGCCCGAGATGGTCGCCGCGGTCAGCAAGCTGATGCGGAACCAGGATTTGATCCTGGTGGCCAGCAAGTGCCGGGTGGTCGCGCGGTTTCGCAACACGCTGGGGCTCGCGGGGCGGCTGTCGGTGCGGCTGCAGCCGAACCATCCGACCGATGACCCGGCGGGAATCGGCGCGTCAATTCTCGACGGGTTGCTCTACGGCTGCGGCGACGCGGTGATCGGGATCAACCCGGCGACCGACTCGCCGGACATGGCGATCCGGCTACTAGAGATGCTCGACCGGTTGATTGCGACGTACGAGATTCCGACGCAGTCGTGCGTGCTGGCGCATGTGACGACGCAGATCGCGGCGATCGAGCGCGGCGCGCCGGTCGACCTGGTGTTCCAGTCGATCGCGGGGACCGAAGCCGCCAACGCGAGCTTTGGCGTCAACTTGAAGCTGCTGGGCGAAGCGCGCGAGGCGGCACTGTCGCTGCGGCGCGGCACGGTCGGCGACAACGTCATGTATTTCGAGACGGGGCAGGGGTCGTGCCTGTCGGCGGGGGCCCATCATGGGGTCGATCAGCAGACGCTCGAAGCACGGGCGTACGCGGTGGCGCGGAAGTTCAAGCCGCTGTTGGTCAACACGGTCGTGGGGTTCATCGGCCCGGAGTACCTGTACGATGGCAAGCAGATCATTCGCGCAGGGCTCGAGGACCACTTTTGCGGCAAGCTGCTGGGCGTGCCGATGGGCTGCGACGTGTGCTACACGAATCACGCCGAGGCCGACCAGGACGACATGGACAACCTGCTCACGCTGCTGGCTGCGGCGGGTTGCAACTACTTCATGGGCGTGCCGGGGGCCGACGACGTGATGCTGAACTACCAGTCGACGTCGTTCCACGACGCCCAGTACCTGCGGCAGCTCCTAGGGCTGCGGCCGGCGCCAGAGTTCGAGGCGTGGCTGCGGGGGATGCGGATCGCGGATGCAGGGAACCGGTTGTTGCCGATCCCGCCGCAGCATCGGTTGCTGGCGGGGGCGGGAATTAACGGAGGAGCCGCGGACAGCCAATGAACTGCGATGTGCCGGTCACTCCCGACGCCTGGCAACGGCTGCGCGAGACGACGCCGGCTAGGATTGCACTGGGCCGCGCGGGCGGGAGCTTGCCGACGGGCGAGTGGCTGCAGTTCAAGGGGGCTCACGCGGCGGCGCGGGACGCCGTGCACAATCCGTTCGACGCCGAGGGGTTGGCGGCGGAAGTCTCGACGCTCGGCGTCGAGACGGTGGTCGTCGACAGCGCCGCGGCGGATCGGCTGGTGTATCTTCAGCGGCCCGAACTGGGGCGGCGGCTGGCGCCGGCGTCGCAGAAGCGGTTGGCTGCGCTCGCGCGCCCGGGCGCGGCCCCGGATCTGACGCCGGATCTGGCAATCATCGTGAGCGATGGCTTGTCGGCGCTGGCGGCTCATCGGCAGACGACGGCGGTGCTGGCGGCGTTGTTGCCGAGGTTGGCGATCGATGGCTGGCGGCTGGCGCCGATTGTGATCGCGCGCTTCGGCCGGGTGGCTTTGGAGGATGAGGTTGGCGAGCGGCTGGGCGCGAGAGTCGCGCTGATGCTCATCGGCGAGCGTCCAGGGTTGGGCTCGCCAGACAGTTTGGGGGCGTATCTGGTCTACGCCCCGCGCGTGGGCAACACCGACGCGCAGCGCAACTGCGTCTCGAATATCCGCCCCGAAGGCCTGGCGCCTGCGGCCGCGGCGGAGACGCTGCATTTTCTGCTCAGCGAAGCCCGCCGCGGGCAGGTAAGCGGCGTGGGGTTGAAGGATCAGCGCGCGCTTGCCACGCCATCCGAACCGCCGCATGCCTAGCGGTCATTTCGCGTGGCCGTCGTCGTTGAAGTGGTGGTCGAGCGACTCCAGGCCGTCGATTGAGTTGGAGAGCACGTCGGTCCACTTGCGGATTTCTTCCTGGAGGTCGGAATGCTCGCCGATGCCGACGGCTTTGGTGAAGTAGACCTCGAGGTTGGCGACGGCTTCGTCCCGTTTGGATTCGTAGTGGCGCTTGGCGGCGGCGAGCAGGCGGTTCATGGCAAGTTCCTCCTGGACGAGTGGAAAATGGATTGGCACGGCGGAATTCTGGAGGGCGGCGCCTGGGCCGTCAACACGCGGCGCGGAACGCAACTTGAAGTCGAGACTGAGACTCACCAGCGATGCGGAGCAGCGCCGACATCGCGCGTCAAAAGGGCGTGAATACAGCGAGATTGGCTTCGATTGAGAGGTTGTCTCAACGCCTCGGCGGCGCGGACCTCCGGGGACGCGATTGGATGTCCGCCAAACTGCGGCTCGCGACGTCGCCAGGTGATGGGTTCCGAGGGCGTTTTGGGCGGAGAACTCGTCTCACGCGAAAATCCTTAGAAAATTCCCGCGTCGCAGGATGCAACTGGGCGACGCCTTTAGATTTGCGTCGCACCCGCCGCGAGCGGCGGGGCTAAATGCCAATGGCGCGGTTTCACCGAATTGGGAGCCCGCTGTTCGATGGCCCTTGACAATACATAGTGTTGCAATGTATTGTGCGGCCATGCTTCCCAAGGAACTTATTGCCGCGTCGACCGAGCCGCTGATCCTCTCACTGTTGGCCAAGGGCGAAAGTTACGGCTACGCCCTGATTCAGCGGGTTCGCGAGTTGTCGGGCGACCGCATCCGCTGGACGGACGGCATGCTGTATCCCGTGCTGCACCGGCTGGAGCGGCAGGGACGGATCAAGTCGCGGTGGAAGACCGGCGAGACCGGCCGGAAGCGGAAGTACTATTCGATCATGAAGCCGGGACGCGCCGCACTGGCCGAGGCTCAACAGCAGTGGCGCGTCGTCGATCGCACGCTCAATCTCTTGTGGAGACCTGGCCATGCCTAGCAGCGACGTGTCCGGCGGCAATGGGTTTGATTTGAACGAGTTTGACTTCGAACGCGCGGTTCTCGAATGGGGCGTCCGGGCCGCTGCGCTGGGCGCCAGCGGCGAGGCGATCGCTGAGCTGGAGGATCACTTGCGTGAGGAGTTTGCTCGGTACGTGCGGGGCGGAAGGACGGGCGAGCAAGCGTGGGCTCTGGCCGTTGGCCGACTGGGCGATCCGGCGGCAATTGGGCGCGAGTTCGCCAAGCTCGATCGTTTGCCGGCGATCGATCTGGCTGCGCTCGGCGGGATCATCGCATGTGGGGCCGTCGTGATGTTGGCGTTTCTTGCCTTCATGGCGGGCCGCGCGCCCGAGGTTGTCCAACGGCCCGTGCTTACGATGCATACCCTGGCGATCAGGCTGGGATATTTGTCCGGACTGCTGGCGGCGGCGGTCTCTGCGTATGCGACTGTGCGCCGGCTCGCAACTCGCTCGGCCCTGCCGGCGCTCAGCGGCGCGGCGCTGCGCGTGGCGCGTGCTTTCAGTTTGGCGACATGCTTCCTCGTCGTGGCGGGGTTTGTACTCGGCGCGGTGTGGGCCGCTGATGCCTGGGGCCGCCCGTTCCGAGCCGACGCTCGCGAACTTGGAGCATTGGCCGTGGCCGCCAGCTTTTTCGCCGTGGCGGCGACGGCCTGGGCAGGCGCCCGCGCGGCAAGGTTGGCGCCGGCGATCGCCATTGCCGGCGGCGGCGCCGTGCTGGCCGCTTGGTTTGTTGCGGGCCTAGGGCCGAACGCCCCGGCGTGGGCGATGGCCGTGGGCTTCGGCGGACTGGGCATCGCCATGGTGCTGGCGGGGCTATCGTTTCACGCGATGCCCCCAACGACATTACGCCGCTAAGCGGCAGCCGTTGCGGCGCATTCTCGCGGCGCGTCCGATGGCCGCTTCGCCGTTTGCAGAAATCGGGGCGACGCTTGCGGAATTTCAGCAGCGAATTTCGCCCCGAAATGCTTGATCGCGGGTCGCCGCCGCCCTAGGGTGAATTGCGCCAGTTTGAGGACCACTCTGGCGGCTTTTCTGGAGACTGTTGGCGGAGCACGGGACGAGGCGCCGTCGGTCGTCGGCAGTCCGCAATTCTCTTCGCAGGCACTCGGTCGCCATTATCGGGCGTCGCGGGGGCGGTGATGCGCGGCCTTCGCCGGCGGCGTGCGCCCCTTTCGCGCGTCGATCGGGGATCGCGTCCCTAGTCCTTCCACATTCTCGTGTGACTTTTTCGCCAAGGAACTCTGACCATGCAAAGCGGGTTGTGGGCGTCGCGGTTTGGCCAATCCATCATCGTTCTCGGGACCGTCGTCGGGGCGTTGAGCGCCGCCTCACAGGTGCGCGCCGTGGTGCTGGCCTATGAGGGGTTTGACTACACGCCGGGGCAATTGCTCGTGACCGCCGGAGTGGGACTGAACGGCGGCACAGGGTTCGCCGACGCGTGGGACGAGACGCAGGGGGTGAGCGACTCGACGACGATCGAGGCCGGCAGCCTGGGTTACACCGACGCTCTGGGCAACGCGCTGGTGACGACTGGCGGCAAGCTCAACAACACGGGACTCTCAGGCACGTCCAATACGCCGGGGCGGACCTTTTCGTTCCGCCGCGACGGGACGGGCGCGAGCGCAACGACTCCCACGTCGACGTGGATTTCGTTCCTCGGGGTGCGGACGGGCGCGCTCAACGACGAGCAGCCGGGGCCGCCGCCCAGCATCGAAAACGGGACCTACGGTCGCGGCGCCAATTTGTCGTTCTTCGACATGGCGGCGACCATCACGGAAAAGCTCAACCTTGGCGAGAACACGGCTTTTCAGTTCCCCCTCGTCCACGGGGCCGACCTGCTGCGCATTCAGCGGCTCGAGGACTTAACGCCGATCCCGCTGGATGAGCAGTTCGCGCTGTTCCGCAGCACCTACGGCAAGTCGGGCGTGCTCGCGCAGAGTGCCGTTGATCTGTGGCAGATCAATGCGCCGCGCGTGGACGGCAACATCACGGCGCAGGCGGCGCCCAATTATGTGGACCCGGAGGATGGCACGATCACGACGGCGCGCGAGTGGCAAGAGAATCCGGTCGACGGACGGTTTCGATCTCGGTATACGCAAACGCCATTTGCGGGGCAGACCAGCCTGATGGTCGTGCGGATCGATCACTTTGGCGGGGAGAACCCCCGCGACAAGGTGCTCGTTTGGATGAATCCAAACCTCAACGCGACGCCGGCCGACGGGGAGGCCGATACTGTGATCGACTTGGCGGCCGTCGAGCAACGAGCCACCGAGCTGGCGCTCACGCCGTTCAATGCGACCGACGGCAACATGTTCAGCTTCGATCGGATTCGCTTGTTCGCGGGCAATCTTTCCGGCGCCCGGCAGGCGGCGGAGTGGCTGGTGGACGAGCTCCGCGTAGGGGAACTGTTCGGCGACGTGACGCCGCACACAAGCGCCGCCGCGGTAGCCGGCGTGCCGGAGCCGTGTGGATTGGCCCTGGCGTGCTTAGCTTTTGCAATCGCCGCAGGACGCCGACCGCGGGTGGTGCAGGTTCCTCGCTAGGCGGCGTCTATCGCAGGGCGGCACTCTCAAAGGAGACGGTGGCCGGCTGGAGCCTCAACGCTGATTTCTCCATAATCCACAAGTCCATTGTGGACAATGCTTTGCGACAAGAAATTCTGTGCAAGTCGAGAATTTTTTGTGACAGATGTGGAATTTCCGTAGAGTAACTCACCAAGAAATTTCCACAAAATACTTGTGAATTGCCCCGATGCCGCGTAGCCTAGTTGCTGAATGGCGTCAATGCGTCTCATAGACGCAGACGACATTCGTTGGCTGCGAATCATGCGGAAGGCAGGCGATCACCATGAGAATCTCATTTCTATCGACAATGCTTACGTTCGCCTTGGGCGTGGTGCTGGCGTCGAGCCAGGCTTGGGCGTCGATCTTGATGCCGATCGATTTTCCGGAACCCAACGACGACCCGACGGTGATCACGCCTTCGACGACGCCGAAACTGGAGATTTCCGACAACGACAACCTGAACGCGTCGGACGTCGAAGTCCTCGTCATGACGGGCGGATTACTCTTTGAGCTCTACAAGCAAGACGTCGGCGGCGCCGAGTCGGGGTCTTTTGCCGGATCCTATACGACCTCATTCTTCAATGATCCGGACGATCCCGAGGACGCGACCATCACGTGGGTCGTGGGAGAACCCAAGTTTAACTCAGTCGAGTTGTTCCTGCTCGTCAAAGACGGCAATCAAGATCCCGCACAGTATTTGTTCAACGTGTCGGAATGGGACCGAATGACGACTTTGATGCTTGACGACTTCTGGCCGGATCAAGGCGCCATTTCCCATATCGCGTTCTACGGTGGGGAGGGACCAGACACGCAAGACGTCGTGCCCGAGGCGACGTCCCTTGTGGTTTGGGGCGTACTGGCCGCAGTGTGCGGCGTGGGCGCACGACGCCGGCGTTTCGTCTGATCGTTGGCCTCAGCCTTAGCAATCCTGGCGCGGAGGCGGCGCGTTTGCCGCCTCGGCGCCCTTTTTATGCGCTCGCTGTTCCGACTCGCAGAGCCGGCCGTCGTGAACGTCGAGGCGGTGGCTAGAAGGCGACCGCCAACTCATCGGCGGCGGCAACCCACTCCGATTCCCAGGCTCCGACGGATCCTGGCACGGCGTGCTGATCTCGGCGCGACGGTCGCAATTGCGAGGTGACGTCAGCCGCGGCCGAGACGCCGGACGCGGCATGCGATATTTGAATGCCGTTGCCAGAAAAGGCCGACGCGGCGCCAGCGGATCTCGGCGTCGACTCAAGGATCATGGCGGCACGCTCCGCGGCGGGGCCGTCGTGGGTGTGCACGCTGGCCGCTGCCAGAGTCCAAAGGCCCTCGCTCATGGCCGAGTCGTGCTCCCCGTGGCGTTCGACGCCGTGACCGTGATGGTCGTCGTGGCCGCCTTCGGCATAGTAAGGGTCGGGCGTCAGGTTGCCGGGCTGCTGACCTTTAGGGTGGCCGGCGTTGCCGATCTTCGTGAAGACGAGGTCGTACACGTCGACGGCGCCGGCGGGGCTGCTGACGCGGACAAATGTTGTGGCGTTCTTGGCGAGCGACACGACGACGGCGCCCTTGGCCGTCTCCTCGAGGACCGTTCCGTCGGAGTTGTACACTGTCAACGTCGACGCACTGCCGGCGGCGAATCGAGTGCTGATCTGGAACGTGCCGGCCTGATTGACGGAAAAGCGGTAGTAGTCGACGTCGGTGGCGTTGTGCAGCGAAACGCCGGTGAACGTGCTGTTGTTGAATTTGCCTAGATTGGCGGCGGCCGCCAGCGTGTTGTTGGGCTCGTAGCGGTCGGCGGACGGCTCCGGAGGGGGAACGGGTTCTCCGCCTCCTCCTCCACCACCCCCGGCGGTCAGCCCGAAAGCGGCGTTGATCCGGTAGGCGCCCATCCCGAACGCGTCGCCGGTGGCGCCGTCCGCCATGACGTAGAGCACCTCGCCCGCAGCCACGCCTGAGAGCGTCACCGTGGCGGTTGTGCCGTAGGCGGCGCCGACGTTGGCCTGCCCGAGGAGCGTTCCTGACGCGTTGTACACGGCCACCTTGGGCGCGAGGAGGCTCAGGCCCGCGGCGTCGATCGAGATCGTGAAGGATCCGTTGCTGGTTTGTGGCGCCGCGAAGGCGTAATAGTCAACGTCGGCGAGGGTCTGCAAGTCGCCCGAGGCATTGTACTTACCGTCGGCGCCAATGGTGACGGCCGTCGCTTGGGCCAGCGAGTCATTGCCCGCGACCGCGTCGAAGGCGTCGTGCTGGCGGGAGCCGTAGATCGCCTGGATTCCCGCGATGTCGTCAGCAGTCGGACCCGTGAGCACGCCCTGGTACGAGGAGTTCATGACCGACCCGGCTGAATGCCGCAAACCGAGCGTATGGCCCGCTTCGTGGAGGAGCGTGGAGTAAACGTCGTAGTTGGCTCCGACCTGGAAGTTGAATTCGGTGGAGAGAAAGATGTCGCCGGTGAGCGTGCTGGAACCGGTCGGGTAGTAGGCATAGGCCAAGGGGCCGCCGAGCGCGTGCATGGCCAGCCGGATGTCCCCGAAACGGGAATCGCCCTGGGCCGACCCGGCCGTGCCGCTGGCGGCGCCGCTGTCGGCGACGAGGTGGAAGTTCAGGTTGGAAACATTCGCCCAAGTCTGCAGGGCACGGGCGAATTCTCGTTGCCAGACATTGGTCGGGGCGATTGCGTTCAACCGGCTGAACAGCGTGTTGCTATAGCCCTCGACGCTTGCCCCCTCGGGTACGAAGCTGAACGAGACGTTGGGATTGGTCCACTCGTAACCGCTCACGGCGTAAAGAACGAGCCGCGGTTCCAATTGCTCCATGCGAAACGATCGCGGTCGGGAGGTATGCGCGCGGGATGGGCGTCGGCGGGCGGGTGCGGGCATGGCATCTTCCCTCAAAGGTTGCGAATCGAAGGTTGCGTGCCACAGCGGGCGTCGAAGAGATGTCACTTCGCCGGGGTGCGGCCCCAACAGCAAACATACGTCAATTTGGGCGCTCAGGATGAACTTTAAGGACCCTGACCGTCAAGTGCGAGCGCTGGCGGCTTACCGTAAGGGTATTCCCTCCACCCTCTGAAGAGGGGGCCCCAACTCGAGCGCAAAGCAACGAGCGACCGCTGGTCCTGCCCATCACCCCGCTTGCTGCGGAAATTGCTCGAGGGGTAGCTCGGCTGGCGGCGCAAGAGGCGCCACAGCGGCGTCGACTTTTTCGGCTGCTTCGCACGGCTGATCGCCAACGCGGGCGGAGAGCACCTCGAACCCGATGACCACGGCGATGGCAACCCCCAACGCGGACAGCCACATGGCGTCGCGGTTCACTTCGTAGAGCGCTCCGCCGATCGCCGGGCCGATGACCAGCGACACGGAGTGCATCGTCACGTACCAGCCGAGGTACAGGCTCTCGGTTCCCGGCCGGCTACGATTGGCGACGAACCCGGCGGCCAGAGGGAACGACAGCATCTCGCCGATCGTGACGACGACCATGGCGAGCACGGCGTAGGCCATTGAGTCGCCGAACGGCAGGATGCCAAAGCCGACGCAGGCCAGACAACTCCCCCAGCCAATGGTCCGCAGCAACGGCCAGGGGCGCACCACGTCCATGAGCAGCATTTCCAGCGCCACGATGATCGTCGTGTTGACGGCGAACATCAGGCCGATCCGCGCTTCGCTGAGCCCGAAGTGGTCGCGGAGGTAGAGCGGGTAAGTCGAGCCGAACTGGAAGAAGACCAACATCGTCAAGAACGACAGGCCAAGGAAGGCGACGAACGTGCGGTCGCGCAGCGGGGAGACGCGCTCGACGCGCTGCGGCGCGGCGCCGTCGGGCGATTCGACGTGGCGCATGCGAAAAAAGAAGAGCAGCGCCGCGCCGGCGGCGACGCTCGTGGCGGCGTCGACGATGAACAGCCAGGCGAAGTCGATCGTGGCCAGGAAGCCGCCCACCGCGGGGCCGATCGAGAAGCCGAGGTTCAGCGCGAGCCGCTGCAGGGCGAACGCCCGCGTGCGGTTGGCCGGCGTGGTGAGCTTGGCAATGGCCGTGGCGTTGGCGGGCCGGACGGTTTCGTTCACCAGGCTGAGGAAGAACAGCGATGCGGCGATGGGCGGCCACGTGTCCCACGCGCCGATGAGCAGGTAGCCGGGCGCCGACAGGAACATGCAGACGGTTTGCAGGCGGACGGCGCCGAAAGTTTCGGAGAACCGCCCGCCGATGTACGACCCGGCGATGGCGCCGAGGCCGTAGACGCTGATCATCCGCGCGGCGCCGGCCTCGCTCATGCCAAGCTGGCTGGTGAGGTAGAGCGTGAGGAATGGAATGACCATCGTGCCGGCGCGATTCACCAGCAACACGACGGCGAGCAGCCACGCCTCCCGCGGCAGGCCGGCGTAGGCGGCTCGGTAGCGGCGGAGCGTGGCGCGGAGCATGGGAGATTTGAGACGCGAGGCTTGAGGTTTGAGGCCGGAGAATAGGTACGCGAGACAGACGCGGGACGGCGCGTAAGGGTTCACCGCAGCCCGGCAGAGGGCCTCTGCCGGCGGCCGCGATGGGCAGCGAGGATTCTACGGGGCGCGCGGATTCTTCGCTGCGCTCAGAATGACTGGCGGCGGTTGCCGCGCTGAACCGCTATCGGCTGGGGGAAGTTGGAGGCTGCGCCGTGGCGGATCGACGAGAAGCGGGGTCGACCCTTTGGGGTTCTTCGCCCGTGCTGTAGATCGCCAGGGCGACGCGGCAGGGGGCGCCTTTGGCGTACTTGGTGCACTCGTCGAGGGCGGCCTTCTCGGCGGCGGCGCGGGTGGCGCCTGGGCCGAAGCCCGCGACGCCGGGGCGATCGGGCGCCACGGCGACGGCAATCCATTTGTCGCCCCACATGAAGACCTTGGCGTCCTTGGCGTTGCAATCGGCCAGCGCGAGCTGTTTCGCCTCTTCGATCGTCTTGGCCTTCCCGGCGGTGGAGCCGATCTTGCCGGTGGATGGGGAGAACGCCAGCGCGGCGAAGTAACCTGTCGCGCTGACGACGGGCTTGCCCGCGACGCGGCGAAGCTGCTCGTCGCGTACGCGCTGGCCGCTGCCATGGACGCAGAGGGCGACTCGGTATGGGTGGCCGCTGGCGCGCTCGGAGCATTCTTCGAGGGCACGGCGTTGGGCTTCGTCGGCGGACCGGCCGCGGCCGAAGCCGGCGCTGCCACGATGCCCCTCAACCACGGCAATGGCGACCCACTGGTCGCGGGCCCACATCCACACTTTGGCGTCGGCGGCGTCGCAACTGCGAATCGCGAGCGAATCAGCGGCGTCCTTGGTGCGGGCCCGGCCGGCGCTGAAGCCGATCTTGCCGGTCGATTGCGAATAGGCGATCGAGGCGAAGTAGCCGCGTTGGGCATGCGCGGCGCCTGCGCCGACGAGCACCACGGCGGCGGCGAGCGCGAGCCGACGAATGGACCGGCAAGGCGAGGCAATCATGGCGACCCTCCCACAGGGCGGCGGAAGAAATGACGAGCGCGGCGGCGCTTCGTGCAGCCTGCAAGGGCCAGATCCATGAGCTAGCCAGCATATTTGCAAGGAGGACGGGATGCAATTGGAAGAATGCCGTGGCGGGGGGTCGAGTTTGGGCGCGTGGCGGGCAAGATTCTTCGGCTGATCTCAGAATGACCGTGTCGCGAACGTCAGAATGACCGGAGCAGGACCTGATGATCTTGTCGCCAGGCGGCGGCGTTCGAGTAGAATGTGCAGGGGAGGGGGGCGGCTTGTCGGGCGAGCCTGCGAGCAAGTAGATCGGCGTGGCCTGCGGCGGCTGGAGCCCCTGATGTCGCTCATTCGTTTGGAATGCGGCAGTTGTCACACGTTTCTGCAAGTGCGCCCGGAGCTGGCCGGGCAGCAGGGGCGATGCCCCAAATGCGGGGCGACGGTGACCATCCCCGCGCCGCCCCGGCCGGTTGGTTGGGATTCACCGGCCACGCCGCCGCCGCGAGTCCGCAACGCGGCGTCGGCGACTGACGCCGATCCGCCGCCCTCCACGTCGCCTGGTTCCGCGCCGAAGTCGACGATTCCGCTCGGCGCTGCGCCGGGGTCTTCGCCGGGATCGTCGCTGCCGCTGTCGCAGGCGATGGCGCCGGACATGATGGCCGAGATCGCGCGCCGCAAAAAAAGCGCGGTGTTGGTGGTGTTCGAGACGCCGGCCGACGGGTCGTATGAAATCAGCCGCCGCGGCGACGCGAACGTGCGCTGCTATCGCACGGCTGACATGAAAGACTCTGACGTGATGCAAGTGCTCAGTGAGATCGGCCAGATGGCGCCGGGGCAGCGGAATCAAAAGGGGGGCATCGGGCTGCGGGGCGACGACGTGCCGTTCGAGCTGAAGGGCGACCGCCTAGGGATGACGCTCGTGGACTTCAAGTTGAAATATGCGCGTACCGTGGGCGGAATGCGGATGCCGTACTGCAGCGATAGCTTTCCCGGGCAGGCGAACACGACGCTGTGGAGCGAACCGTGGCACGCGGCCGCGGGCATCGTCACTGCGCGGATCGAATTGCCGTCGGAGGGGACCTCGCCGACGGTGGCGGGCGTGAAGAGCGACCTGTTCCTGTACCACTTTGTCGACGGCAAGTTGTTTCGCATGACGGTGTTGTTCGACACCGAGGCGTTTCACCTGGTGCGCGAGGCGCTGGCGCAAAAACAGGGGCCGCCGACAAGCGAGAACAAGGAACGACTCGAATTGGCGTGGGAAAACGGCGCGTCGACGATCCGGCTGACGCGCGGCTCGATGCGGCCGAAGAAGTCGTCGTCGCTGTTGTTCATCCACGAGGAGCTGCAAAGGCTCGCAGAGAGCCGGACGCCGGATCGGGATGAGGACTTGTGAATGCCGGTCGCAGGGTCGGCGGGCGTCTAAGGCGCTGATCCATGGCGAATTGTCCGCGGGGTGCGCGCCGATTATATTGATACCCTTCCCCCTCGATCCGCGTGCGGCGGGCGGATGCGACGGACGGCCTTGTCGCGCCGCAGCGGGTGAAATCGATGAACGCTCAATCGCGAATGGCCAATCGTCGGCAGTTCCTGGGTACGGGCGTCGCCGTGGGGGCCGCTGCGGCGCTGCGCCTCGCGGGCGAGCCCGCGCTGGCGGCCGGCGACGAGGCGCCGCTGCTGTTTAAGATCTCCCTGGCGGAGTGGTCGCTCCACCAGGCGTTGTTCAAGGGCGAGATGACGAATCTCGACTTTCCGGCGTTCGCCAAACGCGACTGCGGGATCGACGCCGTCGAGTACGTCAACCAGTTCTTCAAGGACGAGGTCCGCGATGAGAAGTATCTGGCCGAGTTGAAGCGGCGGTGCGAGGACGAGGGCGTGACGAGCGTTCTGATCATGTGCGACGGCGAAGGAAAACTGGGCGACCCGGATGGCGCCGAGCGGGCGCTGGCCGTGGAGAATCATCGCAAGTGGGTCGACGCGGCGAAGTTCCTGGGCTGCCATGCGATTCGCGTCAACGCCGAGTCGAAGGGCGCGCGCGAGGAGCAGGCCAAGCTGGCGGCCGACGGCTTGCGTCGTCTCGCCGAACTGGCGGCGCCGCAGGAAATCAACGTGATTGTGGAAAACCACGGCGGGTTGTCGTCGGACGGCAAATGGCTCGCCGGAGTGATGAAGCGCGTCGATCTGCCGAACTGCGGCACGCTGCCGGATTTCGGCAACTTCTACGAGTACGACCGTTATCAGGGCGTGACGGACTTGATGCCCTTTGCCAAGGGCGTGAGCGCCAAGAGCTATGCCTTCGACGACGCCGGCAACGAAACGGAGATCGACTACCGGCGGATGTTGGCGATCGTCGTCGCGGCAGGGTACCGCGGCTATGTGGGCATCGAATGGGAGGGCCGGCAGCCAGCGACCGAGAAAGAGGGCGTCATGCTCACCAAGCGGCTGCTCGAACGGGTGCGCGACGAACTGACGGCGCACCCGTAACTCGAGTGCGAGATCGCGTCCCCGCATGCGATCGACTCGCGGACGAGTCGCCTAGAAGGCGAGCGCGTCCGGCAGATACTTGGTCACGAGGTCCGCGTAATACGGCCGCAATTCGGCCCAATTGGGCGACTGCGGGCACTTCGAGTAGAGGTCGTACGGGTTGAACTTCTGCACCCAAGGAAGCATCTCTCGGTCGTGGTCGTCGCACAGCCAGTCGTACTCGCCTTCGCGATGCCAGGCGTAGAACGAGTGATACCGGATCATGTACAACGCCGGCTCGGGCAGGTAGCTCTTCATGACGTGGTAGAGGTACTCGTCGTGGCCCCACGACATGAACACGTTGCGCAAGCCGGCGCCTTCATCGTACAGGCCGAGGCGGGAAGTGAACCGCTCGTCGCGGGCGTCGGGGTTCTGGGAGAAGTACTCGTGGTAGACGATCCGCTCGCTGTGCCGGCAGCCCACCGGAAAGGTGTCGCCGACGACGGCCCACTGGGGCTCGCCGTAGAGGCACAACACCTTGCCCAGGTCGTGCAGCAGGCCGACGAGCACGAACCAGTCCTCGTGGCCGTCCGCCCGGATGGCCTCGGAGGTTTGCAGCAGGTGCTGGAGCTGGTCGAGCTCGATGTCGGGGTCGGAGTCGTCGACCAACGTGTTGAGGTAGTCGCACGCCTCGAAGACGCTCATCCGACGGCGGTTGAGGCCGAGGAATTCGGCCCGTTTGCGCTGGACGAAATCGAAAGTCTGCTCGCGGTGATTCTGCTCGTAGAACCGCCGTACCGAGTCGCGGGCCGGGTTGTCGTAGTTGCGGTAGTCGCTCTTGGCCTTGGTTCCCGGCTTGGGGTAGACCTGCTCGACAACGAATTCCTCCCAGGCGTGGGCGAGGTCGGGGGTCGACGACGGGGCGGTGCGCGAGGCGTCCATGGAGATCTCCGCAAGTGTTATCCGGCGGATGCGGCCGCCGCAGTCCCATCATAGCCGACGGCCAGTTTTGCGGACTAGGGAGTTCAGGTCCCGGGATTTCCGGCGTTGTAGATGGCGGCGATCTCCTGCGGCGTGAGCGGCTCGTTGAAGATCGCGAACTCGTCGACGCGGCCGTTGAGGCTGCGGACGCGGTAGGTGCCGAAGTCCTGCGGCGCCCAATTGCCTAACTCGGCGCGGCCAATCTGCAGCTTGACGGGGCCGAGCGGGGGATCCGCCGGCTCGGCGCTCACCTCTTTACCGTCGACGTAGTGGCGCACGTAGCCGTCGGGCCCCTCGTAGACGCACGTCAGGAGCATCCATCGGCCGAGGTCGCTGCGGGTAATGACGGTGGGCGATAGGAAGTCGTGCGAGAACTCGGGATGGTCTTTGACGCCCAACAACAGTTGGCCGGTCTCGGTGATTTGCCAGTGAATTTCGCCGAGCTCGTGGCCGTCGGCGAGGAGTAGGGAGCTGAGCCAGCGCTCGAGCCCCTCGATACGGACCCAGGCCATCAGCGTGAGCGCGTCAAACTCGCCGGGGACGTTGACGCGGACGCGGTCGGTCGTGCGCTTCCATTCGAGGGCTTGCTTGCCGGCCCAGCGGCCATTGGTCCAACGGCAGCCGACGATCGCGCCGTTGAGCACCTCGTTGGCGTCGGCGCCGTCGTTGCGGAGCTGTCGATCCCAACCTTCGTGGCCGTCGAAGCCGTAATACGCCACCACGCGGGGTTGGGAGCGCAGCTCCTCGCTGAAGCGGCGCCACGCCTCGTAGTGTTGCTGACGGGCGGCCTCGGTGATCTCGAGCAACTCTCGGCGATCGACCAGACGCACGTCGCGACCGGGGATTTGGGCGAGCTCGCCGTCGGCAGTCGCACGGGCGCCGTGACCTTCGGTGAGCCGCTCGGCCAGCACGCGACTTTCCCGCCGCAGATCCCACAGTTCGACCTCGCCGTCGAGCACATGGAACTCGCTGTCGCCCTCCGGGTCGACTTGCACCGTGAACTCGGTGCCGAGGTCGACGGCCTCGTAGGACGGGGTGGTGATTGCAAATCCCAGAGCCTGGCTGGGGACGTGGGCGCGAACGTTGCCGAGGCGGCAGACGAGCCGGCTCGCCGAGACAAGCTCGAAGTCGGCCGGGCCTTCGATGATCACGATGGCGCCGCTGAGGAATTCAAGCTGAATCAGTCCGCTGGCGAGTCGCAACCGACCTGGCGCCATGGACCCGCCGACGTCGGCGGGCGACTGGCCGTCGCGCCACACGGCGCCGGTGGTGTGGCTGAGGATGGCGACGCTGTTATCGTCGGGAAGCGCGGGCGTCGGCGGCGGGGCGTCGGCGGGCGTCGGCGACCGGCCGGCTGACGCGTCGCCCCGCAGCGCGGCGACGGGTTGCTGGTTGCCGCGCGGAGCGATGGCCTGCCACGCGGCGGCGGCGAGGAGCAGAGCCGCGGCCAGAGCGGTGGCCGCGTAGGCCGGCCGTCGCCAGGGAGCCGGCGTCGGCGCACGGCGGGACGGCTCGATGACTGCCTCAGTGGGCGCTTCGTGGGATGATTCGATTGCGAGCGGCTGCTTTTCCAGCACTGGCGGCAGCAGATGGAGAAATCCCTGGGCGAAGTCCAGGTGCAACAGCGCGTGCGTCGTCATCGCGCGTTGGTAGTGGCCCTGGTTGGCGTCGTTGTCGCGGAGCAGGTCTTGCAGGCGGCGGAAGTCGGCGTCGCTCAACTGTCCGTCGATCATGTCGGAAAGCAGTCGACGCAATTCGAGCGGCGGACGATCGGGTTCGGTGGTCATGTCGATCCTTCCATTTGCCGCTCAATGCAATCGCCCAGCGATTGCCGGATCCGCATCAGCGCCATCTTAATCGCCCCTTCCGACTTGCCGCGCTGCTGGGCCATCTCGCCGATCGACTTGCCCGGCCAGTACCTCTGGCGGAGCAATTCGAGCGCGTTGTCCGTCAATCCGCCCAAGCAGTGGCGCAGGGCGACGCGGACTTCGTCGTCCTCGGCGGCCATCGGCCGGTCGGCGAGCTGCTGCAGCACGTCGTCGTCGAAGACCAACTTATCGCGGCGCTTGTCGCGAATAAACGACAACGTACTGTAGTAGGCCACTTTGCGCGACCACATGGAGAACGACATCTCGGGGTTGAAATCGTCCGCCTTGCGCCACAGGACCAGATTGGCTTGTTGCAGGATGTTGCTGGCGTCGTTGACGTCGCCCACGAGCATCGTGATGTAGCGGAACAGCCGAGTCTGCTCGGCGGTGAGCAATTGGACGAATTGCTCGCGGAGAGCGGGTTTTTGCTCGTCGTCCATCGTCGCGGTCCTCGCGTCGTTCACGGTCGCGCCTTTCGCGAGACGCCCTCGTCGTCGCGTCGGCATTGCATTTCGAAGACCTCCGGGTCGACGTCGTACGAGATCGTCTGCACGGAGCCGTCGCAAAATGCGGCATTGAATCCGGAGGCGTGCGCACTGCCGAAATAGCGGACGCAGGTATCGTTGTCGATGTCGGAGTCAGGCCGCGGAATATACTTTGGCGTATTATTCGCTCGCGAATTCGACGTCATCCAGCGAATGACGTCCCAATCGTAGCCCTGGTACATCGAGTTGTTGTCGGCGCAGGTGTTGACCAGCCCGCCCGAGCCGGACAGCGTGCTCTCGTACATATCGGCCCGCAGATACTTTTCGGCCACGGCTACGGTGTTCGACGTCCCGTCGGTGATCTGCCTGATCTCAACGGGGAACCGCGGCAGCACGACGCCATCCATGGCATACTTGCCGCCCCTGGCGGCATCGTTGACTCTCTCTGCCGTGTAACCTGGAGAGCCCCAATTACAGTTGGGGAACAGCGACAGACACTCGATTCTGGGATACTTGTCTTCGGCCCAGCTCATAGGGCTGCCGTCGGCGATGCTCTGCGATCCGCCGTTGGCGGCGTAGTCGGTCTTGGCCACAAGCTTGTCGGCAGGCGAGTCGGCGTTGATCGATTCCTCAGGCCCGTAGTACAAGATTGCCGGCCGACGCGACGGGCAATAGAAACCGGGGACGGGCGTGGTCTTCTGCTTGAGCAGGGCTGCCATCTTCGGTCCCGCGGCCATGCCCTTGCCAATCTGGTAGGTGTTGGACCCCTCGAGATACGGCAAGATGGCGAACGCCCAGCCGCCGGGCTGCGCTTCCAGAGCGCCCATGTCGGGATCGCCGGTCCATCGATACCCCCAGCCGCCCGAGGGGAAGGCGCCGAGCGCCGCTTCATGGTTCATGAACGCCAAACCCATCTGCTTGACGTTGTTCTGACATTGCGAGCGACGCGCCGCTTCGCGCGCCGCTTGGACCGCCGGCAGCAGCAGGGCCACCAGCACGCCGATGATGGCAATCACCACGAGCAATTCAACGAGCGTGAACGCCTTCCGCGCCAGTGATCGACGCATGATTCCAGCTCTCAAATGGGTACAACGAAATTCGACGGCGTCGCCATTCGTCACCATCCTGGACATTAGTTTGCGCCATGTCCCGCAGTCCGCCAATGGCGGCGGCTCGTCACAGGACTTTGCTCGAGTCGATCACTTCGCCGTCCTCGCGGCGACCCAGGCTGTTGAAAATCAGCTGCTCGATATCATACGAAATTGTGTGGACCGAGCCGTCGGCGAACACCGCGTTGACGCCCGAGGCGTGCGCCGAGCCGAAGCAGAAGCCGTAGGAGCGGTCTTCGTCCGGCAGCGCCGGGTCTTTGGGGGCGTCGGCGCGAACGGGGAAGTTGGTCGAGCGGACCGTATCGGGATCCCAGCCGTCGGACCAGCCGCGGTCGTCGTGCCAGGCGCCGATTTCATACTCATGCGTGTGGAGGCGTTTCTCGGAGATCACCAATGTGTGCGACAGGCCGTCGGTGATTTGTTGGGCCTTCACCGGCGGATCGACGCCCGGGGCGGCGTAGGGGTACGGAGCGCTTTGCGTCGACCCGGGCTTGGCGTTGGGATCTACGGTCCAATTGGCGCGGACGATGACGCCAAGAAATAGCATGTTCGGCTTGATGAAGTCGACGCAGTCGCTGGAACTCATCCCGCCGCAACCCTGCTTGCCCCAGAACTCATCGGCGGCCGTATCGCAGAACGTGCCATTGGACAAATCGCATTGGCCGGCGACGGTGCCAGGTTGGGCGGAACCGTAGTCGGTGAGAAAGCCATACGGGTCCTTCGTGTACTGCGTGGCGCCGCGTCGGGACGGGCAGTTGTACATGGGAATGTGGACCTGTTGGATCTGGTCGGTCTTCCGCACGTTGTGGACGGCGTTCTGCTCCAAGTAGGGGAGCAGTTGGTATCCCCAGCCGAGGCCTTGCTTGGCTGGGCCGAACGGCGTGCCATTGGCGGCGTACAGTTCCATCCAGGGCCAGCGTTTGGCGCCGCCGGTGGGGAACACCTTCAGCGCGTTCTCATGGTTGTGCAGCGCCAGTCCAATCTGCTTGAGATTGTTCTTGCACTGCGTGCGGCGGGCCGCCTCGCGGGCGGCCTGCACCGCTGGCAGCAGCAAGCCCACGAGCACGCCGATGATGGCGATCACCACCAGCAACTCAACCAACGTGAACGCGCGACGCGACGGCGACGAAGGATGATTCACTCTATTCCTTTCTGGTGATTAGGCGTAGGACGTTCGTCCCCGATTGCCGGCGGCGAACACGATGGCCCCGAGGGTTGCCAGCAGCGCCGCCGAAGGCTCGGGAATGGCGGCCGCGGCGGAGACGGCCAGCCCGGAGCCCAGTTGCTGCTGCCAAAGGAGGAAGTCGGCGCCGTCGCTGTCGAGGTCGCCGTCGGCGTCGCCGGCGGCCGTGCTATTGAAGGCGCCTTGCCAGACGGTCAGGTCGGCGCCGTCGACCTTGCCGTCCTCGTTAAAGTCGGCGGTGAACAGGGCTGTGCCGGTCACGCTCAGCGTGACCTTGTCGTCGGCGTAGCCCACGTTCCACGACAGGCCCGGCGCGAGCGGAGCCGTGAGGTCGGTGCTCAAGAAATTTCCGAGGAGCGAGCCCGCGGCGCCGGAGGCGGCATGCGTGAGCGCCGGATAGCCGCCTCCGCTCACCAAGGCGTCGACAGCCGTCTTGGCGGCGGCGAGATCGGCGCCGGCTTCGAGAATCGTCCAGCTATCGCCGCTGACGGGCGTGTAGCCGTTGAGCTCAACTTTGAAGCTGCCATTGGCAATGCTGGCGTTCCCCGCCACTTGGATCGTCGTGTGGGTGGGACCAGTGATTTCGGCGACAAGCGTCGACGCCGTGGAAACGAGATTGGGATTCATCTGAAACTCGCCGTTGACGGCGATGATCGCGTCGTCGCCGGTGACGCGAAGCGTCGTAGGTCCGCCTTCGCCGACGCCCCAGTCCATGCCGCGGCCGACAAACAGCGTGCTGAAATCGCGGCCGGTGAGCGCCAGGGCGCCGCCGCTGACATTGACCACGCCCGTGCCGTTGCGGTTGCCAATGCCGACGTGTTCGGCCACTTGAATGACGCCGCCAGTGAGGTTGATCGTGCCGGTGCGCGGCCCGGGCGTGCCGATTTGATCGGGCCGACCGCCGTCGCCGATTTCGATGTCGCCGCCGCCTTGGGCGTAGACGCCGCCGGAGTGGTTCCAGACGCCCGTGCCAAATTTGCCGACGACGGTATAGATGCCGGTTCCCGTGCCGCCGGACATGTTGAGCGTGCCGGTTCCCGAGGCGCCCAACTGGAAGTCGTCGCCGGAGGCGAACGACGTGCCGGGGCCGCCGGAGACGTTGAGCGTGCCGTTGCCGGTGGTGGCGCCACTCCCCTCGGTGCCGCCGATGAACAGGCTGCCGCCGCCGACCGGCATCGTGCCGCCCGAGAGGGAAATCACGGCCGTGCCGCGTTCGCCGAAGATGGCCTTCATCGGCCTAAGCGTGCCGCCCGTAACATTGAGCGTGCCGGAGTCGCCAGCGTTATTGCCGACGAACAGGCGGTCGAGATCTGTGGCGCCCGTGACCGCGGAATGCGTCGCCGTGCCGGCGTTGTTGATGAAGGCCTGGTCGAACAAGCCCGGATTGCCGTTGGGATTCCAATTGGCCGCGTCGCCGAAATCGCCGGAGGCAACGTTCCAGAAGAAGTCAGTCTGGGCGTGGGCGAATTGGCCCGTCGCGGCCACCGCGATGGCGGCTAGCGTCAGGCAGCAGGCTCGTCGAACACTCGTGCTTCGCTTCATGTTGATGCTCTTTCCAATGAGGATGTGGCGAGAAGGTCGATGGCGCCGACTCTCGCGAGGCAGCCCCGACGCATGGCGCCACGGCAGCGCGGAACAGGGCAGGGCAGGAGTCAGACGCCGACTAGAATCTCCCGTGCGGTAACGCCGTCGGTACGCAGTGAGCCGAGCCTGCACGTTGAGGCCTGCCTGCAGCTTGACGGGTTTGACGGTGGTTGCTCCCCAACAGCGCAACGCCCGTGTCGGCCCGTCAAACTGCGCGAGCAGGCCTCAACATGCAGGTGAGCCGGCTGCCCCGCCGGCCCGCTTGAAGTCCAGGCAAGGGAGATCGAACAGCCACGGCAGTCGTCGCCGGGTGCAGGACATGGAGCGAACCCGCCCCCGCCGCCGAGGCAGCGGCCGTCCTTTCTCCCATAGATAAAGTTCCGCGTGATTGACATTGGTCACGCGGTCGAGCGGGAAAACTTCTCGACGGCGGGCCGCGCCAATCGGCGTAACTGGCTTGACGCAGAGAGGTTGCGCATTGCGAGGCGGCTGTCCCGGTGAGTGGGCTGCAAGATTCAGCCCGCGACATGCATCTATAATCAGTCGCTGAGCGCCGTGTCCGGAGCTGGCGCCTGGACTCCCGCGAGCTGCACCCCGATGAGCACCTGGCCGCACACCCAGTACAGCTTGCTGGCCCGCTTGGCGGATGCGGCCGACGATGGCGCCTGGCAGGCGTTCGAGAGCATTTATCAGCCCGCCGTTTACCGTTATGCCCGCAGTCGGGGCTTGCAGGAGGCCGACGCGCTGGAAGTGGTGCAGGACGTGATGGTGGCGGTCCATCGGGCGATGGGCGATTGGAAGCCGTCGAACCGGACGGGGAGCTTTCGGGCTTGGCTGGCCGAGGCGGCGCGGCGGATCACGCTGCAAGCGATCCGCCAACGGGACAAGCGCGATCGGGCGGCAGGCGGAACCGAAGTGCGGTCGATGCTCGAGCTGGCCGAGGCGCCGGCCGCGGTGGGCGACGAGGACGACGATCGCCGATGGGCGTTTTTCTGTGCGGCGGCATGCGTCGAACAGGAAGTGCAGGAACTCACCTGGCGGGCGTTCTGGCTGACCGCCGTGGAAGGCCAGCCAGCGGCGGCGGCAGCCCGCGAGTTGGACACGACGGTTGGCAATGTGTACTCGGCCAAGTGCCGGGTGCTTGACCGCATACGACGTCGAGTGCAGGAGCTCGGCGAATCATGAACACATGCGATCGACAGAACGGGCGCCGGCTGCTCGTAGGCGAACTCTCGCCGGTCGAGGAGTCGGCCATGCTCAACCATCTCGATGGCTGCCCGCGGTGTCAGTCGTGGTTGGAAGAGGACGCCGGCGACGACTCGGACTGGTCGGCGACGCGACAGTGGCTCGGCAGCTCGGCGGAGGTGGCGCGGTGGCCGGGGTCAAGCGGCGGAGTTTCGGCGCTCACCCAACCGCACGTGCTCGGCGACGAGCTCGGCGCGCCGCGGTATCCAGCGGTCGATATCTCCTTTCTAGCGCCGTCGGACGACCCGGCGTATGTGGGGCGGATCGGGCCTTACGAGATTGCGGGCGTCATTGGGCACGGCGGCATGGGCGTCGTGCTCAAGGCCGTGGACCGGTCGCTCAGCCGGTATGTCGCGATCAAGGTGCTGAGCCCCGCGCTAGCCGGCGTGGGCGCCGCGCGGCAACGGTTTGCTCGCGAGGCGCGGGCGATGGCCGCGCTGTCGCACGAGCACGTGGTGCCGATCTACGCGGTCGACGAGCATCGCGGGCTGCCGTACTTCGCGATGGAGTACGTGCCCGGCGGCACGCTGCAGGCGAGGCTGTCGCACGAAGGGCCGCTCGAGGTGGTCGCGGCGGTACGGATCGCGATGCAAACGGCGCTGGCGCTGGGCGCCGCTCATGATTCGGGCCTCGTGCATCGCGACATTAAGCCGGCGAACATCCTGCTCGACCGGGGCGTCGAGCGCGTGCGGGTGGCCGACTTCGGGCTGGCTCGCACGGCGAGCGAGGCGAGCTACACCGCCAGCGGCGTGCTGGCCGGGACGCCGCAGTTCATGTCGCCCGAACAGGTGCGCGGCGAGGCCTGCGACGGGCGCTCCGACCTGTTCAGCCTCGGGAGCGTGCTGTACGCGATGTGCACGGGGCACGAGCCGTTCCGCGCGGAGAATGTGTACAGCGTACTGCAGCGGATCGTGCATGACCAACCGCGGTCGATCCGCGAGCAGAATCCTGCCGTGCCGGCGTGGCTGGAGCGATTCGTCGCGCGGCTGATGGCCAAGGATCGCGACCAGCGGTTCCACACGGCGGGTGAAGTGGCCGAAGTGCTCGCCCGCGAACTGGCTCATCTGCAGAATCCGGCGCTGATCGAGGCGCCGGCGCGGCCGTGGCTGCGGCGCAAGCCGTGGTTGACCAAGTTGAGCAAACTGGCGGCGACTCGGCGCAGGCGGACGGCAGTGGCCATCGCTGCGATTGCCGCGGCCGCGCTTGCGACGACTGTCGCGCTTTGGCAAGGCGAGCCGGGCGCGTCGCTGACGGAAGGGTCGACGGGCGCCTCGAACGCCTCCAACACGGCCAGTTCCACGGCGGTCGCATCGTCATCACATTCGGCCGAGTCGGTCGCCATCGCTTTTTCCTCCGACGCCGCGGCTCCGCCGGAGTCGGATGTCGTTGAATTCAACACATCGTCGGCAACCGCGCCATTGTGGGACGCGGATGGGATTGAGGACGTCCGCCAGTGGGCGCATGAATTGGAAGCGGGAATTCTCAGCGACGATCCGGCCGCGGAGTTCGATCCGTGGCAAGCGGAGGTCGACGATCTCAGGCAGCGAATGGCGGAGTTGGCCGAAGAACTTTCCCCTCTTGAGGACTCGCAGTAGTCCATGGAGTAAACGATGGCGCGCTGGTTGAATCTTGGCGGTGCGGCGGCGGCGGCGTTGGTTTTGTGCATGTTGACCGTCCGAGCGCAGGAGGCGGACCCAGAGCCTGCGCCCGACGCCGAGGCGAGCCGCGAGGAATGGGACGAGCACGCCGCAGAGGCGGCGGAGCATGCCGCGGCTGCCGCGGAAGCGGCGGCCGAGCGCGTCGCGGAGCAGGCCGAAAGGATGGCCCAGCGCGCGGCGGAGCAGGCCGAAGCGGCTGCCGATCAAGCCGCTGCCGCCGCGGAACAGGCGGCCGAACATGCGGCGGCCCAAGTCCAGTTGGCTGTTGAGCAGGCGGCCGAACACTCGGCCGACATTCATATCCAGGCGGATCCCTTCGGGGCCGGCGCCGGACCGGTCTATGGCGAGGGTCCGAAGGACTTCTTCCTCCGCGACGCCTTTAAGTGGGGCGGCAAGTGGGAGCGCCGCGCTGCGGACCCGGAGGCCGTCAAGTTGCTGGAGATGGATCGCAAGCTCGGCCGGCAGATTGCCGAGCTCGCGGCGAAATACAAAGCCATCGACGATGATGACGAGCGGCAGGAGGTCGCCGAGGAGCTAGCGGCGCGAGTGACCGACCAATTCACCGTGCGGCAACAGATGCGCGAGCGGGAGTTGGGCGAGCTTGAGGAGCAAGTCAAAAAGCTGCGGGCGTTGCAGGACAAGCGGGCTTCGCAGATCAAGCAAATCGTCGGCGACCGTGTGCAGCAGTTGCTGCGCGAGGCCGATGGGCTCGGCTGGGGCGACGGCGGCGGAGAGTTCGGCGCAGGCGAGGGCGGCAAGACGTTAGATCTGGCTTTTGGCGTCGAAGCGCCCGTGCGGATTGCGGAGCCGGCGCAACCCGGCGTGCCGCCGAAGCCCGTGAAGCGACTGATCATTCGCGGCCCCGATGTCGACGTCACGCCACCGGCGATCGAAGCGCCGGCGCCGCGGAAGTGAATGTGCGTTGCGCTGGCGCGGCGCTGAGGATCAGATCTCGAGTCGTTCGGTCAATCGCGAATCGCTCCCCGATTCTCGGTCGCGCTAGGGTATTAACCCTAACGGACTCCGGATTTCCGTGATTTTTGTTGAGTTGTCTCCCGAGAAGTCCTAGCATGTGGATCGCGTGGAACGAGAACGACTGTGCGTGGGCACTCGTCGCCGGTCGCGGTGAACGACCGGGGAAGAGGCTTTCCGCCGCCCAATGGGCCTGGTTGGAGCGCATGCCATGCGAGTCTCGTCGCCCCTCGTCGCCGCTGCGATCTTCGCGAAACTTCTGACTTCGCCGATCAGCGTCGAGCAAGCCCGCTCGGCGGACTCCATCCGAAGCATCGTTCCGACGCCCGGCGTCGGCTCGATGCGCGCCCTCGAGCAAAACTGGTCGCACGACGAGGCGGAGTGGTTTTACACGGTTCCGCAGGGCTCGCGGATCATGCCGTACTCGTGGTTCGTTCGGCTGGAACAGCCGGAGTCGGACCAGCCGTTTCTTGATCCGGAGTATCTGCAGAAGTTTGGACTCCTCGCCCGGCGGCCTGACGCGGACCGCAACCCCCATGGGTTGCCGGTGGGGTTTGTGAAAGACGCCAACGCGGACGCGATGGGGCTCACATGCGCGGCGTGCCATACGAATCAGATCAACTTCGAGGGGACGGCGCTGATCGTCGACGGGGCGCCGTCGTTGATGGACGTCTCCGCGGCGCTGGTCGCGTTGGAGAAGGCGCTCGACGCGACAGCGAGCGATCCGCAGAAGTTTTCGCGATTCGCGGATGCGGTGCTGGCCCAGCGCACGCCGCAAACCGACGCCATTCTGCGATTGCAGTTGCAGGCGGCGGCGCTCAAGCGGCGCGACTACAACGTGCGCAACTTGCCGGCCGATCCGGTGAACGCCTTCGGTCGCGGGCGGATTGACGCCTTTGGAGCGATCCTCAACGAAGTGCTGGTCCGCTTCGTCGGCGACCCGCTGAACCATGCGCCCGCCAACGCGCCGGTGAGCTACCCATTTCTCTGGGATACGCCGCAGCACGACCTCGTTCAGTGGAACGGGGCGGCCGAGAACAAGCGCAACATCTTTCTGAAGCCGATCATTGGCACGGCCGACTTTGGGGCCCTGGGACGCAATGTGGGGGAGGTACTGGGGGTGTTCGGCGACGCGGACGTGACGCAGTCGTTCGGCGTGCTCGGCGGCTACGCGTCGAGCGTCGATCGCGATCACTTGATCGAGATTGAGGAGTCGCTCAGATCTCTGTGGTCGCCCCAGTGGCCGGAGGAGTTTCCGGACTTGGATCCGGACCTCCTCGCGGATGGCCGCGAATTGTTCAAGAGCCATTGCCGGACGTGCCATCAGGACATCACGCGCGACGACCCCGATCGGGCGGTTGTGGCGAAGATGCGCGCCGTCGGCACGGACCCGTGGATGGCTCGCAATTTTGCCGCCCGCGCGAGTCGCACGGGTCCGCTGGAGGGTCGGCGCACGTCGCTCGTGGGGTTTGCGACCTTTGGCCCCGAGGCGCCGGGCGGCGAAATCTTGTCGCACGTCGTGCAGCGGATCGTCGTGGGTCCGGCGGGCGCGGCCGGCGGCGTGCAGGACGCCGCCGCGGGCGCGTTCGGGGGCGAACTGGCGGCGCAGCCGTCGGTCGAGGCCAATCCGGCGCAAGCCGCGCAAACGCTGGGAACAACCGTGGGCGACTGGCAACTGCGCATCAACGCGGAGGTGACGGTCGATGGCCAAACGCTGTCCGGCGCCTTCGAGAGCGCCACGCTCGAGGACGATCGCGTGCAATCGCTGCGCGGCGGCACGCGCGTCAAGATTGTCGACGAGGCAACGGAGACTCCCGTCGAAGCGTCGCCGGAAGCGGGCTTGGTCGTGCCCCAAGGGGACGCGTCGACGGCGTGGAATACGATCACCCGGGAGCTCAACGTCGCCAACGAGGCCGATGGGGTCTTGCTGGCGGACGTCAGCGCGGCGTCGGTGCGCTTTCAGTACAAGGGCCGTCCGCTCAACGGCATCTGGGCCACGGCGCCGTACCTTCACAACGGCTCGGTCCCAACGCTCGCGCAGCTCTTGAAGAAGACTTCGGATCGCGAGCCGAAGTTCTTCGTCGGCGAGCGCGAATTCCTGCCGGACGAAGTCGGGTTCGTCTACGAGAGCGGGCCGTCGGAATTCGATACGTCGAAGCCGGGCAATTCCAACGCCGGGCATGAATTTGGCGTGGATCTCACCGAAGCCGAGAAGCAGGCGCTCTTGGAGTACCTGAAGTCGCTGTAGAGCTGCCGGACGAGAGCATGTCGCCCGCCGCTAAATCGGCAAGTTGCTCAACGGGCTCATGGGGTTCCGCATGAGCGCCTTGGTTGAACGCGCTGGTTTTGTCCGCTGGCCCGTCGTCAATCAACCGTAGCAGGAGGGGGGACTGCGGCGCGTTCGGCTCATCCGCTGCCAGCGCCCGTCGAATTTGCTCGACCACCGCAAGGATCTCCTCATCCAACGGGTGATTCCAAAATCGCATGACGCGATCACCTCGTGCCGTGAGCCATGCCGTCCGCCGTTGGGCGTCGTACTTCCTGCGGCACGGCGACAGAGAGGCGATTTTCACAACGGCTACGAGCGCTCCGCCGGCTCGGCCGGGCGGCGGAACCCGTCGCAGACATGAATCGGCGACGCGGGATACTCCGGGAACTTGAGGTCGGTGACCGCCAACAAGCAGCGGATCATTCGGCCAGGCCGGGAGGGGATTGCCGGCTGCACGTAAACGCAGTCCAGACAGATGCCGACTTGGGACTCCATCTGCGGATCGCGGACGCGCTGTTGCATCCAGCGCAAGATGCCGCGCGGGATGCGATCGAACCAGTCGCGCAGCACCGTATCGACGGCCGCCGACAGCGAGAAATAAATCGTTCCCCAAATGGCCCACCGCGCCGGACTGCCGATGAGCCAGAGCACGGGAAAGATCGTTGCCGTCGCAACGTACAGCAGCACCAGACGGTCGTAGCGGCGATGGGGATGTTCCGGGTTCTCGCGCGCCAGGCCAAATTCGCCGCGATGTGCCCGGAGCCCGTCCATAAAGGCGCCAACCGCGTACCACACGAAGCTGATCCAGGCCCACGAGAGGCCCGCCATCCCCGTCGCCAGCAGCCACAGCATGCAGCTGCCGAGGATCACGGGAAGGAACACGAGCGCCGTTTCGCGGTAGCCGCCCACCAGCACCGCGGCGAGAACCGACAACCCTTGCAGGATCATGATGGTCCGGCAATCATCCGCGGTCGGCGCCCCGGGAAAGTCGGGCGCCATCCAGGCGAGCAAAAACGAAGCCGCCAGCGCCACATCCGGCGCAAGCCCCGTCGCCATCAGACGCAGACTCGACATGCTTCGCCCCCCACCTCTCATTCGTCATTCGCCATTCGTCATTCGCCATTCGTCATTCGCCATTCGTCATTCAAAATTCGGATTTCTTCCCGCTCTCGTCCGCCATCCCATCCCTCTCCCTCCGGGAGAGAGCAACCGAGCACGGCCGACCCGAAGTCGGCCGTGCACAGGGCGGTAGCTATGCTCGCGAAGCGAGGGTGAGGGCAATTTCCCCACCGCCGCCTCCCCTCCGACCTACGGCCTCCAGCCTACAGTCTCCAGCCTGATCGCCCCCATTCGTCATTCGGATTTCGCCTCTCACCCCGTCGCGCCAATGTAGCAGGCACACTCCGTGTGCCGTAGCATGAAGCGGCTCGCGCCCCCTACTCTAACGTCAGGCGGACGGCACACGGAGTGTGCCTGCTACAAACTGCCGCGGCTGCCGCGGCGTCGTCGAGCGGATCGTCCAGGCCCAGCGCTCGACGTTTTTCTGCAGCCGCTGCCAGACGCGGCGATCGACGCGCTTTTTCGTGTGCCATGCTCTCGTCCGCATGAGCATGCCAAACGGCTCCGAACATGCCCACGTCGGCGGACCTCCGAGGGCATGCCATCCGCCGCGCCCTGACCCGGCCGTTGGCCGGGTCTAACATCGCGACAACGCCCGTGCCTTAGGTTGCTGTTCACAGCGACCTCGGAGGCGTAGCCTCGAGAGGATGTCCGACGCGTACCACTGCTGGCCACGGTAAAGACTTGCGATAAACTACGCACATGCTGGAGCACCTGCACCGTTACGGCTGGGCAACATTTGACGAGGTATCCGATGCGGATTTCCTACGAATGGCTGAAAGTCTCGGGACGCCGTGGAAGCGCCGAGAGGGAGAAGTTGAGCAGCTTCGGATTCGGGAGAGTCATCTGGCGTCTCCTCGCTCCCTGTCTGGCATATATGGATTGAAAGAATTCCCTCTACACACAGATTTTGCTCATTACCCGACTCCTCCTCGTTTTGTTCTACTTCGCAACACCACTTCTGAGCCGATTAGGCCAACACTTATTCATGGTGTGGCCTGGGGTCGCGCTAGCCTTGCTATTCAAACTTTGGAGCGTCGGGTATGGCTTGTTCATGGAGGGCCAGCTCCCTTTTACGCGCCGATAGTATTCGGGCGGGGCAAATACATTCGCTGGGACGATGCTTGCATGTCACCTATCAATCGTACAGCTGAAGCTCTACGCGAGTGGGCGAAGTTTCTCGTCTCCGCGCAGCCCCTCGTGTTTCCGTGGCGCCATAACAGAGTGCTGATTATCGACAACTGGCGAGCGCTACACGGCAGGTGCGGGAAGCCATTGCCCTCGGATCCCATTAGAGTGCTTGAGCGCATAGTTGTATCGTAGGAGAAGCCCACATGCATTGGGACAAAGAGCCGCTTATCGGAAAGGCGAAGGCCTACCTTCAGCGCTCGTTTGAAGGTGAAAGCAGAGACGGCGAAGATTTCCCTTTTTGGGCGACGATCGGTCTGGAATTTGTTGGACGTGCCGTATTGGCGAGCGTTCACCCTTCTCTTCTCGCGGACCCCCAAACGCCAGAAGCCGTCCTTTTTGCCTGTGGAATCGGGGATGCGAGTAAGGCCAAATCGATTCACGCCAAAACCGTTTTCGCCAGATGCCTGCTAATTGTTGATGGATTTAGCCAGTCTGACTTTGCATTTTGCATGTCCTTAATGGAGCGACGAAACGAGGAGCTTCATACTTCGGTTGCCGGATTCGCGGGCTTCTCCACAGAACTATGGCTTGCCGACTACTATCGCGTGCTGAAGAAACTGCTTGAGCATCTTCAGCTAGAGCTGTCAGACTTCCTCAGCAAAGAAGATTCAAGCGCGGCATCGCATATGATTGCCGCAGCAGCGAAAGCGCTTCTTGGAGTTGTGAAAAAGAAGATCTCCGATCATGCCGTGGCATACCGGACGTTAAAGCCCGAAGCGATACAGAAGCATCGTGCAGATTTTAAGCTCGTTCGACTGTCCCAAAGAGGACCCACGAAGATCGCGAAGTGCCCGGCGTGCAACGAGGACTGTCTTGTAACTGGAGAAGTAATTCGCTCAAGCGATCCGCGGCTTACAGATGGTCAGCTGTACTGGGAGAGTGTCGTTCTACCCAACAGTCTTCACTGCGAGGTCTGCGGTCTGGACCTAATTGGCCATGAATCGCTTCATATTGCTGGCTTGGGCGGCCAATTCTCAATGCTTCGGTGGCAGGATGCTGCCGAATATTACTTGGAAGGCATTGAAGCGGAAAGGTTCTACGAAGAGGAATACAACAACTCGTAAGCAGCACCGATGGCCGAATTGCCGGGTGGCCAGGATCAACCTCTTGTCGCTCGCCGCGACCCAGGTAGCCGCAGACGGCCAATCTGGGCGACCCGCTGATTTCCCATTCGTCATTCGGATTTCGTCATTTCCCCGGCTGCCCCCTTGACCTCAGGCCGCCCCTCGTGTAGTATACAAGCGTCCCCCAATCCCCGAGCGGCCGGGCGACGCCTTGCGCGTCGACCCGTGACTCTGTACCGCCGCCGGACGCGCTCTCGCTTCCCGTGCCCGTTGTTCCACGCCTCGCCGTGCGCTTCGACAGCGCCGCGGCCCGGACATCCCATGCACTTCGTCATTCATCCAGCATCGAGCATCGAGTATCCAGCATCCAACCGTCCCCCCCAAACAGGGGAATTATGTCGCCAAAAATGCGCTTCGCGACGAAACCACCGCCGTGTCGAGCAGAAATCACCCAACCACAGCGACGCGACGGACACGACGGACGCGACGGGAATTCGAGGCGGCCGCCGACTCCTCGCCGTCGCGCTCGTCGCGCCGTCGTGGTGAAGCGACGAGCTAACGGCGGCGCTTCTTGCCTGCGGGCGGTTGTGACCTCTTGCCGCTGCGCGCTTCAGCCAGGCGATCGCGCCGACCTGCTCCGCGCGCCGTGGAGTTGGGCGTTGGCTCGGTCGCCCCCGGAACATGCCCACGCGGACGAGGGCATGGCGCCCAGAATGGGCCTTCGCCACGGCTCCCCCCGAAAAGTCACCCCTCACCCCCGGCCCTCTTCCAAGGGCAGAGGGGATTAGACGTGGTAAGCGTGGCGTGTTTGCGCGACTTTGCGGGCTGACGGGGCCGGTTGAGGCCCAATCTGGCGTGGGGACCGCACTTACGCTAATCGGCGGAACCGGGAATAATGGGGGGCTGCATGCGGTGCTGGCCTCCGGGCGGGCGTCGCGAAGCTGGGGCCATGGCGGACGGCCGCTGCGCGAAGTCGCGAGCCGATGCTTGCCCCCGGCGGGACGGGAGCGTCCCCAGTTGAGCACGAAGCGACCCGCGTCTCCCCGGCGCCGGCAACGAACCTTCCCGCCCTGATCGAGCGAGCGGCCCCGCATGGTGAAACGATCCTTCTACGCCCGATTCGCGTGGCCGATTCTCATCGCGAACGTGCTGCTGATTCCCGTGGCGTGCGTCTCGGCGCTCCGGGCAGTTAAAAGCAATAAGAACGACGTCTCGGACTGGCTGCCCAAGGACTACGACGAGACGCGCGAGTTGGCGTGGTTCCGGCAGCACTTTGTCGCCGACCAGTTTGTGCTGATGAGCTGGGAGGGGGCGACGCTGGGCGAGGATCCCACCGGCAAGGACGACGATCCGCGGATCGCCAAGCTCGTCGGGGAGCTGAGGGCGGCGCGGATGGAGGATCCCAAGACCGGGGAGCTCGTCCCCGTGTTCAAGGAGGACGGGATCACCACGGGGCGCACCGTGCTCCAGCAACTGATGAACCCGCCCACCGACATGGGGCGGATCAAGGCGACCGAGCGGCTCAAGGGGTCGCTTATCGGGCCGGACGGCAAACAGACCGTCATCATGGCCAATCTCACGGAGACGGCGTCCCACAAGTTGCGGCTGGCGATCGGGCGGCCGGCCAAGCGCTTTGGATTGATCAAACATACGCCGTCGCCGCTGTTTCAGGCGCTCACCAACGCGGGCATCAGCGAAGACGAAGTGCGGCTGGGCGGGCCGCCGGTGGACAACAATGCCATCGACGAGGAGGGCGAGAACTCGCTCTTGCGGCTCGCCGGGCTGGCCGGACTGCTGGGGGTGGGCCTGGCGTACTACTCGCTGCGCAGCATCCGGATGACGATCGTCGTGTTTATGTGCGGCGTGGTGAGCGCCGCGCTGTCGCTGGCGATCGTCTACTGGAGCGGGTCGTCGATGGACGCGATCCTGATGTCGATGCCGGCGCTGATTTACGTGCTGGCCGTGTCGGGGGCGGTGCACATCACCAACTACTACCGACAGGCGGTCATCCACCACGGGTTTGATGATGCTGTGGAGCGCGGCATCGCGCATGCGTGGAAGCCGGCGCTGTTGTGCTCGATCACCACCGGCATCGGCCTGGCGTCGCTGCACACGAGCCAGATCGTGCCGATCGCGAAGTTCGGCGATTTTTCGGCGATCGGCGTGTTCGCGATGCTGATCGTGCTGTTCCTGTTCCTGCCGGCGACGCTGAAGCTGTGGCCGTGGACGCCGCCGGAGATGCGCGGGTGGAAGGCGAAGGCGGCGGCGGCCGACGGCAAGGCGCGCGAGTACGCGGTCGATCACCAGGGCGAGTTTTGGGTGCGGTTCGGCACGTGGGTCGACAAGCACAACATGGCGGTGATGACCTCCTGCTTCGCGATCATCGCCGTGCTGTGCCTGGGGCTGCCGCGGGTGCACACGTCCATCGATTTGCTCAAGCTGTTCAGCAGCGACGCGCGGCTGCTGGAGGATTATCGGTGGTTTGAGAAGCACCTCGGCCGCATCGTGCCGGTGGAGCTCGTGGTGAGGTTTCCTGAGGAGACGAAGGCCGAGGCGGCCGCGGCGGGACTGACGGCGGGTCGGCTCGTGGCGCGGCACACGTTCCTGGAGCGGATGGAGGTGGTGAAGCGCGTCGAAGAGTCGATTGAGCGTCGGCTGGGGCCGAAGGGCGAAGACCTGGTGGGCGCCACGATGGCGGCGACGACATTTGCCCCCGATGTCGGCGGCGAAGGAAGCGGCACGGGGAACAACTCGCGGCGGCACGTGGTCAACGAGAACCTGCTCAAGAACCGCGAGGGGTTCGAGGGCTCGGGTTTTCTGCGCAAAGATCGCGCGCACCCGGAGGACGACCTGTGGCGGATCAGCGTGCGGGTGGCGGCGTTCAGCGACGTCGACCAGGGAATGGTCGTGCAGCACATTCGCGACGCGGTCGAGCCGGTGCTGCTGGCGCGGGCCGCGAGCGTGAACGCCTTGGCCGTGCTGGCGGCTCACCGTAAGGGACAGCCTGGCGGAGCGCGCGTCATCTACTGGCATCCGAACGACGCGGCGCAGCCGGCCGAGGACGTGGGGCCGTTCCTGGCGAGCAAGAATGTGCGGACGGAATCGATGGTGGCTCCAGTCGCCGACGTGAAGAACGAAATGCTCGCCAAGATCAAGGAATCGTTCGACGGCGTGATCTTGGGACCCGGGTTTCGGCAGGCGACGATCGATTGGCTTCGCGCGGCGGAGGTGCCGATCCTCGCCGTTTACGACGCCGAGGCCGACAAGATGGCGAAGAACGCGGCCAAGGCAAGAACCAACGTCGAGAAACCCACCGAGGTGAACGTCGTCTACTCGGGCGTCATCCCGGTGGTGTACAAGGCGCAGCGGGAGTTACTCAACAGCCTGATCCAGAGCACGTGCTGGTCGTTTGGGACGATCACGCCGCTGATGATGTACGTGTGCGGCGGGATTGCAGCGGGGCTGGTGGTGATTATTCCCAACGCCCTGCCGGTGCTGGTGGTGTTCGGCGGCATGGGTTGGCTGGGGATCCCGGTCGACATCGGCTCGATGATGGCGGCGAGCATTGCGCTGGGCGTGGCGGTGGACGACACGATTCACTTCCTGGCGTGGTTCCGCGACGACCACAAAGTGCTGGGCGATCGGAAGGCGGCGGTGCTGAGCGCGTATCGCCGCAGCGCGACGGCGACGCTGCAGGCCGCGCTTATTAACGGCCTGGGACTGAGCGTGTTCGCGACAAGCTCGTTCACGCCGACGCAGCGGTTCGGCTGGCTGATGCTGGTGATCCTGATCGCCGGGATGGCGGCGGAGCTGATCATGCTGCCGTCGATTCTGTTCGGGCCGATGGGGCGGGCGTTCGACGACAAGAAGAAGACGGGGAGTCAACCCGAGATGGCGCCGCCGGTGACCGAGATTCTCGCGGAAGTCGGCCAGCGCGTCGACAATGGGGCGGCGTCTCACGACCGCTCTCGCGCCCCACACGAGCAACAGGCGCATGCGCGGCGGTGACGCGCCTCGACCGAGAATTGCCGGTCCCAATGCCGCGTTCAGGGGTTAGAATGGGCGGGCCGCTGCGGCCGCGTCATTCTTCGCTTCAGCCTTCCTTCTCGCGCAGTTCGCCATGGCAGAATCTTCTGGGCAACGGCTGACTTTTACCCTGTGGGCCGTGTGCGTCATTGCGGCGATTGGGTTCGCGTTCGACACTTACGAATTGCTGATGCTCCCGCTGGTGGTGCGCGATGCGCTGCGGGAGCTGGGCGGGATCGCGCCGGGGACGCCGGAGTTTGCCCGCTGGTTCGGGCTGCTGTTCTATGTGCCGGCGGTGTGCGGCGGAATCTTTGGGCTGTTGGGCGGGTATCTCACCGACCGGCTCGGCCGGCGCCGCGTGTTGACATGGAGCATTCTGCTCTACGCCTGCTCAGCGTTCGCGGCCGGGTATTCGACGAACCTGTGGATGCTGCTGCTCTTTCGGACGACGACATTTGTGGGCGTGTGCGTCGAGTTCGTCGCGGCGACGGCGTGGCTGGCGGAGTTGTTCGACGATCCGCATCAGCGCGAGAAGGCGTTGGGTTATACACAGGCGTTTTCGTCCGTGGGCGGGCTGTTGGTGGCGATCGTCGCCGGGCTCATTGCCGAGCCCGAGAGGCTCGCGTGGATTCATGCGATGTTCGGTTCGATCGCGCCGGCGGGGGACCCGGCTGCGTGGCGGTACACGCTGATGAGCGGGTTGATCCCCGCGCTGCCGCTGATCGTGATCCGGCCATTTTTGCCGGAGTCGCCCAAGTGGGTGGCCAAGAAAGAGGCGGGGACGCTCCATCGGCCGAGCTTTGGCGAACTGTTCGCGCCGGAGCTGCGGCGCACCACGATCCTCACCACGATCATGCTGGCGTGCAGTTTTGGCGTGGCGTTCGGGGCGATCCAACAAATCCCGCAGATCGTGCCGGGACTCGACACGGTCAAGACCAAGGTGGCGGCGGCGACGGAAGGGTTGCCGGAAGCGGACGCCAAGCGCGTGCAAGGCGGCATCGTGTCGGTCACTGCGGCGAACTACACGAAGTCACAGGAGTTCGGCGGGCTGGCCGGGCGGTTCGCGTTGGCGATGCTCGTGGTGCAGATCGCCAGTCGGCGGGCGCTGCTGCGAGTATTCGTCGTGCCGGGACTCATTGTGGTCCCGCTCATCTTTTTGGGATTCGCGCGTGGGGAGGAGACGGTGCTGGCGAGCTGGAGCATGGGCTGGCTCCCCGGATTCCACAACGTCAGCATTTCGCTGCTGGGGATCGGCATTTTCCTGGCGGGGTTCTTCACGGTGGCGCAGTTCAGCTTCTGGGGCAACTATTTGCCACAGGCGTATCCGGTGCATCTCAGGGGCACGGGCGAGAGCTTTGCGGCGAATATCGGCGGGCGGATGTTGGGGGCGCCGTTCGCGTTCGTGACGCAGTACATAGCGACAAACTGGTTGACGATCGACGCGACGCCGGCGGCGAAGTTTGCGATCGTGGCCGCGGGGGTGGCGTTTACGCTGTTTCTGATTAACCTGATACTCTCGTTCTCCTTGCCCGAGCGGCGCGCAACGGACGCCGAGGCGTGAGTCCGCCGCGTTGCCGTTGGGGCGGCGTGGCAAGGCCTCGGAGGTCCGCCGACGCGGCCCACGTAGGCGAGTTTCTCCGAAACTCGCTCCGCGTTTCGGAGAAACGCGGGTACGTAAGAGCATGCCCACGCGGACGAGGGCATGGCCCCCCGACTTTGACGTCAACCTTTTCTCGAAAAGCGGACGCCATGACGACTAATCCGGAGCGCTCGTGGTGGCGCGGGTTGAACGGCTACCACTGGTTCGTCTTCATCATCGCCAGCGCGGCGTGGTTTTTCGATTGTCTGGACCAGCGGCTGTTCTCGTTGGCGCGGGTCGACGCGTTGACGGAACTCACCAAGGGCGCGACTGGGGCCGACGTGCAGGCGCTCGGCAAGAACGTGACCGCGTTCTTCCTGATCGGCTGGGGCATTGGGGGACTGGTGTTCGGCGCCCTGGGCGATCGCTACGGCCGGGCGAAGATGCTCACCATCACGGTGCTGATCTACTCGGCGTGCACGGGCTTCAGCTACTTCAGCCGAACCTATTGGGACTTCGCGATGGCGCGGTTCTTGACCGGCGTGGGCGTCGGCGGCGTGTTTGGATTGGCGGTGGCGCTGATTGCCGAGACGTTGCCGGACCATTCTCGTTCGGGCGCGTTGGGCTGGTTGCAAATCCTCTCGACCGTCGGCAACTTGTCCGCGGGCGTGGTGTTGAGCGTGATCAGCGCGCTTGTGACCCGTGGCGTGATCGCCCATGGGAATGGCTGGCGGTGGATGTTCCTGGTCGGCGCCCTGCCGGCGCTGTTGGTCGTATTCACCATGAAATTCCTCCGCGAGCCCGAGCCGTGGCTCCGCGCCAAGGCGGAAGGGCGGTTGCCGCAGGGGAGCATCTTGACGCCGTACAAGGACTTGCTGCGGGACCGACAGTGGCGGAAAAACTTGATTGTCGGCGCCCTCATCTCCTCGGCCGGCGTGATTGGGCTGTGGGCGATCGTCGAGTACGCGATCGACATTCAGTCGAAAGTGTTCCGTTTGCATTTCGAGGCCGAGAACATGCCTGAGGCCGACATTCCCGCGGCTATCAATCGGGCCAAGTCGTACGCGTACACGCTGCAAATGATTGGCGCCGCGGTGGGCATGTGGTTCATGACCAAAGCGTGCATCATGCTGGGGCGCAAGCCGGCGTTCGCGATATGGTACGCCGGTTCGTTGGCGGTCACGCTCTACGTATTCCGCACCATGAGCACGCCGACCGACGCGTACTGGATGATGCCACTGATGTGGTTCTTTTCGCTGGGTGTTTTCGCTGGTTTCGCCATCTATCTTCCGGAGTTGTTTCCCAGCCGAGTGCGCAGCACCGGGACGTCGTTTTGTTACAACCTGGGGCGGTTTGCAGCGGCAGGCGGCAGTTTCTTCTCGGCCAAGCTGGCGACCGATGTGTTTGGAACGCATTACGGCTTCGAGTCGCCGCTGCGGGAGCGGTACGCGGCGATGGCGATGTGCGTGGTGTTCTTGATCGCGCTGTTGACGTTGCCGTTCGCGCCGGAGACGAAGGGGCGGCCATTGCCGGAATGAACTCCGCCGGGCATGATGGTGCGGTTGGCGGCCAGGTTCCGTGTGCCACTGGCGCGTCGCCAGTGCTGAAGCGGGTACACGCTCATTCCCGAAGCCCACTGGCGACACGCCAGGGGCGCCCGATGGGTGGGCCGTCATGGCTGGGTCGACCGCTGGCGAATTGCATCGCGTGGTGATTGTGGGGGGCGGATTCGGCGGGATCAACGCCGCGATGGCGCTGAAGCGGGCCCCCGTGCAGGTCACGCTCATCGACCGGCGGAACTTTCATCTCTTCCAGCCGCTGTTGTACCAGGTGGCCACCGGCGGACTGTCGCCGGCGAACATCGCCGCGCCGCTGCGGTGGATTCTGCGGCGGCAGAAGAACTGCGAGGTCGTGCTCGCCGAAGTCGTGGGTTTTGATCTCGAGACGCGGCGCGTTCACACCAGCGGCGACGACGTGCCGTTCGACACGCTGATTGTCGCGGCCGGGGCGCGGCACAGCTACTTCGGCCACCCCGAATGGGCGAAGCTGGCGCCGGGGCTCAAGACGATCGAAGATGCAACCGAGATTCGCGGCCGCGTGTTCTCGGCGTTCGAGCATGCCGAGCAGGAGCACGACCCGGGCGTGCGGCGCTCGTGGCTCAATTTCGCGATCGTCGGCGGCGGTCCCACAGGGGTGGAGCTGGCCGGGGCGCTCGCGGAAATCGCGCGGCACAGCCTCAGGCACGACTTCCGCCACATCAATCCCGCGGAAGCGACGATCACGCTCGTCGAGGCGGGGCCGCGGGTGCTCAGCTCCTATGCGGCGGATCTCTCCGAGAAGGCTGAGGCGGCGCTCAACCGGCTGGGCGTCACGGTGCGCGCGGGGACGCTGGTCACCGACATTACGCCGCGAGACGTGGAGCTCAAATCATCGACGGGCGTCGAGCGTTGGCCGACGCGCACCGTGCTGTGGGCCGCGGGCGTGCAGGCGTCGCCGCTGGCCCGGGCGTTGTCGGTGGCGGCGGGGTGCGCGGCGGACCGGGCTGGGCGGCTGGTGGTGGAGCGCGACGTGTCGCTGCCGGGCCATCCCAACGTGTTCGTGCTGGGCGACATGGCGAGCTACACAGGCGACGACGGCAATCCGCTCCCCGGCGTGGCGCCGGTGGCGATCCAGCAGGGGAAGTTCGTGGCGAAGCTGATCAAGGCGCGGCTCAGCGGCAAGCCGTTGCCGGAGTTTCGCTATTGGGATCTCGGGAACCTGGCGACGATCGGCAAGAGCGCGGCCGTGGCCCAGTTTGGCAAGGTCAAGCTGTCGGGATTCATCGCGTGGGTGATGTGGTTGTTCATTCACTTGATGAAGATCGTGAATTTCCGCAACCGGCTCCTGGTGTTCATGCAATGGGGGTGGAACTATTTCACCTCCGATCGATCGGCGCGGCTGATCACGGGCAATCCGCCCAATGACGACGATCTGGCGGCGCTGCAGCAGTTGGCGGCGCCGAGCGGACGAAATCCGTAGTTCGTCACCCCGAGGTCCGCCGAGGGGTCCGGTTTGTGGACTTGCGGCCGGACGCCTCGGCCGACCTCGGCGTGACCCCCATGCCCTCGCGCTTCAATGCTCGGCATGAGCGTCGGCATGCGGTTCGTCGTGCGGCGCGGCGAGTGGTTCGTCGTGCGACTCCGCGGGCGCGTCGCCGTGCGACTCGGCATGCTCGGCGTCGTGCTCGATCTTGAGGGCCCCCTCGGGCTCGTCGAGCGGCCCTTCATGGGCGTGGGCGTTGCCCTTCTGCCACGGGGTTTCCACGAGGTCGGGCAGCAGGATGACGTCGACGCGGGAGTTGAGCTGCAACTCCTCCGGCGTCAGGTTGGTCGCCAGCGGCTCGTTGGCCTCGGCCAGGCTGACGCGGATGCGGTTAGGCTCGACGCCGAGATTGAGCAACTCGTCCTGAACGGCGCGGGCGCGGGCGTAGCAGAGATCCCAGCGGTCCTTGAAGGCGCTGTCCGGCGGCAGCGGCTTGCTTTGGCAGTGGGCCCGAACCTCGACGCGGTTGAGCTTGCCGACGAGCGTCGGGGCGAACGTGCGAATCATTTCGCGGCCGGCGGGGTCCAGCTCGGCGGCGCCGTCGGCGAACACAACCGTGAACTGGTAGTCGACCTCGTCGCCGGGACGGGGCAGGCGGCGTTTCTGCGATTGGGAGTTGTGTCCCAGCTTGGGGTCGTCGAGCGGCGCGGCATCGGCGGCGTGGCCGGCCTCAATCCCCTGGAAGATCGAGTAGGGGTCGCGGAAATAGCCGGCGACGGCCTCCTTCACTTCGGGCTTCTGCGCGGTGAGCCACATGACCATGAAGAAGGCCATCATCGCGGTCACGAAGTCCGCGTAGGCCACCTTCCATGCTCCGCCGCCGTGACCTGCCATGGGATTCGAAAGGGGTTAGGGGCGAGGGCGAGAGGGGAGGGATTGCTAGCGGAGGCGGTCCTATTCGCTCCTCGCTCCTCGTCCCTACGTGGCATCGACTTCTTTGAAGATTTCTTCGAGCTCTTCGCGGGTGGGGCGCATTTCGCTGCCGACGCCGCGGCGGGCCTGATCGATGGCGACCTTCGGGGGCAGTTCGTTGGCGAAGCCGATGATGATTGTGGCAATGGTGCGAAAGAAGCCGAGTTCGCCCACACCCATCAGTTCCATGCGGCCAGCCAGGGGACCGAAAAAACCGTAGGACAGGAGAATCCCCAGGAATGTGCCGACGAGCGCGGCGCCGACGCTGTGGCCAATCTCCTCGACCGGGCCGTCGATGTGAGCCATGGTGATGACGATGCCGAGCACCGCCGCGACGATGCCAAAGCCCGGCAAACCGTCGGCCGTTTTGGACAACGCGACCATGGGCAGGTGGTGTTCCTCCTCGAGCACCTTGAGGTCGGCGTCGAACAGCCCGGGAAGCTGCTCCTTGCGGGCCGTGCCTTCAACCAGCGGGGTGAGACCGCTGCAAATGAAGTCGGTGACGTGGTGGTTCTTGGCGATCCGCGGGTACTTATTGAAGATCGAGCTGTCGTGCGGGTGGGAGACGTGGACTTCGAGTCCGAGCAGGCCCTCGCGGCGGGCGGTGCGGAGCAGATCATACATCACGCGGAACAAGTCGGTGTACATCGGCTTGGTGAATGGCGAGCCCTTGACGGTCTGCATGATGCCTTTGATGAGGTCGATGAGGACCTTCTTCGGCGACATGACGATGAGGGCGCCGAGCGAGGCGCCGCCGATGGTGACGATTTCGGAGGGATGGATCAACGCCCCCACATGGCCGCCAGCCATGCCAAAGCCGCCCAGGACGGCCCCGACGACGACGATGCAACCGACGATGACAAGCACGGCGCGGTCCTGAACTGCTCGATGGCGGGTGGCGGTTGCCGAAGCGGGGGAGTGAAAAACTTAGCTCAAGGTCGGGAATGCGGCGGCCCGGCAAACTTTGCGCGTCGTCGGGGTTGTGCCGACGGCGCCCAGGGACGCCGCCTAACGCGCGGCAGCTTTGGAAGATCATCGGCAAGCGAACGCCCGCGCCGCCAGCATGGGCGTGCGGCGACGTGCAGGGCGGTGGCAAGCCTTGCCGGTTGATGCGCGCACGCGGGCGCGGCCGCGCGAACGGCGGGGCTAGAATTCGCTCAGGACGAGGTCGAAGAGCGAGGCCGGATCGCCGTCGTCGCTTTTCCTCTCGACGTCAGCCGGCTCGGCGTCGATGTGCGGACGCACCACCGGGCGGAAGTCGGAACGCGCGCCGGGGGCCAGGAGATCCGCGGCGTTGGGAGTCCACGACTTGGCGGCGGCAAGCGCTTCGTCGACGAGCGCGGGACGCGCCGCGCTTGTCGAGAGGTTCAACGGTTGGAGCCCAAACTGTGGGGAGAGGATGACGGCGGGCGCTAGGGCGAACGCGGCGCTTGCCTCGCTGGCTTCGGCCCCGACGCTGTAGTTGAGACTCCAGACGGTCAGGTCGGCGGCGTTGACCAGTCCGTCGTGATTGCCGTCGGCGCCAGTTCCCACAGGATTCGCCGGAGATCCAAGGAGGCGCTGCCACAGGAGAAAGTCGGCGCCGTCGACAGCGGTGGTGAGGTCATAATCGCCGGCGGCGAACGTGACGTACGGCGCCTCGACCAGCACCGACCAGGCGCCATTGGAGGCGCGGAACCGGGCCTTGATCGTGGGATTGCCCGTGAGGGCAAACGGTCCCGTATAGGACTTGGCGGAAGCGTGGATACCGCCATTGGCAAGCCGCGGATCGGTCATCCCATCGGTGGTGTAATAAATTGCGCCCGCTCCGCCGCCGACAGCCGACATCGTCAGCGGCGTGTTGTTCGGATACTCCCCCGCGGCGAGGCTGAACGCGGGCGGAGTGGCATAGAGGGCGTCGGCGCGGAGCTGATTGACCACCGTGTTCGTGCGGCTAGGAAAGTAAGTGTTGATCAGCCAGTTCACTTCCGTTTGCCAGGTGGCCTTATTGCGGGGCGTGGTCATCTGCGCGTCGCCCCAGCGGGCCGCTTCGGCGATGACAGCCGGGTCCACCTGCGGGATGCGCTCCTGCATTCGGGCGATGCTCGCCGCCGAGGTCATCGGGCCGTTGTTGAAAAAATACTCCTGCGCCAACTCGGTCATTCGCTGGCGATACGCAGGATGGGCGACGAGATCCTGATGCAAATACTGCGGGTTGAAGTAGTCGAAGTTGCTCTGCCGACCGTTATTGAAGGGGCCGGTGCGGTCGATGCCCAGCGTGCCGTGCGTACTGGGCGATTCGGCGCCAAGCGAGTGCTCGTTGTCGTGGATGAAGTATTGGAATCCCTGGTCGGCGGTCACGCGGTTGTAAACGCCGTACCAGTTGTTCGACTCGTTGTCGCCGAGGAACCGGGAGATCCCGGTGTCGTACCCGCCGGTGTAGAAAATGATGAGCATGAAGTTGGCGAGGTTGTCGACGTCGAGCAACACGGGCAGGGCAGGATTGCGCGTGCCGTCAGGGTTGAGCCCCTGCATCGTCCAGTAGTTGTTGGCGTTGGTCGTCGGATTGTTGGCGAGGTTTTGAGCGAGCGTGAAGAGCTGAAACCACGCCTCGTCGTTGCCCTCGTCGACGAGCGTGCCGCCGCCGTCGTTGAGCCCGTGCTTGACGATGTCATAGTCCTCCGGCTCGCCGCCCAAGTAGGATGCAGCGTAGTGTTCTTCGACGCGTTCCTGCGTCTGGAAGACGCCCCAGTACACGCCGTCAAGGTAGAGGTGGTAGTACCGGCTGCGGGTGTAGGGCTCGCCGAGGTCGCCCTGCAAATCGCGGCTGAACACCTCGCGGAGGAACGTGTTCTGCACGTCGCCTGACGAAGACCAGGAATAGTTCTGCTCGGCTCGGAGGTCGAGCACATCGAACTCGTCGACGCCCTCGTCGCCGAACATGGCGTAGTTGAGGTGGCTGTCGCCGTATTCGCCGCGGAAGTAAAAGCGGAAAGCGTGCTTGGGGTTGAAGTCGTTGCGGCTGTAGCCGCCGCGGATCCGCAGGCCGGCGTTGACGGAAAAGCCCTGATCGCCGCCGGGATTGATCAGTTCGACCGACGCGGGACGCTCCCAATCACGGCCGTCGTTCAGCGCGTTAACGTAGATGCCGGTGCTCGTATTGAACAAGTTAGCCAGATCGGTGGTGATCGAAATGGCAGGCAGCGACAACAGCGAGTTCTTTACCGCCTCGGCGCCGTACAACGCGATGATGTCCGGGTCGATCCCGTAGTCCATCTGTTGGCCGTTGGTATTGTCGGGCGCGAACCCGGGCGGCGTCTGGCCGGAGGGCGACTGGTTGATGACGTCGTTGACGAACAGGTACGTGCTGGACGCGATGAACGACGGCTTGTAGTCGGCCTGGAACGCCATGGCCCGCAGCGTCGTGGTGGCCGAGACGTTGATCGGGCCGGCGTACAGCGTGCCATTGGTCGGGACAAGGTTGCCGTTCACTGCGGGGGTCGACCCATTGGTCGTGTAGACGACGATCGACCCCGGCGGGACGGTGATGCCGACGGATTGCGCGGTCGTGTAGTAGCCGTGCGGCAGGATAAACGTGGGTTTGTCGACGAAGCCGAGGACGTTGGAGCCGTTCCCGTATCCCGGCGTGGGAATGTCGAAGTAGCCGACGCGCTCGGGATCGACGAGCGTCGCCGAGCTGGCGATCAGCTCCGGCGCGATGAGCATGTCGGAGCCGCCGTTGACGTTGAGCCCGTGGATCGCGAGCACATTGTCGCCGATGCGCAGCTTGGAAATGAACTCGCTGACGTCGAAGTTCTGAAATTGCTCGGCGAGGCTGTCGGAGCGCGAGCCGGGGGCCTGGGAGTTCCACTGCACAGTCTCGGGGGCGTTGCCCTCGGCCACCTCCTCGCCGTTGATGTAGGCGACGAAGCCGTCGTCGTAGCGCATCCGGAGCGTGAGCTTGTCGATGCCCGCGAGCGTGGTGAGGTTGAACTTGATCCGCATGTAAAGCGACCGCGTCGTCGCTGGGACGATCGTGCCCAACTCGGCCGTGAAATTCACAGCGTCGCCGGGGTTGTTCTCGTAGCCGAAGCCGGTGGGGCCGACGCGGTTGAATGGGGCGTCGTTGAAGGTGATCGTCCGCCAGGTGGCGTCGTAGATGCTGCTGGTGGGCACCCACGCGCGGGCGGTGGCGCCGTTGGCGATGAGCGTGGCGCTGGCGCCGGTCGCCTGCATGGCCAGGCCGTAGGAAACGTCCTCGAGCTGGTCGGGGAACTCGGGGTCGTATTCGTCGATGACGGTCTCGCCGTCGGCGTCGACGAGGGCAAGGTATTCGCCGCCGGCGGAGATCGCGAAGTTCGTGTGCAGCTCGCCGCCCGCCAGAACGCCGTCCTTATTCGACGCGAAGACAACGAGGTAGCCGCCAGGGCCGAGCGTCACGCCAGCAGGGAACGTCCACAGATCGAGGTCGTCGTCGTCGTCGGTGAGGTGCATCCCCGAGAGGTCCACGACGTCGGGTCCGGCGTTGTAGATTTCGAGCCAATCGGAGGCGTCGCCATCGGCGTCGAGCAGTCCGTCGTCGTTCGAGGCGAGAAACTCGGTGATGAGCAGGTCGGACGCGGCAAGCATGGCGCGCGGCTCGAGCTTCTCAAGGGCGAGCCGGCGAGCGGCGCGGCGCGCAAAGGGGCGTGGTCGCGTCATAGGGCTGAGGCGTCGATCTGTCGGCCTGAATCGCTGTTGAAGGCCTTTGTGTGGAAGAGGGGCGTCGGATAAGCGATCTTAGGGCCGGTCGCCAGCTCGACCCCCGGCTGTTCCGTTGAGGCGGCGCTTCACGAAACCTTAATATGACTGGTCGGAACCGCCACGGCGAGTTCCCGGCGAAAGAAACACCGTTTCTCCGCGATTGCGGCGTGGACGGCGAACAAAAGCGACCAGCAGAGCGGGTGGTGATCAATTGCGAAGCTTTGCGAGAATGGCGTCCGCATCGTAGACGCATCCGCCCCATGTGCCGCCGCCGAGGGCTTGGAGGGCGGCCCACAGGCGCGTGTCGGCGGGCAGTTCGGCGGCCTCGGCCAGGTCGGTGCGGAGCGGGCGGCGGGCGAGCTCGGCGGCGCCCCAGGCGGCGTCGCGGCGGGCGTCGCCGTGGCCAATGAGGTGGAGCGTGCCCTCGGCCTGGCGCGGGTCGATCGCGATCTCGATCACGTCGCCGTCGAGCACTTTGCCCAAGGGGCCGCCGGAGAGGGCCTCGGGACCGACGTGTCCGATGCAGGCGCCCGTGGAGACGCCGGAGAAGCGGGCATCGGTCACCAGCGCCACCTGTTTGCCCCACGGCAGGTGGCGGAGCGCGGAGGTGAGCTGGTAGGTCTCCTCCATGCCGGTGCCCATGGGGCCGCAGCCGGCAAGCACGAGCACGTCGCCGGGGCGGATCGGCGCCGCAGTTTGCCCTTTGATCGCGGCCATGGCGGCGGCTTCGCTGGTAAAGACTCGCGCGGGGCCGGCGTGCTTGTACGCGCCGTCGGTGAGCAACGCAGGGTCGATCGTCGTGGCTTTCACGACGGATCCCTCGGGGGCGAGGTTGCCCGTGAGGAAGGCGAGCGTGCCATGGAGGCCCGCTTGGGCGGCGCGTGGCGGGGGGAAGATGACGGAGTCGGGGTCGACGCCGTCGCGCTGCTGGAGTTCGAAGCGAAGGCGCGAGCGGCGGTTAGAGTCGCGCCAGGCGTCGAGGATCGCGTCGAGCGGTTTGCCCGTGGCGGAGAGCGCGGTCGTGTCGATGAGGCCCAGGTCGCGGAGGTGGAGCATCACTTCGGGGACGCCGCCGGCGAGGAACACGCGCACCGTGGGGTGATCGATCGGGCCGTTGGGCAGGGCGCTGACCAGCCGCGGCGTCGTGCGGTTCACTTCGATCCAGTCGCGGACCTTCGGCCGCGCGAGGCCCGCGGCGTGGGCCACGGCGGGGATATGCAGCAGCAAGTTCGTCGAGCCGCCAAACGCCGCGTGGACGACCATCGCGTTGCGGATCGCAGCATCGGTGATCACGTCGCTCACGCGGAGGCCGCGTTCTTGCTGGCGGAAACAGGCCTCGGCGGAGCGGCGCGCCAGGTCGAGCCAGATCGGCTGGCCGGACGGGGCGAGCGCCGAGTGCGGCAGCGACAGGCCGAGCGCCTCGCCGACGACCTGCGACGTGGCGGCCGTGCCGAGAAACTGGCAGCCGCCGCCGGGCGTGGCGCAGGCGCGGCAACCCAGTTCGGCGGCCTCGGCGAGCGTGATGAGGTTGTGCGCGTAGCGGACGCCGATGGTCTGAATTTTGCCGGCGTCCTCGCCGCGCGTGGGGGGCAGCGAGACGCCGCCGGGGACGATCACGGCGGGCAGGTGGCGCATGCCGGCCAGGGCCATCATCATCGCGGGGTGGCCCTTGTCGCACGTAGCGACGCCGATCACGCCGCGGCGCGTGGGGAGCGAGCGGATGAGCCGCCGCAGGACGATCGCCGCGTCGTTGCGGTAGGGGAGGCTGTCGAACATTCCCGCGGTGCCCTGCGTGCGGCCGTCGCAGGGATCGGAGCAGAACGCGGCGAACGGCACGCCGCCGCGGGCCTTCACTTCGCGGGCCGCCGCTTCGACGAGCAAACCGACTTCCCAGTGGCCGGTGTGAAAGCCAAGTGCGATCGGCGCGCCGTCCTGGGCGCGGAGGCCCCCCATGGTGCTGAGGATGAGCAGTTCGTGGCCGCCGAGCGCCGACGGCGACCAGCCCATCGCGGCGTCTTGCGACCAGCCGAAGAGGTCGCCGCTGGGGCGCGTGCGGAGCAGCTCGTCGGTGAAGGGCAGGGCGCCAGCGGCGCCGGGGGCGGTCGTCTGCACGTCGTAGAGCGCGTCGTCATCGGGCCAGAACCAACTGTCGTCTGCCATCGTCGTGCTCCGCCGTGTGCCCCGACACGCTTGCCAGTGGTTCACGATGGCGCACGATTCCCCGCGAGTCAACGTGTGTCGCGCGTCATACTCGTTGTCGCCATTGAGCCGCGGGGCTTGCTCCGCGGCGCCCGCTGCGAGCGGCGGGGCTAAATTCCAAGCGTTCTCATACCAAACTGGCGGTTGATTTACGGGCTGTGAGCGAGCGGGTACACTCAGTGGACTTTTCACCCGTTCTTGTCCCGTTCCATCACACGCACCGCGTCGCCCGGCCGATGCTTCTCTACCGCACCCAAAACGGCCCGGCGCTGCACGCGGAGAGCCGGTGGTTTTGCATTGACCGGGACTGGGACGCATTGGTCAATGACGACGCACTGGCCAGCTATCTCAAGTCGCAGGCGGGGTCGCTGACGCCGGACGAGTCGCTCGCCGAGGCGGCGCGGCGACCGCTGGCGCCGATCGGCTTGCAGGAGGTGTGGGCGGCGGGGGTGACGTACTTCCGCAGTCGGACGGCCCGGATGGAAGAGTCGCAGACGGCCGGGGGCGGCGACTTTTACGACCGCGTCTATCAGGCCCCGCGGCCCGAGATCTTCTTCAAGGCGACGCCGCATCGCGTCGCCGCGCCGGGGCAGGCGATGCACCTGCGGCGCGACTCGAAATGGATCGTCCCCGAGCCGGAGCTAACGCTCGTGGTCACCCGCGGCGGGAAGATCGTCGGCTACACGGCGGGCAACGACCTGAGCTGCCGGGACATCGAGGGCGAGAATCCGCTCTACCTGCCGCAGGCGAAGACGTTCGATCGCTGCGCGGCCGTGGGGCCGGCGATTTTGGTGGCCGAGGGGCCGCTGCCTCCGGAGACGACGATTGGCGTGACAATCCGCCGCGGCGCCGCAGCCGTGTTCAGCGGCGAGACGACGCTCGCACAGATGAAGCGATCGCTTGGGGAGCTGGTCGGCTACTTGTTCCGCGACAACAGCCATCCGCACGGCTGTCTGCTGATGACGGGGACGGGCATCGTGCCGCCAGACGACGTTTCGCTGCGGTCGGGCGACGTGGTCGAGATCACGATCGACGGCGTCGGCACGCTGAGCAACCCGATGGAGTAGCATGAGCGATCACTCCGCCACCGCCGTGTCCGCGAGTTTCAAGCCGCCGCATCCGGGCTCGCCCGAGATGCCGCGGTGGGACGGGGGCGAATTGCCGGCGCCGCCGCGGTTCACGGCGCGGAGCTGGGCCATGCTGCTGGGCCCCGGCATCGTCATGGGCGGCTCGGCGATCGGCGGCGGCGAGTGGCTCGCCGGCCCGCTGACCACGGCGCGCTACGGCGGCGCCATCCTGTGGCTGGCGACCGTGTCGATCGTCGCGCAGGTGTTCTACAACCTGGAGATCAGCCGCTACACGCTGTACTGCGGGGAGTCGATATTCACCGGGAAGTTTCGGCTGCTGCCCGGGCCTAAGTTCTGGTTGGTGGTCTATCTCTTCTTAGATTTTGGGTCAGTGTTTCCCTATGTCGCAGCCAATGTCGCGACGCCGCTGGCTGCGGTGATGGTCGGAGAGATCGTGCAGGTGGATCGCACCTACACGGTGCTCGGGATTGATACGACCGGCCAGACGTTGCTGCAGGTGCTGAAGTACGTGTGCTTCGTCGGGATCATGGTTCCCATGATCTTCGGCGGCAAGGCGTACAACTCGATCAAAGCGATCATGAAGATCAAGATCGTCGTTGTGCTAGGCTTTCTGCTGTTTGTCGCCATTTGTTACTCGACGGCGGACACGTGGCGCGAGATTGTCACGGGCTTCTTCCAATTTGGCGCCGTGCCGGTGAAACCCGCGACCGCAGGCGGCCCGCCGCAAGTCGACAATCTGTTTGTCGCTTGGTGGGAGGGTCGCAGCCTGGACATCGACCTCAGCATGATCGCGATGCTGGGGGCGCTGGCCGCGATCTCCGGCAACGGCGGGCTCACCAATACGACCACCAGCGCCTACACCCGCGATCAGGGCTGGGGCATGGGACAAAAAGTCGGCGCGGTTCCGAGCCTCATCGGCGGGCGGAACCTGTCGCTTTCACATATGGGCATGGTATTTCCGATCACGAGCGAGTCCATCGCGCGGTTTCGCCGCTGGTACAAGGTCGTGTTGCGCGACCAGCTCGTGGTCTGGGCGCCGGCGTGCTTTGTCGGGATCGCGCTGCCGAGCATGTTGTCCATCCAGTTCCTGCCGCGCGATCGGGTGGTTGGCGATTGGGAGGCCGCAGGCATTACAGCCGACGGACTACGCGACGCGGTGGGCGCGCCGTGGGGCCAATATTTCTGGCTGATGACGCTGTTTTGCGGTTTTCTGGTGCTGGCCCCCAGTGCCTCAAACACCGTCGACGGCGTCGTGCGACGGTGGGTCGACGTCTGCTGGACGGCGATTCCTCGCGTGCGCCGCTGGGACCCCAAGGACATTCGCTGGCTGTATTTCGGCGCGTTGTGCACGTACGCCGCGTTTGGGTTCGTGTCGCTCACGCTGTGGAACCCCGTCGACCTGCTCAAGTGGGCCGCCGCCATCTACAATTTCGCTTTGGGATTCAGTTGCTTCCACGTGCTGGCCGTGAACATGATCCTGCTGCCGCGCGAGTTGCGGCCGGGATGGGTGACGCGGATTGCGCTGGTGCTGGGCGGGTTGTTCTTTCTGGCGCTGTTTGCAATTTCGGCAATGAAGCTATTGGGGTACGTGGAATGATGGCCGCAGTTAGCCCCCGGTCAGCGACGGTGGCTAAATGGGAGAGCATTGCGTTATGGCGATTACGGGACAGCATTTTATCGGCGGCAGTCGGCGGGCCGCAGACGCCGGTCGAATCGCGGTGACGAACCCGGCGACGGGCGCAACGCTCGAGCCCGCATTTGCCGAGGCGACCTCCGACGAGGTCGACGAGTGCCTGAGACTCGCGGACGCGGCGTTCGACGCGCTCCAAACGACGAGTTGGGACGCGATCGCGGGGCTGCTCGATTCGATCGCCGTGGAGATCGAAGGGCTGGGCGACGCGCTGTTGGAACGGGCTCACGCGGAGACCGCCCTGTCCATGCAACGCCTGCAGGGCGAGCGGGCGCGGACCACGAACAACATCCGGCTGTTCGCCAAGATGGTCCGCGGCGGGTCGTGGCTGCAAGCGCGGATCGACCATGCGGAGCCCACGCGGCAGCCGCTTCCGAAGCCCGACGTGCGGGCGATGCTCGTGGGCATCGGACCGGTCGCCATGTTCGGGGCCAGCAATTTTCCGTTGGCGATCTCCGTGGCGGGGACCGACACGATCGGCGCTTTCGCGGCGCGCTGTCCGGTCGTGGTGAAGGCGCATCCCGGCCATCCCGGCACATGCGAGCTGGTGGCCCAGGCGATCGTCGCGGCGATTGCGAAGGCGGGGCTGCCGGCGGGGATGTTCTCGCTGCTGCAAGGCGCGGGGAATGACGTGGGGCGCGCGTTGGTCGAGCATCCGCTCACCGCGGCCGTGGCATTCACCGGTTCGCTGCGCGGCGGTCGGGCGCTGTTCGACGCGGCGGCGCGCCGCCCCCGGCCGATCCCCGTGTACGCCGAGATGGGAAGCGTGAATCCCGTGTTTCTGCTGCCCGGCGCCGCGGCCGAGCGCGGCGAGACGATCGCCGAGGGTTATATCCAGTCGGTAACGATGGGAGTCGGCCAGTTCTGCACGAATCCCGGGATCGTTCTGGGCGTCGCCGACGCGGGGCTCGAAAGGTTTCTTGCGGCGACGAGCACGGCGTGCGGCCGTGCAGCGCCGGCGACCATGCTCCACGCGGGCATCCACGGCGCCTTCCAGCAGGGCGTGGCCCGACTTGCGGGAATCGAAGGCGTGACTTCGGCAGGTGCGTCGGCGACGCCTGCGGCGGCGGAGCGGCGCGAGGCGGCGTGTCAAATCTTCGCCGCCGACGCTCGACTGCTGGCCGAGCGGCCGGAGTTTGCCGAGGAAGTGTTCGGCCCGGCATCGATCGTGTTTCGCTGCGAGAGCGTCGACCAGATGTACGACTACGCTCGGCGGCTCGACGGCAACCTCACGGCGACGATCCACGGCACGGAGCAGGAGCTCGTCGAGCACGCGGGACTCGTGCGCATCCTGGAACGCAAGGTGGGCCGGATCATTTTCAACGGATTTCCCACGGGGCTGGAAATCTGCCCGTCGATGCACCACGGCGGGCCGTACCCAGCGACGACGCACAGCCATTTCACCTCGATCGGTCAGGCGGCGATCTACCGATTCACGCGGCCGGTGTGCTACCAGAACTTTCCGCAAGCCGCGCTGCCGGCGGAGCTGCAGGACGCCAACCCGCGCGGGCTGCGGCGCGTCGTCGACGGCGAGCTGGCGTGAATGCATGGCGGCGTACAGCTTTGTCACGCACTGGCGTTTCGATAAGCCGCTGGAGCGCGTGTGGGCGGTGATCGACGCCCCCGAGCGATACCCCGAGTGGTGGCCGGGGATGCTGGCGTATCGCGACCTCACGCCGCCGCTGCACGGCGTTGGAGCTCGGGCCGAGCGCGTCACGAAGGGCGTGCTGCCGTACAGGTTACGGTACACGACGACGACGACGCGCTACGAGCCGCCGCGAGAGCTGTCCTATGACGCGGAAGGCGACCTTGTCGGACACGGGCGGATGGTCCTCGAGTCCGAAGGACAAGGGACGCATGTCGTGATTTATTGGGACGTGGCGACGCAGGGGTTCTGGTTGAACCTGCTGGCGCCGGCACTGAAGCCGTTGTTGGCGTGGAATCACAATTGGGTGATGGCGCAGGGCGAGCGCGGGTTGACGCGGCGATTGGCGGAGACGCGCTAAGCCGCAAGCGGCGATCGGCGTTAGTCGACTAGGCGCCTTTCGACGAGTTCTGGCTCGGTGTAGAGCCGCGCTTCGACCGCTTCCTTCAGGTGGAGCAATTGCGACCGCAGCGAGTACCGGGCGAAGTGCCGGAAGGTATATGCGTGCCGCATCTCGGTGCTGAACCGTTCCTTGTACGGCTGGCGGCCCGGGCCGAAGTTGTACTCAACATCGCCCCGGCGGAAGCTGTCCTCCAGCATCTTGGAGAGCAGCACCCGGCCGCAACTCTCCAACCCCGTGGTGGGGTCGTACCCGCACCGCAAACCGTATGTGCGGCCTTCGGCGACGTAGTTGTAGTTGAACGCGACGGGTCGATCGCCGACGTAAAGGATGTTCGTATCCAGCATGCCCAGCCGGGCGGCGACGAGGTGCGTCTGCCGAAGCATGTCGCGAACCCGCGGCGAGCTAAGCGAGCTTTGCGAAGGGTCGTCGGCTTGCCAGGTCTTAGCGGAGAGCAGCTCGCAAATGTCGTAAATCGCGAGGTGCTCGGCGTCGGTCCCCGCGCCGGGCGCCGGGCGGTAACGCTGGAGACGGACCTCGCCGGCTCCCGCGAGCGTGTCGACGTCGTGCTTCATCTTGCGGCGAAAGTTGCGTGACCGCGACTTGAGGTAGGCGTCCCAGCCGTCGGCGAACCGGCAGTGGCGAACTTCCATCCGGGGGCGAGCGCGGTATTCGAACGACGCCTCGCGGAAGCCTTCGCCGATGGCGAGAAACTCGTCGGCCGCTTCGTCGACCCAGCGAAGGTCGATGAGGTCCCAATCGCGCGGCGTCTCGGCGACGTGGCGGAGGGCGGCGCGGATCGTGGTCCACGGATCGGGCCCCAGCGGACCATAGAACGTGCCCCAGTCATTGAGCGGATAGGTGAGCACCCGCAGCGGGCCGATGCGGCGCCGTTCGGTGCGGACGCACCAGGGGACGATTCCCAGCGGCGCACCCTCTCGGCGGACCACCAGCACGCGCAGGCGCTGGTCTCCGGCGTAGTAGTTCCAACTCGTCTGGAGCCACTCGAGCGTCTGAAAGAAGGAATAGTTGGCGGTCTGCAAGAGGAGCCGGCGCCAATCGGCGTGGAACGGCTCCAGGTCGCGCAGGCTGTTAAGTTCGAGGACGTCAATCACGGGGGCAACTCGCGATGAAGCACAAATCGGCCATGACCGGCACGCCCGACGTTGTCCGGCACTTCACAAGGATAGGTCGCCGGATTGGCTGTGGCGCCGCGAAAAGGCTCGCCCGCACCGGCGTCATGCGAATTATGGGCTAGTGTGGTTCCAGGCCATGTGGCGGAAACGCCGGCTTGCTCCGAGGATCGCGAGCCCTAGAATCGGGTGCATGCGTCCCGCCGAAACCCGTCAGATCGTCGCCCCCGAAGTCACGCTGCGGATTCCTGGCGCGTGGTCCGAGCCGCAGGAGTTTTTTGAGCGGTTGCCGCGCGGGTGTCGCTGCACGGAGAACGGGCTCGTGCTGGTCGACGGCACGGAATTCGAAATGCGCGCGCTTCCGGCCGATGAGGACTTCCCGGCCATCTTCGCCGGCGGGTGTCCCAAGCTGCCGACCGACGACGAGCGCCAGCGGATCGAAAACTACACGGTCAACGTCTGCCTCACCGGCCGCGGCGGGAGCGTGGCGGCGGCCCGACAGGTCATGGAGGCCGGGGCGGCCGTGCTGGCGGCGGGCGGGGCCGGCGTGTTCGTCGACAACAGCGGACTGGCTCACGGCGGCGGCGACTGGCTCACGCTGCTCGACGGCGCCGACGACGGGGGCGTGTACTGGGCGTTCGTCTCTGCCGTGCACAGCGAGAACGAGCTCTACTCGATGGGCATGCACGTGCTGGGGTTCCGCGACGCGGTCATCCCCCGCACCGGCCACGAGGAGTTCGACTTCCGCACGCTCCACAGCTTTCTGGGCTACACGGCGTTCAGCGGCGCCGAGCTAAAGGATGGCGACATGGTGGGCGACGCGGTGCTGCCGAATTTTCGCGTCCACGCGGAGGCGGATGATCGCGTGCCCGAGGATGCGCCCATGTTCAATCCCTACGGCCGCTGGCGGCTGGCGCCGGTGGATGTGTCGCGGAATTGACGCGGCGGCCGGCGGGGCCTCGCGGAGCAGGCCCATGCGACGTTGCGCATTTTGCAGCACGTTGCCGACGCCTGGTGCGGCGTTTAAGATGCCCGCATGGCTGAGGTCACGGAAATCCTGCGAGCCATCGAGCGGGGCAATCGTTGCGCCGCTGGCGAGCTGTTGCCGCTGGTGTACGATGAGTTGCGGACGCTGGCTGCCGCGCGATTGGCGCGGGAATGCGCAGGGCAGACGCTGCAGCCGACGGCGCTGGTGCACGAAGCGTACTTGCGGTTGGCAGGCGCCGACGCGGCGGCTCAGTGGGACAACAGGCGTCACTTCTTTGCCGCGGCGGCCGAAGCGATGCGACGGATTCTCGTCGAGCGAGCGCGGCGCAAGGCCGCCGTCAAATACGGCGGCGAGTTCCAACGATTGGCGTGGAACGACGAGTTGCTCGCCGACGAAGGACGCGACGAGGAGCTGTTGGCGCTCGACGAGGCGCTCGCAGAGCTCGAGGGGCATGATTCGCGGGCGGCGCAAGTCGTCAAGCTGCGGTACTTCGCCGGGCTCACCCAGCAAGAGGCGGCCGACGCCCTGCAGATCGGGCGCCGCTCGGCGGATCGGCTGTGGGCGCTGGCCAAGGCGTGGTTGTACGAGCGGCTTTCGCACGAATGAGCGCAAGGCGCTGGCGAGAAATCCGGTGAGGCGCATGCGGAGGATTCGTTCGCGTTGACTCGCGGACGCCTTGCTCCCTGGACGTGAGGCAGCCATGGTCGGTTGGAATCCCGCCGCGAATGCCGTGTTCCTCGACGCTCGCGATCAGCCGCCGGGGCCGGCGCGGGACGCCTTCGTGAAGCAAGCGTGCCAGGGCGACGAGCAGCTTGAAGCCCGCGTGGCCGCCTTGTTGGACGCGGAGCGGCGGGCCGGCGCCTTTCTCTCTTCGCCGGCCGAACGCATGGAGCCCTCGGCGCTGGCCATCCACGGTTCCGAAAAACCGGGCTCCATGATTGGGCCCTACAAGCTGCTGCAAGAGATCGGCGAGGGCGGCATGGGCGTGGTGTTCATGGCGGAGCAGTGCGAGCCGGTGCGCCGCACCGTGGCATTCAAGATCATCAAGGCGGGGATGGACACGCGGCAGGTCGTGGCGCGGTTCGAGGCCGAGCGGCAGGCCCTTGCGCTGATGGACCATCCGAACATCGCCAAGGTGTTGGACGCCGGCGCCACGGAAGCGGGCCGGCCGTTCTTCGTCATGGAATTGGTCAAGGGCCAGCCGATCACGCAGTACTGCGACGAGCAACGGCTCACGCTGCGCGAGCGGATGGAGCTGTTCATTCCGGTTTGCCAAGCGGTGCAGCACGCCCACCAGAAAGGGATCATTCACCGCGATCTGAAGCCGTCGAACGTGATGATCGCGCTGTATGACGGCCGGCCCGTGCCCAAGGTGATCGATTTCGGCGTGGCCAAGGCCACGGGGCCGAAGCTGACCGAGCTGACGATGTTCACGGAGTTCGGCACGGTCGTCGGAACGCTGGAATACATGAGTCCCGAGCAGGCGGAGCTCAACCAACTCGACGTCGATACGCGCAGCGACGTGTACTCGCTGGGCGTGTTGTTGTACGAGCTCGTGACGGGGTCGACGCCGCTTGACGCGCAGCGCCTTCGCTCCGCGACATTTGACGAGATGCGGCGGATCATCCGCGAGGAGGAGCCGGCCAGGCCGAGCACTCGGCTGAGCAGTTCGGCGAAGCTGCCGGCTCTAGCGGCCCAACGGCGACAGGACCCCAGTCGCCTCGCGGAGCATGTTCGCGGCGACATGGATTGGATCATCATGAAGGCGTTGGAGAAGGATCGCACGCGGCGTTATGAAACCGCCAATGCTCTGGCGCGCGATTTGGAGCGGTTCTTAGCGAACGAGCCGGTCGAAGCGCGTCCACCGACGGCGGCGTATCGTTTCCGCAAATTCTCGCGGCGCCATCGCGGCACGGTGGCGGCGGCGGCTCTGTTGACGGCGGTCCTGCTGGCCGGCGTGGGCGTCAGCGCCTGGCAGGCGATTCGCGCGACGCGGGCTGAGCGGGCGGCGCTGGCGAGCGCCGCTTTGGCGAAGCAGGCAGAGGAAGCCGAACGTCGCGCCAAGCACGACGAGGCGACGCAGCGCAAGAAAGCGGAGGATCTGGTGAAATTCCTCGCTGTCGCCCTGGGCGTGGCGACGCCGGATTTGAGGCAGGCCGAAATCAAACGGTTGATTGAGCGCGGCGCTCAATCGTATCTGCAGAGCGAACCGGGCGCGCCGGCCGCCAAAGCGGCGCTGCTGTTGAGCTTGGGTCGTTCGTACGCGAGTCGGCGAATCTTCGACGCCGCGGAGCGCGAGCTGCGCATGTGTCTGGCGATCGCCGACGATCCCGCGGTGGTTCACGAAGCCCGCTACGAACTGGCGACCACGTTGCTTTGGCGGGGTCAATTCGAGGAGGGGACCGCCTACCTGCGAGATCTCTTCCTTGAGAAGCTACGTCGGATCTCAAGCCCCGAAGCCGAGGAACTTCGCGCCGCATGGCCGGGCTTGTCGCATGCAGCGGCGAAACGGGATGATCGGCCTGGATACGAGGGGTTGGAGCTCGACGGCCAAAACGACTACGTCGTCCTGCCCAGTCTCCAATTCGACGGCCGTCCGCCGTGGACGTTGGAAGCGATTGTCAAGCCAGCCGCAATCGATCAATTTGCAGTCCACGCCTCCTCGCGCTGGACCAGCCTGGTGAGCACCACCGACGGCGGCGGCGTGGGATTGGAGAGCAACGTGGGCGTATGGTCAATCGGCCTCTATACCGCCGACGTCCACGACGACACTTGGGAAAACAACTACGCTACGGCCTTTGCGCGAAACAAACCCGCGCTCAACCAGTGGCAGCACGTCGCCGGCGTGTGGGACGGCAAGGAGCTGCGAATCTACGTGAATGGACGACTGGAGGGAACTCAGGCGGGCGTCGACGAGTGCTCGTCGCTGTCCGAGGGACCGTTTTTGCTGGGGGCCGATCCCAGCGATCTGGACGCGAATGACATTGCGGAAGGCCTGTTCCAGGGCGTGATTCAGGCGGCGCGAATCTCGCGGGGCGTGGAATATCGAGTTTCGTTCCCGCAACCCAGGCGGCTGGACGCAACCCCCGAGACGATCGGCCTGTATGACTTCACGATCGCCACGGGGCGGTACGCGATTGACCGCAGCGGTCACGGCCATCACGGGATTATCGTCGGGGCTAAGTTCGTGAAGGACGCGAACTAGGCTCGTGATCCCCGCGATTGGCGAATTTCGGCGCGAATCTTGGCGCAATTCGTGCGTGTTTCTCGCATCGTCTATTGCCGCCGTCCCAGGGTCGACGCGGCGCGACGAGGATGTCGAGGCCGATTCCTGCTGTCATGCGAGACCATGTCGTCAAGTTGACGGAGACAAGCGAATCGCTGCGCGCCGTGCTGGAAGCCGCCGAGGCGCCGACGTCGTCGGTCAACCGCCGGCAGGCCATTCTGGGCCGGTTGGGGGAATTGCTCCAGGCCGATGCGGGGCACTGGGCCTGGGGCCGCGGTTGGCCAGACAATGACGCCGTGCTTCCGGTCGCCGTCATCAACTTCGGTTACAGCGACTTGGAGCTGGCGGAATTTTACCGGTTCAGCCTCGATGCGCGATTGCGCGACGACGTCTCTCTGCCGCTGCTGGCGCTACGGCGCGAGGATCGAGTGTCGTGCGCCGTGCGCCGCGACGCGTGGCCCGACGATCAGTGGACCGCGGACAATTGGGCCTTTCAGACGTTGCAGCGCCGGGGCAAGGATTCCTGGTTGCACTGCGTGCGGTACGCGGCCAACGACGCTTGGTCGAATATGCTGCTGGTTCGCAACGTCGGCAAGTCGGAGTTCGGGCCGGCTGAGAAAGAGCTCGTCGACCTGGCCTTCAAGAACATCCCGTGGTTGTGGGCGAACGACGCGGTGACCGCGCCGCACGAGGCGGTTGAGGCGCTGTCGCCGCAGCAACGAGCCATGCTGCTGTTAGTGTTGGACGGCTTGAGCCCCAAGACGATCGCGGGCCAATTGGGCGTCAGCATTGACTCGGTCGATCGCCGCTTGACGACAGTGCTCCAGCATTTTCACGTACAGTCGGCCTCAGAGCTGGCGGCGCTCTTATTGCGGAGCCGATAGAGGAGCAGCCGCGCGAGAGTCGGCGAGTCACAAGTGCGTCAAGTGAGACGTCTTGTGACGGCGGGAATCCCTGCCCTTGCCCCTCCTTGCGAGGAAGGAGCGTGTGAACGTCACTTTGTCGCATTTGCCAGCGACTGAATCGCCGGCAGCTCGCCGATGCGGAACTCGCCGGTTTCGTTCGTTTGCCAGACGCGGCCCGTCGTCACGTCGAGCGCCGTGAGCCAGTAGCCGCCGCAGCAGTACGTGTCGACGCACACGATGTGGCCCAGGTTGAGGATTTGGCCCTGCTTGTTCGACGTGTGACCCAACACCGCCGTCTTGCCGGAGCAGTGGGCTGCGGGCGTGTGCCAGCGAAGTGACTGCCAGCGGAGGTCAGTCCACGGCTGGCGGTCGAGCGGGCGCGAGGCGAGGTAGTTTCCGTGGGCGAAGAAGTGGTTGTCCGTCTCGTGGACGTCGCCCCACGACTGCATGAACTCGATGTGGGCGGACGGCACGGCGTCGATGCCAAAGCCCTTGCCGTAAGAGTCGAGCGTGGCGGCGCCGCCGTGGATGAGCCACTCCTGCACGGGGATGTCGCCTTCGAGGGCGTCGAGCAGCATCTGCTCGTGGTTGCCGAGGATGCAGACGAGGTTCGTCCGGTCGCGAAGCGCGAGGAGCTGCTCGAGGACGCCGCGGCTGTCGGGCCCGCGGTCGATCGCGTCGCCGAGCATGACCACGGTGTCGTCGCGCTCGATCCGGAGTCCGTCGACGAGCGCGGCCAGCGCCTGGCCGCAACCATGGATGTCGCCGATGGCCAGGATGCGCGGAGCGTTGGTCACGGCGAGCGGTTTCATCGTGAGTTCTGGGTGGCATGCCCTCGGCTTTGCGTGGGCATGAGCGTCAAGCAAGACATTCCCACGCCGAACCGTGGGCATGGTACGCGGCTTGTGAACTGGAGCGAATTGTTACGGGTGCTATCGCAAGAATCAATGGCGATCGCCGTCGGACGCGCGGCGCTCGCAATGGCTCAATCATAGGTCGCAGATGGCAGGCGAGGCGTAGCGCAGGGGGCGCGAATTGACACGCGCAGTGGTCGCGATACGATGAACTGCTGCACAAATACCGCGTTTTGCCGGCCGTCGCCGCAAGGATGATTTCGCCATGCCCGAACCGATGACCCAATTGGAACACGCCCGCACGGGCCACGTCACGCCGGAGATGGAGTACGTCGGGCGGCGCGAGCGGCTCGACGCCGAGACGGTGCGGGCCGAAGTCGCCGCGGGGCGGATGGTGATTCCGGCCAATCGCGTCCACTTGCAAGGGCGGCTGGAACCGATGGCGATCGGCATCGCCGCCGCCTGCAAGGTAAATGCCAACATCGGCAACTCGGCGGTCACCAGCAACATCGACGGCGAGCTGGAGAAGCTCCACACGGCCGTGCATTTCGGCGCCGACACGGTGATGGACTTGTCGACCGGCAAGAACATCGACGGCATCCGGTCGGCGATCATCGCGGCTTCGCCGGTGCCAATCGGCACCGTGCCGATCTACCAGATGCTCGAGGAGTTGGGCGGCGAGATCGAGGAAATGCGGCCGCAGCATTTTCTCGACATGGTCGAGCATCAGGCCAAGCAGGGCGTCGACTACATGACGGTCCACTGCGGAGTGAAGCTCGAGCATTTGCACCTGACCATGGGCCGCGTGACGGGGATCGTGAGCCGCGGCGGATCGCTCATCGCCAAGTGGATGATGGTGCACCGGAAGCAAAACCCGCTGTACGACCATTTCGACGACCTGTGCGATATCATGCGTCAGTACGACGTCACGTGGAGCCTGGGCGACGGCTTACGGCCGGGTTCGATCGCCGACGCGAGCGACAAGGCGCAGTTTGCAGAGCTCGACGTGCTGGGCGAACTGACCGAGCGCGGCTGGAAACGCGGCACGCAGGTGATGGTCGAAGGCCCGGGTCACATTCCTATGGACGAAGTGGCGATGAACGTCGAACGGCAAATCGACGTGTGCCTGGGAGCGCCGTTCTACGTGCTGGGGCCGCTGGTGACGGACTTCGCGCCGGGGTACGACCACATCACCAGTTGCATCGGCGCGGCGCTCGCCGGTTGGGCGGGGGCGGCCATGCTGTGTTACGTGACGCCCAAGGAGCACCTGGGGCTGCCTGAGCGCGAGGATGTGAAGCAGGGGCTCATTGCGTACAAGATCGCGGCCCACGCGGCGGACATCGCCCGCAAGCGCAAGGGTTCGCGGGATCGCGACGATGCGTTGTCGAAGGCGCGGTTCGAGTTCGACTGGAACCGGCAGTTCGAGTTGTCGCTCGATCCCGAGACGGCCCGCGCGTATCACGACAAGACGCTGCCAGCCGAGACGTTCAAGAGCGCCCACTTCTGCAGCATGTGCGGGCCGAAGTACTGCTCGATGAAGATCACTGAGGAGATTCGCGAATTGGCGAAGAATGGCGAGCCGCTGACGGTGCTGGCGGAGACCGCCAAGCCGTAGACGAAGCTGCTAGCTTCGTCCCGCATGTCTGCGGGTTCCTATGCAAGACTTGACGCACGAAGCTGGCAGCTTCGTGTACGAGACTACTTCTCGCTGAGTGCTTCGTTCTTGGGGTGGTAGAACAGAGCGATCGGCAGCATCAGCAGGGCGATGAACAGGAACACGATCGACCGCGGCCAAAGCTGCCATTCGATGACTTTGGTCAGCGCCCAATAGACGGCCACGGCGAGCAGGATGCCGACCCAGTTGAACTGGTTCATCACGGCGATCATGCGGCCTTTCTTATCGGCGGGCGGGCGCGACTGCATGAATACCTGCAGCGGCACGGCAAACAGGCCGGTGAAGGCGCCCATGACGAGGAACATCGGCAGGTTGGCCCAGAAGCCAAGCCATTGGGTGCTTTCGCCGATGCCGGGGTAGCGCGTGAGCTGACCGGCGGCGCCCTTGAGTTGGGCGACGTCGCCGTCGGCGGGGATGGCGACGATCGCCAGGCACACGAGCAGGCCAATGCTGCCGATGCGAAGCAGGCGGAAGTCGATGCGCCCGCGCGAGACTAGGCCACCGATGGCGCAGCCCGCCGCGATGCCAACGCCGATCATCGCGCTCAGATAGCTCGTGTTGTCGTCGCCAACCTGCAGCACGAGCTTGCCGAGCGAGTTGACTGCCGGCGGAACGAGCCCAGCCAGTAGCCAGAAGACGCTCGACACCACCAGCGCCATGCACAGCGGACGATCGGCGCGGAGCAGGTCGATCATGTCCTTGGGGATCGTGAGCGCTTCGGGAGTGAACTTGAGCCCGGGATTGGCGATCGGCACGCGACGGACCCACAACGAAGTGATCGTGCCAACCACCGCAATGGCGATGCATGCGACGGACCCCTTCCACAGTTGGCCGGCGACGCGCGCCTGCTCGGCGACGACGCGCTGGGCGTTGGGCAACTCGGCCGCGGCTGCAATCTCGTCCGGCGAGCGGTAGTCGGCCAGCAGCAGTCCGGCGACGGCGGTGCCGAAGATGATCGCCAGGAACGTGGTCATGAGCATAAAGCCATTGGCCCGCGGCAGGTCGTTGTCGCGGAGCATCTCGGGCAGAATGCCGTATTTGGCCGGGCCGAAAAACGCACTTTGGGCGGCCATGAAGAACAGCACGGCGTACATGGGCCACATGGCGCGGTTGGCGCCGTACATGGCGAACGCGGCGGCCCCCAAGGCCATGGCGACGATCTCGGCCACCTTGGCCCAGACGACGATCGTGCGCTTGCTGTAGCGATCGGCGAGGTAGCCGGCGTAGCCCGTGAAGAGCAGAAACGGAACGGCAAACATGAGCATCGGCAGCCACTGGTTGTCGGCGGCTTCGTTCTTGAGGGCCTCGTCGACGCCAGTGATCGAGAGCAGCAGGACGAGTTGCTTGAAAAGATTGTCGTTGAACGCGCCAAGGAATTGCGTGATCGTCATGCCCCAGAACGCGGCGTCGCGGTAGAGCGACGGCCGAGGGTCGTGATCGATGGCAGGCGGCAAGTTCTCGGCAAGGGCTTCGGCGGCGAGTTCGGGCGTGCTCATGCGGGGGATTATGGGCGCGGGCGCGCAGAAGCCACAAGAGAGTTTGGGCAGGCACATCGAAGCGGCGCAATGCTAGGCGCAGCCCCGACCAAGCTTAGTCGGGGCTCCTTGGCGCTTTCCAATGTGTCAGCCCGTCGTGCTACGCGAGCGGATGGCGGCGGCGACTTCGGGGAGCGGGTACTCGATGATGGGGACGCCGAGACGGACGACTTCGTTGAGGCGGCGCCAGCCGCGGGTGAGGAGCGCTTCGCGCTCGGCGACGAACGCGGCGTCGAGCTGACGCTTGTCGAACGGGCCCTCAACAGTCACTGGAGCAAAGTCGTCGGCGACGATGTACTGGGCCAGCGCCGGATTGCAGCGAATGTGGCGCTCGGGCGTCGTGTGGAGCACCTCAGGGTCGAGCATGCCGACGATGTAGCGGAGATAGAGGTCGCTATCGGTCAGCTCGGCGACGTCTTCGCCGCACACGTCACAGAGGTAGCCTTGGTCGCATTTGGCCATGGCGGAAGGCTGGAGGCTGGAGACCGTAGGCTGTAGGGTTGGCGGGCCACCCGTTTGCAATAGCATGGCGTATGCGATCGTCTTGCAGCAATCGATCTGGCCGATAGCCCCTAGCCAAAGGCCTGTGGTCTGCCTTCTCACAGCCCCAGCACGTCCGCCATCCCGTACAGTCCCGGCGGCTTGCCGACGAGCCAGGCGGCGGCCATCAGGGCGCCCTGGGCGTACGAGTCGCGGTTCGAGGCGGCGACGCGGAGCTCAAGCGTTTCGCCAAGCATGCCGAAGACGATCGTGTGCTCGCCGGGATTGTCGCCGGTGCGGACGGCGTGGTAGCCGACTTCGCTTGCCGGGCGTTTGCCGGGGCGGCCTTCGCGGCCGTGGACATGGGCCGTCTGGCCCATCGCATGGGCGACAATCTCGCCGAACTTGAGGGCCGTGCCGCTGGGGGCGTCTTCCTTATAGCGGTGGTGGCGTTCGATGATCTCAACGTCGACGCCGCTGGGGACGTCGCAGAGGGCGCGGCCGGCGATCTCGGCAAGCTTCATCGCGACGTTGACGGCCGTGCTCATACTCGGGGCGAAAACGATCGGTAGCTTCTCCGCGGCGGCGGCGATGAACTCGCGTTGATCCGGTTCGAAGCCCGTGGTGGCAATGACGAGCGGTTTCTTGAAAGCAAGGCAGTGATCGACCAGCGCGACGGCGGCGTCGGGCACGGAGAAGTCGATCACTATATCAGCGTCGCTTTCACCGACGACCGCCAGCGGTACGCCGAGTTCGTCCACGCCCGCAACGAGGCCCGCGTCCTGGCCGAGCCGAGCGCTGCTGGCGGACTCCAACGCGGCCACGATCTTGAATCGCGAATCCTGGCTGGCAAGCGCAGTCACGCGCTGCCCCATGCGTCCCGCGGCGCCGTGGATGGCGAGCCGAATTGGCATCCGTACCCTCTTCTCAATGTCATCGTGCCGCGGATTCCAGCGGCTCAACGGCAGTGACGTGCAGCATTGAGCAGATCTTGAATCTCGACGGGAACCCGTCTTCTACGTCAATACCAACGAGAATATCGGTCCTCAGCAACATCGCCATCTCTGGATGGCGCACTTCATAGGATTGGCCGCTCGACATCACGATTCGAAAGGGCCTAAACGGGCGCTCTTGAAGCAGGTCGCGAAAAGTCTGGACGGTCATTGGTCGATCCCTGTTGCTTGCTTAACTATTCAATTGTATCGCCTGCACAATCGCGTCGAGGTCGTTCTCGACCTTCACGGCCCGATTGGCGAACGCCGCGCGGCTGACGCCGCGCTTGCCTAGGACGCGGTTGAACTCTTCTTGGTCGGTCGTGTGGTAAGCGACCGTCGCAGTGGGGTCCTTGAGTTGATGCCCGGTAAGGATGCAGACGACCCGGTCCCTGGGGGCGATCACGCCCTGCTCGCGGAGCAGCTTGGCGCCGGCGACGCTCGCGGCGCTGGCTGGCTCGCAGCCGAAGCCGTTGGCGCCGACCTGGGCTTTGGCGTCGAGGATTTGCTGGTCGGTCACCTCGCGCACCACGCCGGCGCAGCAGTCCAGCGCCCGCAGGCACTTAGTGAGATTCACCGGGCGGTTGATTTCGATGGCACTGGCGATCGTGTCGGCCTTGCCGGCGCGGGCGTCCAGTTCGGCGTAGTATTTGTCGACGATTCCCATGTCGGGCCGGCCGTTGTTCCAACTGAGGCCGCGCGCGTTGTACAGCTCGTCGAGCGTGTTGGCGCCGGCGGCGTTGATAACGGCCAGCCGCGGGATGCGGTCGATGAGGCCGAGTTGGTGCAGCTCGTGAAACGCCTTGCCGAACGCGCTGGAGTTGCCGAGGTTGCCGCCGGGGACGACGATCCAGTCCGGCGGCTGCCAGTCGAGACTTTCCAGCACACGGTACATGATTGTCTTCTGGCCTTCGAGGCGGAACGGGTTCACGCTATTGACCAGATAGATGCCGAGCTGCTGGCTGATCTGCTGGACGCGGTGCATCGCATCGTCGAAGTCGCCGGCGATTTGGATCGTGAGGGCGCCGTAGTCGAGGGCTTGCGACAGCTTACCGTAGGAGATCTTCCCCGAGCCGATGAAGATGACGGCCTGCATGAGCTTAGTGGCACAGCAGTACAGCGCGAGCGAAGCGCTGGTGTTGCCGGTGGAGGCGCAGGCGGCTCGCTTGGCGCCGATGGTGTGGGCGTGCGTGAACGCGGCGGTCATGCCGTTGTCTTTGAAGCTGCCTGAGGGGTTCATGCCCTCGTACTGCAAGTAGAGGCAACCGGTGTTCAGGCCGACGTACGGGGCGACGCCGTCGGTGACGACTAACGGGGTCTGGCCTTCGCCGATGGTGACAATCCGCTCCGACGGGGCGAACGGAAGCAGCTCGTGGAATCGCCACACGCCGCTGCGGCACAACGGCTCGTTGCGACGGGCCCATTTCTGCTCGAACCAGCGGAGCGAATCGGGCGGGGGCGAGCGGTCCCAGTCGTAGGCCACATCGAGCAGCGACCCGCACTTGGGGCAGGCGGTGTGGACTTCGCCCACGTCGAACGTGGCGCCGCAGGCGGGCAACAGGCACTTTTGGAAGGCCTGGGCAACGTCGACTTCGAGCGAGGCGGCCACGTGGGGGACGAGCTCCGGCAGTAAGGGCAAGGCGGCAAACGACTTAATGGCAGTCTAGCTGCGCGGTGGCGAGGCGGCAACGCGGGGAACATGAAGCCACCAGAGAGCAGGGCGCGCTTGCGCTGTCACGCCGAGGTCCGCCGAGGCGTCCGGCCGCAAGTCGGCAACGCGGCCCCCTCGGCAGACCTCGGGATGACGAAGATGATTCGACCGGGCGGTTGCTGCATGGAATGATGCCGGCTAACACGATGGGGTGCGCGGTCAATGTTGCGCAGGGCTTTGGGGGGCTTGATGTTGCGCGGCCTTCGCGAGGCTTGACGGGCGTTTGACGGTCCTGCGGGACCGGCTTACAATGGCGATTCTTGGCCCAACTTGGCAGCCTGTGCTGAGGGCGGGCGTCGCGACTTGGAGGAACAACATGAAGAAAGCCGACATGAAGGTGTTTCGCGATCAACTGCTCGACATCCGCGCCCGGTTGCGCGGGGATGTCACCTCGATGACGCATGCCGCGCTGCGAAAGAGCGGCTCCGAGGGATCCGAGTCGAGCATGCCAATACACATGGCCGAGTTGGGCAGCGACAACTTCGAGCAGGAATTCACGCTCAGCCTGCTGGCGAACGAGGAAGACCGACTCGGCATGATCGAGATGGCCCTTCAGCGGATCGAAGACGGCGAATACGGCCAGTGCGAGGAATGCGGCGGGGCCATCGCCAAGACGCGGCTGACGGCGCTGCCGTACACGCCGGTCTGCATCAAGTGTGCGTCCTCGCGGGACAACGGCGGGGTGACGAGGCTTGAAACCTGAGGCGTGAGGTCTGAGGTTCGATCCTCGAAATACTGTCGTCTGGCAGGGCGTGGCGCCACGGGAGGGCACGGCCATCGAACCCTCGAGCCTCAAGTCTCAAGAGTCAGGCCGCTTCGCTGCGGGTCGCCACTTTCTGTTCTGGCCGATCGCCACGTTGAGCCTCGCGGCCGACCTGTGGTCGAAGCACTTCATGTTCAGCCAGGCCGACCTGCTTGCCGGGCAGGTGCGGTGGGTTTGGCCGGGGCATGCGGGGTTTCAGCTCAGCCTGAACGAGGGAGCGGCGTTCGGGCTCGGGCAGGGCGGGGTGTGGGTGTTCGCGGCGTGCTCGATCGCCGCAGCCATCGCGATTCCGACGTGGCTTTTCGCCTTCGAGAAGCAGCACGACGTTCGGCTCACGGTGCTGCTCGCCGCGATCCTGGGGGGCATCTTGGGCAACCTGTACGACCGCACCGGGATGCCGGGGCTCGATTGGGGCGAGTTCGACCCGGGCCGCGCCGGCCAGCGCGTGTACGCGGTGCGCGATTTCATCCTGCTTGCCCGGCGGTGGCCGCCCAACGGTCGCTGGCAGGTGTGGCCGAACTTCAACGTGGCCGACTCGCTGCTGGTCTGCGGCGGAATCGCGGTTGTACTCTTGCAATGGCTTCGGGCGCCAGGTCCGCAGCCGAACGCGCCTCTTGGCGAAGCACAACAGCGCTGACCGATTGCGCAGACGGTCGACTGTCTCCGTTGCGCGCTGACCGCTATGCGACCAGGTCGACCGCTGGGCAACCAGTTTCGCGGGAACGACATTGCATTTCGGGTTCCCGCAGTTGGCCCTTTACTAACCGCATATCAACTTTGTAATCTGCAACGCCGCCGCAAAGCCGTGTAGAATTGTGGTTGTTAAGGGGCATTCGGCTTCGACGGGTATGCAGATTGCTGCTGGCTGTTGCAGCGTTTTCGCCGTCGGATCGCGGACTGTACGGAACACAGGAGAGTTGCACTTGAGAATTTCACGCGCCGCTACTTATGGTTTGCTCGCCGCCATCCAGTTGAGCGAGTCGTCGTCCGCTCCGCCGATCCCGTGCAGCCAATTGGCCAAATTGGGTGACATGCCGGAGCGGTTTCTGTTGCAGGTGCTCCGCACGCTGGTGAACCAGGGGCTGCTGCGGTCGACGCGTGGCGTCGACGGCGGCTACCGGCTCACCAAGCCGTTAAGCCAGATCACGCTGCTCGACATCGTCGAGGCCACCGATGGGCCGATTCACCCGGAATTGCCGCAGGTCTCCGGTCTCAGCGGTCCTGCGCAGCGGAAGCTGGCCGAAGCGTTGGGCGACGTCGCTGCCGACGCGAAGAAGCGGATGTCGAGCGTGTCGTTGGCGCAGCTCAAGCCAGCCGCCGGGGCGATGGCCTCACAGGCCAAGAGCCGCCGCGGTTCGGTGGCGTAGAGCGTCGACGGCGATCAGCGATGTTCATTTAGCCCCCGGTCAGTGACCGGGGGTTTATGCTGCGCTGACTATTGCGCTGCGCTCTTCGTGCCGAGCGTGGAGAAGATGATCGGATGGCCGTCGGGCAGCGGCCGGACGGCGAGCGGCACGCCCGCTTCCCACATCGCCTTCTTCAGCGAACGAAGCTCGGCGTAGCTGTCGGGATAGACCCAGACGGTGACGGCGCCGACGGCGCTTTTGCGCGCCCGCAGCGCCTGTGAGAAAGGCGACGAGGGCAGCAGCGCTTGCTCCAGCGCCATGCCAATGTCGTCGGACGTGGGCAGGAAGACTGCCTGCAGCACGACCATCCCGCGGCGCGGCGAGCCGGGCGGCGCGCTCGCCGGCAGCGGCTCGACCCGCCGCTCGACCGACAACCGCATGCGGAACCCGTCGATGGGTCCGTAGGCGTCGACCGCTTCGTTGCGCTGCTCCAGTCCGCCGCGCAGGTACGAACCGCCGCGGTTTTCAACCTCGTGAAGCAGCGCGTCCACCGGCACAACGGCCAACTGGCCGCGGCGGAGGCGGACGTGGATTTCGTCGCCGGTGACGGTCTTGGCGATCGGCGTCGGCACGCTCTCGACCTCTTCGACCTCTCCCGGCTGATTGAGGAGGCTGAGCTGCTCCTCCGTGAGCTCGTGGAGGCGGATCTCGGCCTCGGCGATCTCGCGCTGCACGTCGAACTGCTGCTGGGAGTCGGCGTCGAGCTGGGCGCGGCGCTCGGCGATCTGCCGCTCAACTTCGGCTCGCAAGACGCTGAGCGCCTCGCGGCGGATTTCGACGAGCCGCGAATTGGCGTGCATGTCGGCGGCTTGCAGCCAGGCGTCGGCGGCTTGCTCCTCGGCGGCGCGTCGTTCGCGCTGCGTTTCTTCGAGTTCGGTCTTCAGCCGGGCGAGTTGCTCGGCGTCGGCCGGGCGGGCCGCCGTGGGCGTCACCGGCGTCGGCGGATCGATGACCACTTGCGACACGCGGATGCCGACCACGACGACCAGCGTGATCAGGATGCCGACCATGTTGCAGATGACGTCGACGAACGAGTCCTGCCCCGGCATCGAGTCGTCTTCGGGTTCATCGTGTCGCATGGCCGGCTCCTTCCGCGGCTGTGGCCACGGATTGCGGGAGGCGGACATCGATGCCGCTGTCGTCGAGCAACTCGGCAAGGCGGGCGGCCTGGCGTTCGGCGCCGGGGGCGACGTTGACGGCGAGCACGGGCCGCCAGTACATGCCGTCGCCGGCGAGGCCCCAGTCCTTGACCTGCCGCGCGACGGCGCTGGCAAGCTGATCGAGCACGCCGTCGACGGGTTGCTGGAAGGTGACGACGGCGGCCGCAACAGCAGAGTCCCCGTCGAGCACGGCGAGCTGATCGCGCGTGACTTGGATTTTCACCGGGCGGGTGATGGGCGCGGCGCGGCGACCGGCCTCGGCGTTGGCCCAATTGGCGCCGCGGGAGTCGGCGGCGCTGCCGCGGCGTGCGTCTGCTTTGATGGCCTGGCCGCCAGGCGAGCCGACAACCATGCTGGCGCCTCCGGGCTGGCCGCCATTGCTCCCGGGCGCTCCGCCCGAACCGCCGGAGGAGGCGCCACCGGAGGCCGCAGATCTGGACGAGGCGCCGGTGGAGGAGTTTCCCGCGCCCGTCGCCGCGTTGGCAGCAGTTTGTGAGCCATTGGAAGCGTTGGCCGCGGAGCCCACGGATTGAGCGCCGGGCGAACCGACTTGGCCGCCACTTGAGTTGGTCGCGGCGAATTGGCCGTCGGGTCCCGTGGACTGAGTACCGGGCGCAAAGTCCTGCGTGCCGGGAGCGCCGTTCTGAATCGTGGCCGTCGACGCGCCCGGCACACTGCCGGGACCGCCGCCAACGACACAGCCGGCCATTCCCGCGCCGGGTCCGCCGCCGACGGGGCTTGGTCCCGCGCCTTTGCTGGTCGACGCCGCGGCGACGCCGACGCCGTCGTCCGTCGCGAACTCATCGCTGAACATGCCGCCCCCGCCGCCTCCGCGCAACGGGTTGCCGCCACCGCCGGATCCGTCGCCCAGGGCGCCCTCACCGGCATGATCGCCCATGCGGCCGTCGCCGCCGCCCAGGTCGCTGAAGCGAGTTCCTTCGCCGCCGGTCGAGGGGTCGCCCGCGCCGCCGCGTCCGCCGACGAGCCGCGGGGCGTATCGCCGCGGCGCCACCTTCGCCAGCAGCGCCTGCCGCTCGCGGGCCTGGTTGACCGCGTGATTCATCACCCGCGCCAGCCGCGGATCGGGTTCCGAGTACTTAAGCTTCCAGTCGGCCTCGACGAACTCGTAGCCGTAGTCGGACTCCCACGAGCTGATGGCGTCGAGCACAAAGGCGTAGGCGGCGGCGCCGTCGGGCCGCACGATGATCAACGGGTAGGGGTCGGGCATGTCCGTGCGTCCCGCGGCCACGGCCCGGCTGTTCAGCTCTTCGTGGGCCGCGCGGATCGCTGCGGCGAGCGGATTGCCCGAGCGCGTTGGGCCGTCGAAATCAGCGACGGTGAGCACGATGCCCTCCGGTTGGATCGTGACCGCCTCCGCGGTGCATTCGATGAACACTGGCCGGCGAAACGTGCCGTTGGCGCCCTTGTACGGCACGATGGCGTACGACTTGTTGGGCGAATCCTCGCGACGCATGTCGGCGAGCCGGGCTTCGGTATCGCGGATGAGCTGCTTGAGCCGCTCGGCCTCGACCGCGGCTTGCTCGCGATCGACGGTTTGCTTCTGCTCGGCGGCTTGCAGCGCCTGGAGCGTGATGTGCAGCTTGCCGAGGTCGTGCTCCAGCCGCCGTTCGTGGTCCTCGAGGTGCGTGATGCGGGCTTGCTCCTGGTGGCGGGCCTCGGCGGCCTCGCGGAGGCGGCGTTCGGCGTCGGCCTGCTCGCGGCGGAGCTGCTCCAACTGGCGGGCCAACGCGCCGGGATCGTCCGCCGCTGCGATGGCGGTCGCTGGCTCCTCTGGCGGCGCCGCTGGCGCCGTTGGTTTGGGGGCGTTGAGCGCTTCGAGCGTAAGCTGCGCCAGTTCGCCCTCGCGCCGCTCGCGCGTGGCCTTGGCCATGATCGCGCCAAAGATGACCAACAGCAGCAACAACGACCCCATCGTGCACATGAGCACGTCGAGGAACGTGAAGGACAGGACGCTGCCGGCACTGTCGCTTGCGCGTCGGCTCATGCTGCCTGGCTCTTCGTTTCGCCGTTCAAGTCGACTTCGTTCCGCACGATGGCGGGCTGCCGCAGGCGGATGCTGAGAAGCTGGACCGCGGCCGCGAGGCTTGTAACGGTTTGCTCAAAGTTGTGCGAGGTCGACAGTGCTAGCAGGTTGCCGTTGAGGGCTTCTTCGAGCTTGCGAATCTGCCCTGTGGCTTCGACGACCTTGAGCAGCACGTCGCTCTGCTTGATCAGTTGCTCTTGCTGGGCGACGGTCGTGCCGGCGGCCTCGACGAGCGCCACTTGCATTTCTTTGAGCAGCTCTTCGCTTTGCTGGATGAGCTTCTCTTGCCGCGCGGCGGCCAGCAGCATCGATTCGCCCAGCGCGCCTTCCATGTGGGCAAGGTGCCGCTGGTTCTCGGCCGCGAGCGACGTCTCGGTGGCGGTCATCACGGCGGTGTGGTGCTCCAGAGCGTCGGCCAGCGCGGCGGTGTGGTGATCGATGTTCTCGCCGAGGACTTCGGCGTGGCGCACGAGCGTGCTCTGCAGATCGGCGGTCAACCGGGCGACGCCGGCGTTGATCGTCGCGGCATGCTGCTCGAGCCCCGCGGTCACGGCCTCGCCCAAGCTGCGGTGGACGACCGACCCGGCGGTCGCGGCCATGTCTTCCCAGCGGCGCGTGGCCGTAGCGAGCGATTTCGACAGCGCCGCGTCGTGCCGCTCGGCGGCCGACTCGACGGTTTCCAGCACCTTCTCGCTGATCCGCTGAATCGCGGCGACGTGCGGGTCCTTCTCGGTTCCGTAGGTGGCGAAGCGGCCGATGAGCTGGCGGGCTGCGGCGGCGTCGACCGCGGCAAGCAGCCGCGCATCAATGCGCTGGACGGGGCTTTTGGCGACCAACAGGACGATGGCCAGCGTGATGGCCTGCACCACGCCGCCGCAGGCCGCGCCGACGGCTTCGAACACGACAGGGAGCGCGGCGTCGAACGGCTTGCCCGCGACTCCGGGGAGCGCGACCGCCACCGCGGCCGCGGCGCCGGCGACGCCGATGAGCAGCACACACGCCGCGGCGAACCGCAGCGCAGAGTATCGCTCGTCCAGGGCGCGACGGTCTTCGTCCGCCAACGTGCGCAGATCGTTTTCGAGCGCGTCGGCCGAGCCGCGCAGGCGGATCTGTTCAAGGGCTCGCCGCAGTCGCGCACCCACGCATGTGGCGGCGTACGACGGCGAAGCGGCGTCGAGCTCGGCCAGCAGGTCGTCGACGGCGGAGGCCGGTTGGCCTTCCGGCGCGGCCGGCGGCAACGCTTGGCGTTCGAGCGCGCCGAATTCGACCGCCAATCCCAGAAGTCGCATGGCGAGCGCCGCCAGACCGGCGCTGCAGACCAACATGGCGGCGGCTTTGAATTGCCACAGCTCGCCGGTGAACGCGCGGGCGACGAGGCCGCCTTTGTCGGCTGGCTCGACGATCAGTGCGTAAAACGCCATGGAGGCCAGGCCGCCCCAGACGAGGGGCTGACGCAACAGCCATTCAGAAATGCGGATGAGGCGTGACACGTTTGAGCCCCTTGTTTCAGTCGCGCTGAGCGGGCAGGTGGGCGGCGCGTGGTTGGCGCACGCTGACCCCCGCAGAGTTTCTCATGCCCTTACAATCGGCGCAGTCGCTCCAGGCGGCACAGTCGAAGTTAGGGAGAATTCGGAGCTGTTGCGGAGTCGCTCGAGAACTCGCTGGCATTGCTGGCGGCGAAAATCGGTCAGTCACGCCGAGAGCCTGTCCTGAGGTCCGCCGAAGGATCCGCCGAGGCGTCCGGCTTGGAGACTTGCGGGCGGACCCCTCGGCGGCCCTCGGGGTGACGAACATGACGGAGCGCCTGCAGATCCGGCAAAGTTTCCCAAAGCTGCCGCGTGAGGGGCGTCGATAACCTTGGGGTCCGATCAAGTGCAGCGCCGCCGTGCTGGCTAGCGATAGGCCAGAGGCGGCGCGCCGATGGACGCGAGGGGGGACATCTCACTGGCGAAGCCTGCGGCGCATGGCGCCGAGGCTCAGCCGCGCTCCGCGAGGCGACCACGCCCGCGTTCTGCAGCGCCGACGCGAATCATCCCAGGGGGAACAGCAGCCCGGGTCCGGCCTCAGGCCGACCGGGCTGTTGTTATTTTGGCGCTCGTTGTGGCGAGCCGTGGCCGCGGCGATAATCTCGCCGCGATGCCCGACGAAGCAACTCCACTGCCGCGCACGGCCGAAGCCCGTGCCCTCGAGGTCGCGCTGACAATTTCCGGCGAGCGAATCCTCTGCACAACAGTGGGTCGCGCTCAGGCGGCGGCGACCCTGGCGGACAAGCGTCCGGCGTCGCGCGTGGCGTGCTGGTTTCTCGACCAGCATCAACAGCGGCTGGCCGCGGCGGCGTGCGGCGAGTGCGGGAACCTGTCGCTGGCGGTGGCCGCTGACGCGCCGCCCAAGCCGATCGACCTCGCCGTGATTCCGCTTTCCAAGAGCGGCGAGGCGGAGCTTGCTCGCGATTTGCTCCAGTCCGCCTGCCAATGGCTGGAGCTCGGCGGCACGCTGGTCGCGGCGGTCGACAACCCCCGGGACCGTTGGCTCCGCGAGCAGCTTGGAGCGTGGTTCGACAAGGTGAGCATCGTCACACGCGCGGATGCAGTCGCGTACGTTGCACGCAAAACGGCCGAGCCGCGCAAGTGGAAGAACTTCCGCTGCGAGTTCGCGTTCCGCGATCGCGGGCGACTGATTCGCGTGGTCAGCCGGCCGGGCGTTTTCTCACACCGGCGGATTGACGGCGGGGCCCGGCAACTGCTGGCGGCGGCCGATCCGGCCAGCGGGGCGCGCATTCTCGACGTCGGTTGCGGCGCCGGCGTCGTGGGGCTCGCGCTGGCGGCGCGCGATCCAACGTGCCGCGTGCATGCCGTCGACAGTCACGCCCGCGCCGTCGAATGCACGTTGGCCGGCGCGGCGCTGAACGGCCTCACGAACGTCACCGTCAAGCTCAACTCGACCGGCGAGTATGACGCGGCGGGCCAGTTCGATCTCGCGCTGGCCAACCCGCCGTACTACGCCGACTTCGCGATCGCCGAGCGATTTCTCGCCGCGGCGCGGCGCTCGCTGAAGCCGGGCTCCGGCCGCGTGCTGGTCGTCACCAAACGACCGGCCTGGTATCACGACCACATGCAAGCCGAGTGGATCGGCGTCGAGAGTCGGCAAGGCAAGAACTACGCGATCGTGACGGCGCTGCGTGCGCGCGAGTAATCGAAGTGGTCCTACCGACCGCGCCGGCCCCCGCCGAAGCCGAACGGTCGGTACTCGCCGCGAGGAGTGATCTTAAACGCGACGTCGTCGCCCATGTGCTGGCCGCGGCCGTCGCGGGCGGTGAGCTCCGGCACGGCGAAGGTGAGCGTCCCGCCCTGGACGTCCACGGGGATCGGCGGCATGTACAAGCCGCGCCAGGTGCGATACAGATGCACGTCGTACTCGCCGTCGGGCATACCAACCAGCGTGATCGTCTCCTTAGCAATGCCGGAGGTCGGGTTGACGGCCCAGCCGAGCGTGAGCTTTTCAGTGCGCATCGCCCAGGCGTCGCCGTTGCTAATCTCGACGGCGTGCGGCTGCCACAGGCTGCCGGCGAAATTGACGTCGCGGACGAACGTGGCGAGGTTGCGAATCTGTGAGGTGACGACTCCTTCGTTGATGTACGGCGAATACGACCACCAGAACGGCGTGGCGGTGGCGCCGTTGGCCAGGGCCGTCCACAGAGCATTGTGGTACATCGCCAGGTAGCCGGGCATGCCGGGTTCGTAATAGGTGTGGTCGAAGCCGCACTCGGCGATGATCGCGGGCTTCTCGAAGCCGCTCCACAGGGCCTGCGTCTGCTTGGCGTAGTTGCGGTAGGACGCCCGCAGCGGATGGTCGTTCACGAGGTCGGGCTTGCCGCCCTCGGGCATCGGGTGGCCTTGGGCTTCGTAAATTTCGCGGCCGGCGACGTCGAAAATCGCGTATCCCTCCGGCCACCACTGATCGACGCCGCCGCTCTGCGTGCCAGTCGTGGGCCGGCCATAGGGGTCGTGCTCATGGAAAAATTCGTTCATTCGGCGGCACCAGTCGTGGGCCGCGGCGCGGTCGCCTTCGGCCCAGCCTTCCGTGCCGTTGATCTCGTCGATGATGAACCACAAAAACACCGCCCGGCTGTAGCCCCAGCGGGCGAGGATGTAGCGGGAGAGCTTTTGCTGGTATTTCCACGCCTCATCGCTGGCGAAGAAGTCCTTGGCCGGTGCGATCGACTGGTACGGGTTTTCGTGGTATTCGGCGTTGCCCTGGCCCCAGACGGCCTCGGAAATGTTCGCGTGGAAGACGAGGTTCCAACTGATGTGCACGTCGCGCGCCTCGCACCACTCAACCAACTCGTCGAGCCGGCCGATGCGAGCGGAGTCGTACCGGCCGAGCCCCGTGGCCCAGGTCTCCAGGAGCGGCGGGTAGAAGCTGATGAAGTTGACGCCGAGCCTTTGGAGCTGATCGAGGGCGTCTTCGGTGATCGCGCCGCTGCCGTAGCCGGCGTGGAAGTCGTTGTACCACAGGCCGACGCCGTAATAGCTCGAACCATCGCCGTACTGGAGATAGCGTTTGTTGGGCGCGACGCGGACGAACCCGCGATGTTCGCTCTCGGTGCAGCGGAACTCGCCGGGCCGGCTGGCGGCCACGCCTTCGCGGTCGCGCACCGTAACGGCGTATCGCCAGGAGCCCGTCTCAGTGGGCGCGAACCGCACGCGCCACTCGGACGAGCCGGGGTCGTAAAAGCCCCACACGCGGAAGGTCTTGCCGGACGGGGACGTGAACTCGGCCGACAGGTCGACTTGATCGGGGTCGAACGGGTTGTCGAACGTCGCGTCGAGGTCGACGTCGAGCTCCAGCTTTTCGTAGAGCGCGACCTCGGCGCCTCGTCCGCGACCGAAGCCGCCGCGCTGGCGCCAATCGCGGCTGCGGGCGACGTCGACGGAATCGATGGTCGGCGGCGCAGCCGCAGCGGACGTGGAAAATGCGAGCGCGAGGATCAATCCGAGTCGCAACATGGCTGCCTCTTGGACTAGCTTCTCGGCATCGCTCACGATGCCGGCTAACACGATGGCGTGGGCGCTAGACGCTTCCGCATGGCGACGTGGCGAATGGCGCCGAACAATGTCGGGCCCTCACCCACGGCCTCGTATCCAAGCTTGGCATAAAACCCCGTGGCTCCCTCGCGGGCGTTGAGAAAAACCGAAGTTACGCCGCGCTGGCGTGCCGTCTGTTCCAAATACTCCATGATCCGCCGGCCCAGGCCCTGTCCGCGGCGGTTCTCGGCGGTGGCCATAGAGCGAATTTGGGCCTCGCCGTCCCGCCACAGGATGATGCGACCGACGGCGATGGCGTTCCCCGCGTCGTCGGTGATGAAGGCGTGGACGACTTCTTCCAGTCGCTCGTCGTCGGGATCGGCGCTGAGGGGTTGGCCCCACGGAGCGCGGAGCACGTGCCAGCGGAGATCGTAGTAGGTCTCCCACTCCGCGTCGGTTTGCGGGGATTTGACGAGCATCGGGTGGCCGCGGCGGCAACTTGGCGACGCCGCGACGCACTCGATGCTACCCGACGGGCGTCGACTCTGCACGCGGCGCCGCCAGTTGGGCCTTCTCCTCCGTAGCGGCCTGCATGGCCCGCAACCCGTGGACGGCCAGCTCGGCGCAGGCGACGGCGGTGAGCCGCGAAGCGTTCACCACGACGTCGAAATTGTGGGCGTCGAGGATGTCGCGGTGGAAGTGGGCGGAGACGAACTTGCCGCGCTCGCGGTCGAGGCGTTGGACGAAGTGCAGGGCCTCGTCCTCGGACAGTCGCTGCTCGACGGCGATGCGGTGGACGCGTTCGCCCAGGTCGGCGAGCACGCGCACCCGAAACGTGGTAGCCCGCGGCAGGCAAGCCGTGGCGCCGCGGCCGACGATCACGCAGCGTCCGTGGGCCGCCAGCGCGTTCAACACGTGGACCAGGTGGTGAACGAACCCGGCGCTGGACACCTGGTCGCGGCGTTTGAACGACGCGATCGCCTCGATGAGCCAACTCCGGTCCTGCTCGTCGATGGACTCCAAGAGCTCGGTGCGCAGGCCCGACTCCTGGGCGATGAGGTCGATGATCTCGCGATCGTAAACCGGCCAGCTAAGTTGCAGGCCGATCTCGCGGGCCACCTCCATGCCGGGCGAGCCGGTCTCACGGCTGATTGCCACGGTAAACTCGCGGCGTGGCGGACGGGGTTCGTGCGTCGTTTCCCAGAGCGGGTGGCGCTGCCAATGGCGGCGCAAGAGGTTCAAGCGTTGATCGACGACTGTGCCCGAAGTGGTCATGGTATGATCCCTCCCGCACGCTCGCGGTCGGCTACCAAGCCCCGGGGTCGCCGCGGGCGCGTCTGCATTTCATTCTACCCATTCTGTTGCCAACAGGGTGCAACACCTGTACCGTGCGGCAAATGCACCTCTTGGCACGACTGCTGCAACTCGTCGGGCTCGCCATCCCCCCGCTGGCGATGGTGGCGCAGCTTGGGGAAAAGATCTCCGCGGGGCAGATGCTGCAATTTCTGGTTGTCTCGGTGTGTCTCTTCGGCACAGGGTACCTCCTGCAGCAGTATCGAGGCCCGCAAGACTAAAGCGCACACGCGGCGGTGCGTCGTAAGGCCGTCCATTCTGGCGATAGGGATGATATCGGGGAGGCGAGGCGCTCATGTTGATCAAGGGGCTCATGTTGCTCATGGGTTCCGGATGAGCGAGTTGGTTGTCTCGTCCTCGTCCGTCGCGCGAAAAACGCTGCGGACTGAACAAAAGTGGGTTGGCGAGCCCAGTTGCGCCGCGGGGCGGGGTATCGTCGCGAAGCGCATTTTTGGCGACATAATTCCCTCGTTCGGGGGGGAGGGCGGAAGGCGTGAGGCGTGAGGCGCGGGGTCAACGCTCGATGCTCGAAGAGTGACGAAGTGCATAGGATGTCCGTGCTCCGCGGCGGTTGCGCGCGGGTTGGTCCAACTGCGCCCTTGCAGGCTTGGGCGGGAGGGTCCCGGGGGTATCCGATGACGGTCCCAGAGCGGGGACGTTCGATCCGGCGGCGGTGTAGAGTCACGGGTCAACGCGAAGCGTCGCCCGGCCGCTCGGGAATTGGGGGACGCTTGTATACTACACGATGGGCGGCTTGAGGTCAATAAGGAAAATGAGCCGCCCCTCGATTGTGAGGCCTGCGGCCAAGGGACGTCGATGAAGCGCTTGCCCTAGGCTACGGTGATCGGAGGCCTACGGCCAACGCGTATGTCGGTAAGGCGTCAATTCGTCTTTGGCCGAAGGCCATCCTTATCGTAGCCTAGGGCAACGCCCTAGGAACGCGTTGGTTTCACCGATGTTTGGCCGTAGGCCATATTCACCCGATCGCGCCGTCCGATGCGGTGAACATGGCCTACGGCCAATGATGGGTCTTGGGCGCGGTCCTAGGGTGGCGCTGCGCTTGCCCTAGGCTACGGTGGTGGAAAGGCCTGCGGCCAAACGCGATTGTTCGAGATAACGAGGGGTGGCGCTGCGATTGCCCTGGGCTACGGTGATCGGAGGCCTGCGGCCAAGGCGTGTGTCGGCAAGGCGTTGCTCCGTCATTCGTCGTTGGCCGAAGGCCATCCCCAACGTGGCCTAGGGCAACGCCCTAGGTCGCCGTTCGCAACATTCGTCGTTTGGCAGTAGGCCATGTACAGCGGGGCAACGATCCGAGTTCCGGCAAGTCGGCGTGTCGCCCCGGCCGGCTCGCCTTGACCCTCCCTGGCAATCGCTGTAAGCTTTTTGCTGCGATAGCGTTGCGCAAATTGTGCAGCCACTCAAGAACCTTGTTTGGTCGATTGCCGCCCGCGTTGCGTAGTACATTGGGCGAATTGCGCCGTAGCTAGCGGCGGTTTCGACGGCGGCTGCCACTTGCGACAGCCCGTCGCGGCGCTTTCGTCCCCCCTTCCCGCCGCGCGGGCGCCGCGCACACGCCCCTCCGCACTTGCTGAGCTCACGATGGAAGTTTTGGAACGAATTTGGGAAGTCCTCGCGGGCTTCATCAACGGCATCCTCGGCCGGTTCGAGCGGGGCATCACCGTGCTGTTCGGCTCGGCCAACGCCCGCTTTCTGCGGCGGCTGCAGCCGAAGGTCGACGCGATCAACTCGCTGGAAGACAAGTACCAGCAGCTTTCCAACGAGGAGCTGCGCGCGAAAACCGACGAGTTCCGCCAGCGGCTCGACGCGGGGGAATCGCTCGACGACCTGCTCGTCGAGGCGTTCGCCGCGGTTCGCGAATCCGGGCGGCGGTTCCTGGGGATGCGGCACTACGACGTGCAGCTCCTGGGCGGCATGATTCTCCACGAGGGAAACATCGCCGAGATGGTGACCGGCGAAGGCAAGACTCTCGTTGCCACGTTGCCGGCGTACCTCAACGCCATCACCGGCAAGGGCGTGCACATTGTCACCGTGAACGACTACCTGGCCCGCCGCGACATGGAGTGGATGGGGCCGATCTACACGAATCTCGGCCTGACCGTCGGCACGATCCAAAGCGGCATGGACTCCGGCGAACGCCAGAAGTCCTACGCCTGCGACATCACCTACGGCACGAACAACGAGTTCGGGTTCGACTATCTGCGCGACAACATGCGGATCGCCGCCCGCGGGGACGACCGCTTCCCCAAGAGCCAACAGCAGGCGCAGGGCGTGCTCAATTATGCGATCGTCGACGAGGTGGACAACATTCTCATCGACGAGGCGCGCACCCCGTTGATCATTTCGGGCCCCGCGCGCGACGACGTCACCAAGTACATGAAGGCCGATAAGGTCGCCCGGCAGCTCAAGGAGGACGTTCACTTCGAGGTGAAAGAGAAGGAGCACACCGCCCACCTCACGGACGAGGGCGTGCGCGAGGCGGAGCGGCTCGTGGGCGTCGAGAGCTTCTACACGGCCGGCAACATGCAGTGGCCGCACCTGATCGACAACTCGCTCAAGGCGCACCACCTGTACAAGCTCGACGTGAATTATGTGCGAACCGATGACAACCGGATCGTGATCGTCGACGAGTTCACGGGCCGGCTCATGGAAGGCCGGCAATGGAGCGACGGGCTGCACCAGGCGGTCGAGGCCAAAGAGGGCGTGCCGATCAAAGAAGAGAATCAGACGCTCGCCACGATCACGCTGCAGAACTTTTTCAAGCTCTACAAGAAGATCGCCGGCATGACGGGCACGGCCCTCACCGAGGCCGGCGAGTTCTGGAAGATTTACAAGCTCGACGTCATCGGCGTGCCGACAAATCGCCCTATGAAGCGGGACGAGTTCCAGGACGTCATTTACCGCAGCGAGCGCGAGAAGTTCGTCGCGATTGCCGACGAGATCGAGCGGCTCAACCGGCACACGACTGTGCAACTCAAAAACGGCGACTACTACGTCGGCAAAGTCGTCGGCGAGAGCGGCGCCGAGGTGAAAGTGGAGACGGCCGAGGATCGCAAGGTCGAGACGGCTCCGCGAGACAAGATCAGCGAAATTCAGCAGCCGGGGCGACCGATCCTGGTGGGCACGGTGTCGATCGAAAAGAGCGAACGGCTCTCGAATCTGCTCAACAAGCGCGGCGTGAAGCACGAGGTGCTCAATGCGAAGCACCACAAGCGCGAGGCCGAGATCGTCGCCCAAGCGGGGCGGCTCGGCGCCGTGACGATCGCCACGAACATGGCCGGCCGCGGCACCGACATCATCCTCGGCGGCAACCCCGAGACGATGGCCTGGGCCCAACTGCAGGACAAGTACCCCACGCGCCTCGAAGTGCCGCAGGACGAGTGGGAGCAGCTCGTCACGCAGATCGAGCGCCGCGAAAAGATGAAGGAGCAAGGCCAGACCGTGAAGGGCCTGGGCGGCCTGCATATCATCGGCACCGAGCGGCACGAGTCGCGGCGCATCGACCTGCAGCTTCGTGGCCGGTGCGGTCGGCAAGGCGACCCGGGCAGCAGCCGGTTCTACTTGTCGCTGGAAGACGACCTGATGCGAATCTTCGCCGGCGAGTGGGTGAAGAACGTGCTCACCCGACTGGGAATGAAAGAGGGCGAGGCGATCGAGAGCCGGATGGTCAGCCGGCGGATCGAAGGCGCCCAGAAGAAGGTCGAAGAGCGCAACTTCGAGATTCGCAAGAACCTGCTCGAGTACGACGAAGTGATGGACGAGCAGCGCAAACGGGTGTACGGCTACCGCCAGCGGATTCTCGACGGCGACAATTGCCGCGACATGCTGCTGACAATGATCGACGAGCAGATCGACGGGGCGCTGCAGACGTTCCTGGAGCCGGACTACGGGCCCGAGTCGTTCGCCGCCGCGGCGGGGAGCATGTTGAGCATCGAACTGCAGCCCCGCGACTTCCGCAACGCAAGTTTCACGGACGCGTCGCGACTGGCCAGCGAAGAGGCTCGACGCAAGGCCGAGTCGCTGGTGTTCGACGCGATTGAGGAGAATCTTCCTGCGGAGGAGGAGGGCGAGGCGGAATCCGAGTGGAACTGGTCGGCGCTGGCCCACTGGGCGAATACGCGGTACGGCACGAACTACCGGGACCGCGATCTGAAGAAAATTGGCCGTGACAAACTCGACGAGCAGTTGATCGCCGACGCCCATGTGGCGATCGACAAGGTCGATCTGGAAAGCTGTGCGCGGTTCCTGGAGCCAGAGTATGGCATGCGGACGGCGTGCCAGTGGCTCCATGACAAGTTTGGCGTCGATCTCGACGCCTCCCAAATGGGCAACGTCGAGGGCAAGGAGTTCATCCGCATCGCCCACGAGCGCGCGGCAAAGGCGTACGACGAGCGGGAGTCGGAATTTCCTGTGCTCGCCGGGCTGTACCGGTTCACCGCCCGCGATGCGTCGGGCGCCAAGCACGTCCGCCGTGAAGAGCTCGTCGAATGGGCCAAGCGGAGGTTTGGCATCGAACTTTCCGTCGACGAGCTGCGCAACAAGCAACGCGACGAAGTGCGGGCCGTGCTGCTGGAGCACAGTCGCAAGAACAACGCCAAGGCGAACACGCTGACGCTCGAGGCACAGGAGCGCGTTGACGCACTCTTTACCGATGCCGGCGACGAAGTGACGCTTGGCCAGGCGACGGGCCAGAACGGCAAGCTCGATGATTTGACCACCTGGCTCCGCGAGTCGCTGCAATGCGACTTGACCGCGGAAGACCTGGCGCGGCTCGACCACAAGTCGGCCCGGCGACGGGTCACGCAGCTTGTCGAGGATCGCTATCGCCCCGAGATGCGCAAGCTGGAGCGGCAACTGCTTCTGCAGATTCTCGACCAGGCGTGGAAAGAGCACCTGCTCACCATGGACCACCTGCGCTCCAGCGTGGGTCTGCGCGGCTACGCCCAAATCGACCCCAAGGTCGAGTACAAACGCGAGGGCATGCGACTGTTCGACGTGATGTGGAAGAGCGTCGGCAACTACGTGACCGATTTAATCTTTAAGATGGAGCAGCTCGACGAGGGCTTCGTCGGCAGCACGTGGTCGGAGAGCGCAGCGATCCACGAGGAAGCGCCGGCGGCGGCGGACGGCATCAGAGATCAACAACAGGCGGCGATCGACGGCTCGCAGGGACCGCAGAAGATCGAGCCGATTCGCAATCGTGATGAAAAGATTCCCCGCAACGCCCCGTGTCCGTGCGGCAGCGGGAAGAAGTACAAGAACTGCTGCGGGCGCTCGTAATTGGCGCCGAATTTAGCCGCGTCGCTTGCGACGCGCGTCGCGAGCGACGCGGCTCAATGGGAAAGGATTTCCCGTATGTCCCGAATAATAGCATGGATGCTGAATCTGGCGTATCTCGCGCTGCTGGTCATTGCATCGCCGTGGGTTGTGTGGGCGGCGGTGCGGCACGGGAAGCACCGTGAAGGGTTCGGGGCGAAGCTGCTGGGGCTCGTGCCGCGGCGCGGCGGGGATCGGCCGTGCGTTTGGTTGCACGCGGTGAGCGTCGGCGAGGTGAATCTGCTGGCGACGACGATCGCGGAACTCGCGCGGCAGCGGCCCGAGTGGGGGATCGTCGTTTCGACGACGACCAAGGCGGGGTACGACCTGGCGCGGAAAAAATACGCCGACCGCACGGTGTTCTACTGCCCGCTCGATTTTAGCTGGGCCGTGGGAGCGGCGATGCGGCGCGTGCGGCCGACGCTGCTGGTGCTCGCGGAGTTGGAGTTGTGGCCTAACTTGATCGCGGCCGCTCAGCGGCAAGCCGTGGGGGTCGCGATTATCAATGGGCGGCTGAGCGATAAGAGTTTTCGCGGGTACCTGCGGGTGCGGCCGCTCGTGGCGCGCGTGCTGCGGCGTCTCGACTTGATTGCAGCGCAGAATGAGGAGACGGCGGAGCGGTTTCGACGGCTGGGCGCGCGCGTTGACGCGGTGCACGCGACGGGGTCGCTCAAGTTCGACGGGGCGCAGACCCATCGCGACAACCCGCGAACCGCGGAGCTACGGCGGCTTTCCGGGCTCGGCAGCGACGAAGTCGTGCTGCTCGCCGGCAGCACGCAGGCGCCGGAAGAAGCCTACGCGCTGACGATTTTCCAAAGGCTTGCCTCTTCGCGGCCCGAACTGCGGTTGGTGCTCGTGCCGCGGCATCCGCAACGTTTCGACGAAGTCGCGGCGCTGCTCGATCGCAGCGGCGTTGCGTGGCGCCGTCGCAGTGCGCTGTCGCCAACATCGGACCCTAGCCGCGACCGATTCGGTCGCGGTTCGTGGCGCGTGCTGCTGGTCGACACGATTGGTGAGCTGGGCGCGTGGTGGGGCGCCGCGCACGTGGGCTTCGTCGGCGGCAGCTTTGGCAGCCGCGGCGGGCAGAACATGCTCGAGCCGGCGGCGTACGGCGTGGCCACGTGTTTTGGGCCAAACACGTGGAACTTTCGCGACATTGTCGGGCAACTGTTGGCTGCGAACGGCGCGGTCGTGGTGGGCGACGCGGCGGCGTTCGAGGCGTTTGTGCGACGGGCCCTCGATGAGCCGGCATGGGCGGCGGAGCTTGGGGCGCGCGCTCGGGGGCTAGTGCTCTCGCAGCAAGGGGCGACGCGGCGGACAGTGGAGTTGCTGACGTCGCTTGTGCCAGGCGAAGCGGAAGCGCGGCGCGCGGCCTGATGCGCTGCATCCCCACCGGCTCCCTCCCCGTCAAGGGGGGGACCGGAGGCAGACCTAGCGCGTCGCCGGTTCTTCGGCGGTGACGTGCTCGTGCTCGCGGATGTGCTCCGGGCAGTAGCACGCCTGGCCGACGCACTTGGTGCAGTAGCGAAACAGCGTCTTGGGCGAGTCAGCGCTGTTGAGCCCGCACACGCGGCACTCGTGCCGCGGCGCCGCGGTCGCCTTCTTGGCCTTCGCCTGGAACGAACGGCGGCGATGGCCGTGCCGCCACTCGCGCACGTGCTCGGGGCCGAAGAAGAGCAGGTAGTTGAGCACCGTGGCGAGGATCAGCATCTGCGTCATCCAGTCGCCGCGAATGAACAGGTAGCCGAGCGTGATCCACTGCACGAGCGCGAGCCACTTGATGCGGATCGGCAGGACGAAGAACAGGTTGAGCGTGAAGTCGGGAAACAGCCGGGCGAACGCCAGGAAGATGCTGCTGTAGAGAAAGCCGTTGGAGGCCGAGACGCTGGCCATTTCGCGGAGCTCGGCGGGCAAATCGGGCGACAGCGAGCCCAACAGCGCCGAGCCAATGAACGCCGCGGCGACGTTGGCAAGATAGCCGATCAGCAGGAACACGTTGTAACGGAACGCACCCCACTGGTGCTCCAGCGATGTGCCGAACAGGTGCAGGAGCGAAAAGTAGATGAGCGCGAAAACGACGACGCGCGTCGCCGGCGGCGCGAACATGAACGTGACGAGCCGCCAGACCTCGCCGTCGAGCACCTTGGCGGGATTGAGCTCGATGCGGTCGAGCGCGATGCCCTGAGGCAGGAAGCTGGCGACATACAGGCACGCCTGCCCGACGATGAGGACGACCGTGAGATTCGGAATGGCGAACCGTCCGAAGCGGCGCTCCAGGCGACTGAGCAGCGACATGGCGAAACGGGCCTTGGGGCGCGTGCGGGGCGTGGAACGCTGGGAGCGCGGCGACGGTTAATTATGAGCCGTGAGCGGCGAGTTGACCACCGGAGTCGCCCCTCCCAATGGAGGTTACGCCGTCGCCCTGTCCGCGGGTCGGAGCGGTTCGTATAATCGAGCCGTCTATGAGCGTCATCGAGATTCGCGGACTGTCGAAGTCCTATCGCGTCTTTCAGAAGCAGGAGGGGCTCGGCGCCTCCTTGCGAAGCCTGTTTCACCGCGAGTATCGCGACGTTCACGCGGTGCGGTCGATCGACCTCGACGTTGAAAAGGGCGAGTTCGTCGCCTTCCTGGGTCCCAATGGCGCCGGCAAGACGACGACGCTCAAACTGCTCTCCGGCGTCATCACGCCCACGGCCGGCGAAGCGCGCGTCCTGGGCTTTACACCCTGGGAACGCGACAACGAATATCGCCGGCGGTTCGCCCTGGTCATGGGGCAGAAGAATCAGCTCTGGTGGGATCTGCCCGCGCAGGAGTCGTTCGCGCTCCACCAGAAGATTTACCGCATCGATCCCGCGGCGTTCGCTGCGACGAAGTCGGAGCTCGTCGATTTGCTCGGCGTGGAGAAACTACTCGGCCGTCCCGTACGCGAGTTGTCGCTGGGCGAGCGAATGAAGATGGAGCTGATTGCGGCGCTGCTGCATTCGCCGGAAGTGCTGTTTCTCGACGAGCCGACGATCGGACTCGACGTGGTGGCGCAGCACAACATCCAGAAATTCCTCAAGCATTACCAGCAAGTCCGCGGGATCACGATCCTGCTCACGAGCCACTACATGAAGGATGTGGCGGCGTTGTGCCGGCGGGTGGTGATCATCGCGGGCGGACGGATCGTGTACGACGGGTCGCTCGACGGGATCATCGACCAATTCAGCAACTACAAAGTGGTGACGCTGGAGTTTGCCGACGAGCGGATGCCCGGCGACCTGTCGGCGCTGGGCGACGTGGTCGAAGTGGCGCCGCCGCGGGTGAAGCTGGAAGTCGACCGCAGCTCAATCGCCGTCGTGCTGGCGCGGGTGCTGGACGAGTACGAGATTCAGGACGTGAGCGTCGAGGACCCGCCGCTCGAGGAGGTGATCGCCAGCTTGTTCGCGCTCACGGAGCAGCAGGACGCCGCGACCGAGGCCGAAGCGCGACGGGCGGCGGAGATTGCGGCCGACGCGGCGGCGCGGTAGGCGAAGCGAAGAGGCAAGCACAGGGAGACGCGTGTTTTTCAGGGCCAAGAAATGGTAGCGCGCGTGCAGCTTTGGTGGGCGGTCTTCTCGATGTGCGTCGCCGAGCGGCTCGCGTATCGAGGGGATTTCGTCCTCGGCACGACGATGCGGTTCTTGCCGATCGTCACGCAGATTTTTCTGTGGACGGCCGTGTTCGCGTCCGCCGACTCGATGGTCGGCTTCACGCGTAACGACGTGGTGGCGTATTACCTGCTGACGATGATCGCGCGGGCGTTTTCCAGCATGCCGGGGCTGGCCAGCGGCATCGCCCGGCAGATTCGCGACGGCGAGATCAAGAAGTTTCTCATTCAGCCGATCGACCTCATCGGCTTCAGCCTGCTGGCGCGGCTGGGGCACAAGCTGGTGTACTACGGCGTGGCGATCCTGCCGTTCACCGCGGTGTTTTACCTGTGCGGCGATTTTTTCCCGCGCGAGTGGCCGACTGGGGAAGTGTGGGCGGCGTTCCTGCTCTCGCTCGCACTGTCGTTCCTGCTGGGATTCTTCCTGGAAACGTGCCTCGGGCTGTGCGGATTCTGGACGCTGGAAATCAGTTCGCTGCTGTTCGTGTACATGCTGTTCAATTTCTTCTTCTCGGGACACATGTTTCCGCTGGAGGTTTTGCCCCAGCCGTATCGCGGATGGGTCGAGTTGCTACCGCTGAAGTACCTGGCCTACTTCCCCGCGGCGGTGTATTTGGGCAAGGTGCCGCAGGATCGAATGTGGTTTGACGTGGGCGTGCTGGCGGCGTGGGTGGGCTTTTTTGTCGTGCTGAGCCGGGTGCTGCTCAACGCCGGATATCGCCGGTACAGCGGCTATGGTGGGTGATTAGGAATGGGGAGGGTGGAATGGGGAATGGGGAAAAAGCCTTGAACTCACGCCCCGGCGCGCCGCCGACTTCTTTCCCCATTCCCCATTCCACCTTCCCCATTTGATTCCATGCAACAACGGCCGCAGTACCTAAGCGTGTTCTTGATGTTCGCACGAAACAGCCTCGTGCGCGACATGACGTACCGCGCGAATTTTCTCATCGAGCTCGTGTCGAGCTTCTCGTGGTCGCTGATGAACCTGGCGTTTTATGCGCTGGTTTTCGACCTCATGGGGCGCGAGGGCCGGCACGACATCGCGGGGTGGTCGCAGTTCGAGTTTTTTGTGTTCATCGCGACCACGATCTTCGTCAACAGCCTCGTCGAGGCGTTTTTCATGGACAATGCCGAGGAGCTGAGCGAGCTGACGCGCACCGGCGGGCTCGACTTCGCGCTGCTCAAGCCGATCGATACGCAGTTTTTGGTGTCGCTGCGAAAGGTCAACTGGTCGAGCGTCACAAAGCTTGTGCTGGTGGCGGGGTTGCTGGCGTATTCCCTGCCGCGGATCGACGGGTTGCGTGTCACGCCGCTGCACGTCGTGTTGTATCTGCTGTACGTCGTGCTGGGCGTCGCGATCCTTTACAGCGTGATGATCGCGCTGGCGGCCACAAGCATCTGGCTGGGGCGGAACCAGTCGCTCTACGACTTCTGGTTCTACATCACCAATTTCTCGCGATACCCGATGGAGATCTACGACGGCCCCTACGGTCGGCCGCTGCGGCACATCTTCACGTTCGTGGCGCCGATCCTGGTGGTGATCAACGTGCCGGCGGCGATCTTAGCCAAGCCGCTGGCGGCGGCGACCACCGAGCGGCTGTTGTTGGCGGCGTTCGCCGTCGTCGCCACGCTGGCCTGCCTGACGGGAAGCCGGTGGATTTTCCAACGGGCGCTATTGAGTTACCGCAGTGCGAGCAGTTAGAAATGGAGGCGCGTGTCGGTAGTCCCGCGCGTTATAATGCCAGGAAGGAGCAAACGATGGTCCAATCAGTCGACGCAATCTACGAAGGCGGCGTTTTGAGGCCGCTCTCCGACCTGGCTTTGCCGGAGAAGCAGCGGGTGCGCCTGCTCGTGGAATCCGCGGACGAGTCGGCGACAAAAGGCGACGTCAACCAAGATCCTCTCGCCGGCTTGCGCTGCGACATGGGCGTCGCAGATTTCGCTGAGAACTTCGACGAGTATCGATTCGGACGACGTCAACCGTGAAGCCTGTCTTTCTTGACGCGTCCGGTCTCATTGGCGTGTTGAATACTCGCGATCAGTGGCACGCGCGGGCCAATGCTCTCTGGGCCGAGTTCATTGAGACGGCGACGCCGCTCGTGACCACGACGCTCATTCTGATCGAAATGGCGGACGCAATGGCCCGGCCCGAGCTTCGCAAGCTCGCGGCCGACACGCGAGATCGATTACTTCAATGGGAACAGGTGGAAGTCGTCAACGTATCGCCCTTTGAGGAACTACGCGGGTGGGCTCTGTATCGCAGCCGTGCCGACAAGTTCTGGGGGATGACGGACTGCACCAGTATGATCGTCATGCAAGATCGGCAGATCGTCCAGGTGCTCACCGCTGACCGCCACTTCGAGCAGGCGGGGTTCGACGCGCTTCTCAAAGCCACAGTTTGACAAGCGCTTGGTTGACAAAGGAGACGAGGCGTGAAGCTCTCATTGTGGCCCATGGTGCTTGTGTGCTTGATCACCTTGCAATTCCCGGCGCGCGCGCAAGAGGAAAAGGCAATGTCGTACCCCGAGACGCTGCGCGGCGAACAGGTCGACGACTACCACGGCGAGAGGATCGCCGACCCCTACCGCTGGCTCGAGGACGACGCCCGCACATCGCAGGACGTGGCGGACTGGATCGCCGCGCAGAACGAGGTGACGCGCGGGTTTCTCGACGCGATCCCCGAGCGCGAGGCGTTTCGCGAGAAGCTCGCCGAGCTTTGGAACTACGAACGGTACTCGGCGCCGTGGAAGATCGGCGGGCGATACTTTTACTTCAAGAACGACGGGCTGCAGAACCAGTCGGTGTTGTACTGGGTGCCAATGTACGACGCCGACGGGAAAGTTTTGATTGATCCCAACCAGTGGTCCGCGGACGGCACGATCGCGCTGGGACAGACCGAAGTGAGCGACGACGGCAAGCTGCTGGCGTACGCGCGGCAGGATGCGGGGTCGGACTGGGTGACAATCCACGTGATGGAGATCGAATCCGGCCGACAGCTTGACGACGTGCTGAAGTGGTCGCGACATGGAAACATCGTGTGGAACGGCGTCGGCGATGGATTCTATTACGCTCGATATCCGGAGCCTCCCGAAGGGGAGCAGCACCAGGCGCTGGCGCTCAACCAGATGGTGTACTTCCACAAACTGGGGACGCCCCAGGCGGACGACAAGCTCGTGTACCGCGATCCCGACCACCCGGAATTCATCAACTCGCTCTCGCGCACGGACGACGACCGGTATTTGGTACTCACGATCTACCGCAGCACGGATCCGCAGAATAAAGTGCTCGTGCGACGGGTCGACGCCGGAAACGACGCGGCGTGGACGCCGCTGATCGACGATTTTGAAAACGAGTTTGGGTTCGTCGGGAACGAAGGGTCGCGGATGTTGTTCGTCACAGACCTGGATGCGACGACGAAGCGCATCGTTGCGCTCGACGCGGAAAAGCCCGGCCGCGAATCCATGGACGAAGTCGTGCCGGCGGAACGCGAGACGCTCGTCAACGCCAGCCTGCTCGACGGCAAGCTTATCTGCCAGTATTTGGAAGACGTGGCGTCCCGCGTGGATTTGTTCAGCTCCACGGGCAAGCGACTGGGACAGGTCGAGTTGCCCGGCGTCGGCTCGGCCGTCGGCTTTGGCGGCGAGCAGACGGACACGGAGACGTTTTACACCTTCACCAGTTACACCACGCCGCCGTCGATCTACCGGTACGACCTGCGCACCGCCGCCAACGATCTCATTCGCCGACCGCAGATCAAGTTCGATCCGGAGCAGTACGAGTCGCGGCTCGACTTCTGCACGAGCAAGGACGGCACGCGCGTGCCGATCATCGTGACGCATCGCAAGGGGGCGAAGCTCAACGGGCAAAACCCGACGGTGCTGTACGCCTACGGCGGGTTCAACATTCCGCTTACGCCGTCGTTCTCCGTCGAGTACGCCGTGTGGATGGACATGGGCGGCGTAGTGGCGGTGGCTAACCTGCGCGGCGGCGGCGAGTACGGCGAGGCGTGGCACCAGGCCGGCAAGAAGGCGAACAAGCAGAATGTGTTCGACGACTTCATCGCCGCGGCGGAGTGGCTGATCGCCGAGAAGTACACGTCGCCGGAGAAGCTCGCGATCATGGGCGGCTCGAACGGCGGGTTGCTCGTCGGGGCGGCTATGACGCAGCGTCCCGAGCTCTTCGCCGCCGCGCTGCCCGCGGTCGGCGTGCTCGATATGCTGCGGTTCCACAAGTTCACCGCCGGGCTGTTCTGGGTCGACGAATATGGCTCGGCCGACGACCCCGCGGAATTCAAGGCGCTGCGGGCGTACTCGCCGTACCACAACGTGAAGCCGGGCGTCCGCTATCCGGCGACGATGATCACCACCGCCGACACCGACGACCGCGTCGTGCCGATGCACAGCTTCAAGTTCGGGGCGGCGCTGCAGGCGGCTCAGTCGGGCGAGAAACCCGTGCTGCTGCGGATTGAGACGCGGGCCGGGCACGGAGCGGGCACGCCAATCACCAAACGGATCGACCAAGCGGCGGATCGCTGGGCGTTTTTGTGGAAGGCGCTGGGGATGTCGAATGCGACGCCGACCGCTGCCTCTTCGCGGCAGTAAACCGCTATGCAGTTTGCGCCACGGACATCGGTTCCAATTCGACCCTGCGCACTTGAAAGCCGCACGACTGAACGTCGGCGATCGCGGAGCGAATGGCATCTTCCAGATCGGGACGTGCGCGATGAAATGAGATCGTCGCCACCTTATCCACGCTGGAAATCGTGCCATCGTCGATGACGCCGTAGAGGCGATCAGCAGCGTCATCATCGGGCACGTCGGCAAGGATCAATGTGAATTCGTGATCTTTCATAATTTCCCGCGCGATCATTCTTCAAGCCGTCAAACCCGTTTATGGGGAGTCAAGCTCTCGAACCGACGACGCGTAACTCCCGCGGCAGCGGGAACGACACGTTCTCTTCTCGCAGCGACCGAATCTCGACGGTCGCATCAAATTCCTCGCGAAGATAGTCGAGCACGTCCTCGACGACGACCTCCGGGGCGCTGGCCCCCGCCGTGACCAGCACCGCATCAACGCCCGCGAACCACGCCGCGTCGATGTCGCCGCGGCTGTCGATCAGATGGGCCGGCACGCCGCGCTCGGCGCTCAGCTCGGCCAGCCGCTGGCTGTTGGAGCTGTTCTGGCTTCCCAGCACCAGCGTGAGCTGGGCCTCGCCGGCGAGCTTGGCGACGGCTTCCTGCCGGTTTTGCGTTGCGTAGCAGATGTCGTCTTTCGGTGGGGCGTTGATCTTCGGGAAACGGGCCTTGAGTCGGTCGATGATCCGGTTCGCGTCATCGACGCTGAGCGTGGTCTGCGTCAGGTAGGCCAGCTTCGACTCGTCGGCCACCTGCAAGCGGTCGACCTCCTCGGGCGACTCAACTAGCAGGATCGCTTCGGGCGCCTCTCCCATCGTGCCGATCACCTCGTCGTGCCCCTCGTGGCCAATGAGCAGGATCGTGTAACCCAGATTGGCGTATTTGATGGCTTCGAGGTGGACCTTGGTGACCAGCGGGCAGGTGGCGTCGATCGCCCGCAGGCGGCGCTCCTTGGCGACGCGGCGGATTTCGGGCGACACGCCGTGGGCAGAGAACAGCAGCGTGGCGCCGTGGGGCGCCTGGGCCAGGTCGTCGATGAACGTCACGCCACGCGCGCGGAAGTTGTCCACGACGTACTTGTTGTGGACGATCTCGTGGTACACGTAGATCGGCGGCGGGAGCGACTGGAGGGCGAGCTCCAGGGCTTCGATCGCCATGTTCACCCCGGCGCAAAAACCGCGCGGGCTGGCAAGCAGGACCTTCATCGACGCACCGGAACGGACTCGGGGCAGGGGGCCATCCCCCTCCCTCGAAGGGAGGGGAAATGGGAGGGATTCTCGCACGTTGTCTCAGCTGCAACCTCGAATGCGATGCAACGGTCGGCCGACCCTCCCCTAGCCCCTCCCTGCAAGGGAGGGGGAGGCGAATCCGCTGCGACTCTGCTGCATAATACTTGAGACCGGTCCGAGCGGACAGGCGACGCCGGAGTGTGGCCGCGGCTAGACCCCTCGGCGGACCTCACGGCGACCGGTGGCCGGGCGCGTTAACGCGGCTTGCGCGGTGGTTGCTGGCGGTGGCGGCGGACGCCAATGCGCGGGTGCTGCCGCGGCTCAAAGAACCGTGCGTCGAACTCCGACAGCCGGCGGTCCATCTCTTGATGGAACCGCAGCAGGGCGTCTTCATTCACGGCGACGGGGGGCAGGGCGGGGTAGGCCTGCGCAGGGAGCGGGAGGAGTTGATCCGACATCGGCGTGCCTTCTCGGTTCCGACGCTTGCGCCGCCGCGGGGGTCAAAGCACAGCGGCGTGCGTCGCATTCTCTACGAAGGACACGCTACCGCAGTTCACGGTTCACGTCGAGGAGTTGGCGCCCCGGGCGTGCGGCATGTCCTACGATGCGAAGCGCCGCGGCAAGCAAGATGCAACATCGGCGGGCGAAGAACCTGTTATTGCTGCATCTGTTCTTCGGATTCCGCCGCGGGGCGCGGGCGCTCGCGGCCCGACCGCTGCAAACGGGCGAATGCCGCGGCGGCTTGTTGGAGCTCGTCGCCTTCGAGCGAGCCGCTGGCATCCTGGTCAAGACGCTCGAAATTCGCGGCCAGGCGGCGCGGCGCTTCGTCGGCGTCGAGCGCGCCGTCGCCGTTGCGATCGAAGCGGTTAAGTAGTTGCCGCACACCCCGTCGGATTTCCGCAGGATCGGCGGGCGCCTGTTGGAATTCGGCCATCCGTCGCGACATCTGCAGGAACTCCCGCTCGCTGAGCTGCCCGTCGCCGTCGCGATCGCCACGGCGGATCATTGGGGCCACGCCCTCGGGCGCCTCGTCCGCAGCGAGCCGTTTGTCGCCGTTGGCGTCGAGCCGCGCAAACAGCTCCGACGCCTGCTCGGGGTCAGCCATCATTTCGCCGGGGCGCGGATAAGCGTCCATTTGTTCCATCGCCTGCCGCTGAGCTTGCGGCAGCCGGGCGAGCTCGGCAGGCACGTCGATGCCCAGTCGGGCCGCGGCGAGTTGAGCGACGATGCCAAGCTGCGGACCAGCCTGGGCGATCTCGCGGGTCTCTAGCCGACCGTTCTGGTCGGCGTCGCCGCGCTCGAGCATCGTCTCGAACACGCCGCGGAGTTGCGCCGGGATTTCGTCGGCCACGAGACGACGGTCGCCATTGGCGTCCAGCTTCGCAAGCATCACGACCAGCGCGTCGCCGCCGGGCAACCGGCTGCCCAGTTTCTCGACGAGCGCCTTCTCGGCGCGCACCGGCGTGAGGCCGGCGGCGAACTCGTCGGCCGTGAGCTGGCCGTCGCCGTCGTCGTCGCTCGTGCGGACCAGCCGGGCGAAGAGGCGGGCCCGCTCCGTGCCGACTTCGTCGGCGTCGAGCCGGCCGTCGGCGTTAGCGTCGAGGTCGGTGAACAGCCGCGGAGCGTCGATTTCGACGCCCGTGGCGTGGGCGGTCGCCAGAACCACAAGGGCGAAACCAAGCAGGCCCGATTTCATTCGCACGGCTCAATCCTCGATCGACGGACGCAAGATTCGTGGTTTGGTGTGCCAGCTCCAAAGGCTTCCAACCCGCCAGGGCAGGGCGGGTTTCGCCATTGCGGCGAACATTGTCCGGCCGGCGGCGGTCGCCTATAGTGGAAATCTTACCCTAACCGGCGCGGGACGCACGACAAGCGGCCGTCCCGCCCGGGTTCGCCTGCTCCATGCCGCTGCCGCGCCGTTATCCCTGGGAGACTACCAGACGTGTTCGAGACGATCGCCATCGTAGGCGCCACTGGCGCCGTGGGCCGGATCATTCGCCAACTCTTGGAAGAGCGCGAGTTCCCCTGCCGCGAGATCAAGTTCCTCGCCTCCCAGCGGTCGGCCGGCACGACGGTGACGTTCAAAGGCCGCGAGCACAAGGTCATCGAGCTCACGCCCGAGGCGTTCGAGGGGATCGACCTGGCCATCGGCAGCACGCCGGACGACGTGGCCAAGGATTTTTGCCCCTGGGCCGTCGAGCGGAACTGCGTGGTGGTCGACGAGAGCGGCTACTGGCGGATGGACCCGCGGGTGCCGCTCGTCGTGCCCGAGGTGAACCCCGAGTCGATCGACGACCACCAGGGCATCATTTCCAGCCCCAACTGTTCGACCACGCAGATGGTGGTGGCGATGAAGCCGCTGCACGATGCTGCCCGTATCCGCCGCGTTGTGGTGAGCACCTACCAGGCGACCAGCGGCGCTGGCGTTAAGGGGCAGGAAGACCTCAAGGCCGGCACGCATGCCTCGCTCCACAACGCCGAGTACAAATACCAGGCGTTCAAGTACCCGATCGCGTTCAATCTCATCCCGCAGATCGGGTCGCCCAAGTATCAGGGCTACACGAGCGAGGAGATGAAGATGGTGGCGGAGACGCACAAGATTTTTGGCGACGACACGATTCGCGTCTGCCCCACCTGCGTCCGCGTGCCGGTGGACAACTGCCACAGCGAGAGCATCCTCGTCGAGACCGAGCGGAAGATCACGGTTGACGAGGCCCGCGAGCTGTTCGCGGCGGCGCCGGGGATCAAGCTGGTCGACGACCTCGGCGCCGGCCAGTACCCCATGCCGGCCCAGTGCGACGGCGACGACGCGGTGTTCATCGGCCGCATCCGCGAGGACCTCTCCAGCGACAACGGCCTGGCGTTCTGGTGCGTGAGCGACAACCTGCGGAAGGGCGCGGCGACCAACGCGGTGCAGATCGCAGAATTGCTCGTCAAGCAGCAGGCCGCGGTGTAACGACGCACTCTGAGCGACTCCTCCGGTTCCCTCCCCTCGATGGGGAGGGCTAGGGAGGGGTGAAGCCCTGCCAATGAGCGATCCACCAGCGTGGCGCTCCCCTCCCCAACCCTCCCCACAAGGGGAGGGGGCCGGAGGAAGTATTCGTTGTGACGTGCGCTCATGCCCTGGTTCAAGCTGACGCTGGCCTACGACGGGACCAACTTCTCGGGTTGGCAGACGCAGCCGGGTCGGCGGACCGTTCAGGAGGAGCTTGAGCGGGCGTGGCGCGAGATCACCGGCGAGGCGGTGCGCGTGACCGCCGCGGGGCGCACAGACGCCGGCGTGCATGCGCAGGGGCAGGTCGTCAGCGTCCAATCGGCGACGCGGATCGAGCCGGAAGCGCTCGTCCTGGCGCTCAACGCCAAGTTGCCGGAGGACGCCGCGGTGCGGTCGATCGAGCCGGCGCGGGACGGCTTTCACGCGACGACCGACGCGGTGCGGAAGTGCTACCGGTACTCGATCTACAACGACCGCCGGCGCCCGGTGTTCTGCCGGCGCTACGCGTGGCACATCCCGACGCCGCTCGACGTCGCGGCGATGCACCGCGGCGCGCAGCACCTGGTCGGCACACACGATTTCGCATGTTTTCAGACCGCGGGCTCCGAACGCGAGTCGACGATTCGCACGCTCTTCGCAGCCGAAGTCGTTCGCAGCTCCTCATCCCCGGGCTCTGCCCGGGGGTTGTCTGCGCCAAGTCCATCGCCGCTCGACCCCCGGGCAGAGCCCGGGGCTGAGGAATTGGACGCGCTCATCACGATCGACGTCGAAGGCGACGGCTTCCTCTACACGATGGTGCGCACGATCGCCGGGACGCTCGTCGAAGTGGGCCGCGGCAAGCGCGACCCCGACTGGGTCGCCAAGGTCATCGCCTCCTGCGACCGCACGCAAGCGGGCCAAACCGCGCCGCCGCTCGGGCTCACGCTGTTGTGGGTCGCGTATTGACCGGCGCCGGGCGCGTCGGTTTCGCGATCCGCGCGTAGCGATTAAACTGAGGACATGACGCAAATTGCTCCATTTAGCCCCCGGTCAATGACCGGGGGCTAAATGACGACCGCCGGTCCTCGCGTCTCACGCTTCCAGTCTCGCGTCTTCTATGTCCGTCGGTCTCAAAGAATTCGTCGGCCCGTACCGGATGTTTCATCTCATCCGCGCGGGCGCCATTTTCGAGATCTGGGCCGTGCGCCCGATCGCCGAGACGACGCCGTTGGCCATGAAGTGGCTTCCGCCGGGCAGCCGGTACGACCGGGCCAATGTCGCCAACCTGAAGCACGAGTACGACGTCGGCAAAACGCTCGATCATCCGTCGGTCATCAAAACCTACGACTTCGGCTACGGCAAGGACGGCGCCTACTTGGTGATGGAACTGTTCAAGACGCCGAACCTCAAGCAGCAGCTCGTCGACGACATCGCCATGCTGCACTGGCGGCTCGACAAGATTCTCATCGAGTGCGCCGCATCGCTCGACTACATGCACGAGCAAGGCTGGGTCCATCGCGACATCAAGCCCGATAACTTCCTGATCAACGACGACAACCATGTCCGGCTGATCGACTTCAACCTGTCGCGGAAGGTGAAGAAGGGGCTCGGCAAGCTCCTGGGCAACAAAATGCCAGTGCAGGGCACTTACAGTTACATGGCTCCGGAGCAGATTCGCGGGCAGGCGGTCGACGAGCGGGCCGACGTGTACAGCTTCGGCTGCATGTGCTACGAGTTGATCACGGGCAAGTTGCCGTTCACGGCCACGAGCCCGGCGGAACTGCTCAACAAGCACCTCAAGACAAAGCCGCAGCACATCAGCGTGCTGAACAAGAACGTCCACGCCGACTTCGCCGACCTGGTGACGCGGATGCTTTCCAAGGAACCGAAAGACCGGCCGGAGTCGTTCAAAGAATTTGCCCGCACGCTGAAAGCGGGCCGCATCTTCCAAATCAAACCCCGCAAGCCTCTGCCGAAGGAAGAACGGAAAACCGAGGAGGATTAACCACCAAGACACGAAGGCACGAAGAAAAGAGAAGAACGAAAAGACAGAAAAGTGGAACGCAGGAATCTCTGATATTCTCCCATCCAGACTAGCGAAGATTGGTGCAAACTTGCGTTCCTCCGTTCCCTCCGTCTTTGTGTCTTCGTGCCTTTGTGGTTAAGTATCCGATTTATGGCCACGACTTACCAATTACCGTTCGAGCAGCCGATTCACGAGATCGAATCGCAAATCCGCGATCTCGAATCGATCGATTCCACCAGCGCCGACGTGCGCGAGGAGGTTCGCGAGCTGCGTCGACAGCTCAACGACACGATCCGGTCGATCTATAAGAACCTCGACCCCTGGGAAACCGTCCGCGTTGCCCGGCATCCCGAGCGGCCGATGTTCACCGACTATGTCGAGACCGTGTTCGACGAATTCGTCGAGCTCCACGGCGACAAGTTCTTCGGCGATGACCGGGCGCTGCGCACCGGCTTCGCCAAGCTCGACGAGCACAAGGTGCTGCTGGTGGGCCACCAAAAAGGCAAGACGCTCAAAGAGCGCACCGAGTGCTTCTTCGGCTGCGCTCATCCCGAAGGTTACCGCAAGGCGATGGCCAAGATGCGACTGGCGGCGAAATACGGCCTGCCGATTATCTCGCTGATTGATACTCCTGGGGCGTACCCGGGCATCGGCGCCGAGGAGCGCGGCCAGGCCCAGGTGATCGCCGAAAGCATGATGCTCATGGCAGGACTGCAAACGCCGATCATCTGCGTCGTGATTGGCGAAGGTAGCTCCGGCGGCGCCTTGGGCATCGGCGTCGGCGACCGGGTCGCCATGCTCGAGTACGCGTATTACTCAGTCATTGGGCCCGAGGGTTGTGCCGGCATCCTCTGGAAATCCGCCGACTTTGCCCCCCAGGCGGCGCGGGCGCTTAAGCTCACGTCCCGGCATCTGCTTGAGTTCGGCGTCGTCGACGACGTGGTCGAGGAGCCGCTCGGCGGCGCCCACCGCGATCCCTACCAGATGGCCGGCCGACTGAAAATGTATCTCATCAAATCGCTCCGCGAGCTGCAGAAGCTGCCGCCCGACGAACTGCTGCGGCGGCGGTACGACCGGTTTCGCAAGATGGGGCCGTATCTCGAAGTCACCATCGGCGCTGGAGAGACGCCGTCGCATTCGTGAGCCGAGCAGGGCGAGTTTCCCTCGCGATAGGCCCTCGCTGCAACGTCCGATAATCGTTGTTATGTTCGTTTCGGGGCTATTTTTGCCCGGAAACAACGCCCTGCCGCCCGAGGAAGTCAGCGGCGCTGCTCGCCGCCGGGCTTTGGCCACACGGGCAACTGCGAGCTCGTGGCCGGCGTCGTCGGGGCCGGCGGCATCGTCGGCCAGGAGCCGTCGCCAGTCACCGCCGCAGCCGCTCCTGTCGCTGCGTCAATCGCCTCTTGCCCCCGCTGAAACAGCTCGTTGAGGTTCTGGAAATCGCGGCTCGTGTTCGGCTGGTAGTTCGGATCAAGCCGCTCGTTGACCTTGTTGAGATATGGGCCGATGACTTGCTTGATCTCCGGCGGCGCCACGGCGTCGGCCTTGTCGAGCACCTGGGCAATGTACTGGCCAGAGCGGGAATCGGTGATGCGCCGGCGCTGGTCGGGGCTCGAGAGCGTCACGGCGAAGAACGTGATGGCGATGCACAGCAGGACGCCCTTGGCGAAGCCGACCAAGGCGCCCATCTGGCGGTCGAATTCGTTGAGTTTTACCTTGTCGATCGCCCCGCCGACGGCCCGGTAAATCATCCAAATCGCCAGCGACGCGCCGGCGTAGATCAGCAGCATCGCCAGGAACTTGTTCCACGGCTCGCTGGGATCGCCGATCATCGGGGCCACGCGGTCGGCAAACTTCAAGGCGACGAAGTAGCTCACCACGATCGAGGCGATCGATGCGATCTGCCAGGCGAGGCCTTTCCAGAAGCCAAAGATGGTCGCGGCGCCGAGCACCGCCAGCATCACGAAGTCGTAGGTCTGAAGCGGCATGACGACGGGCCGGGGCGTGAGGGCGTCGGGCGGGACGGGGGATTGTATCGGCGGCCCCAGGGGCGGCGAAGGCCACTTGTGCTGGCACTGCTAGCGCTCTGCTCGGCATTGGCGGCAAAGACGCGATTTGGGACAGTCCGCCCACTTAGCCTCCGGTCAGTGACCGGGGGCTAACTGCACCAATGGCCGACTTCAAAACCCACATCACGACGAGTACCGGCCTCGGCGCCGGCTACGCGGCGCTGGGGGCGTACTACGGCCTGCCGATCGAAGCGGCGCTGGTCGCCGGCGGGCTGTGCGGCGTCGGCGGGATGCTGCCCGACATCGACAGCGACTCCGGCGTCCCCGTGCGCGAGACGATGGGCTTCGCCGCCGCGGTGACGCCCATGCTGCTGGTCGACCGGTTTCAGCACCTGGGGTTCAACTACGAGCAAATCGTGCTCGCCGGCGGCGCGAGCTACCTCCTCGTCCGATTTGGAATCGCCCGATTGTTGATGCGGTACACAGTGCACCGCGGGATGTTCCACAGCATTCCGGCGTTGCTCATTTTCACGGGGCTGGCGTTCCTCATTTGCGGATACGGCAGTTTGCAGTTGCGGTACTTCAAGGCCGGCGGCGTGTTTCTCGGCGTGTTCTCGCACCTGCTGCTCGACGAGATCTACGCCGTCCAGTGGGTCCGCGGCCGATGGCGGTTCAAAAGCTCGTTCGGCACGGCGCTCAAACTGTGGGGCGACAGCGCGTGGGCGAACCTCTCGACCTACGCGAAGCTCGCCGCCGTCGCCGTGCTCATTCTCAGCGAGCCGATGATCATGGAGCGGTACGGCCAGCTCTCGCCGATCGTGGTGAACAACGAGGCGCTCCGCGAGCGACTGCATTTGGCGCCGAAAACGCCCGGCGAGGCGCCGACGATGGTTGCGCCCGCGGACGCCGCAGCGTGGGCCATGGCGGAGCCTCAGAAGACGCAATCCTGGGATCCGACGCTGCAGCCGACCCCAGACGCCGATCAGCCTGACCGCACGATCTACGACACGGCCCGCCGTATCTTGCGGCGCTGGTGGCGCTGACGGCAGTCAGGGCTCTGCCGAGTCGACCACCAGCGTCACGGGCCCGTCGTTGACGAGCTCCACGAGCATGTGCGTGCGAAAGCGCCCCGTGGCGACGCGGACGCCCTGGGCTCGCGCCGCGGCGACGAACTGCTCGTAAACGCGCTCGGCCTGGTCTGGCGGCGCGGCGGCGATGAAGCTCGGCCGGCGGCCCTTGCGGCAATCGCCCAGCAGCGTGAACTGGCTGACCACCAGCAACTCGCCGCCCACGTCGGCCAGCGCGAGATTCATCTTGCCGTCGCCGTCCTCGAAGATCCGCAGGCCGACGACCTTGTCGACCAGCCATCGCAGGTCGTCGTCGCCATCCGCCGCGGCAACGCCCAAGAGCACGAGAAGACCGCGGCCGATTTCGCCGACGGTCTCGCCGTCGACAATGACCCTGGCTGAACTTACGCGTTGAATGCAGGCGCGCATGATCCCGAATGGCCAATTGGTTTCATTGCGGTTACGATATACTTGAACTGGCACGAGCATTATTGGCGCTCACCACCATCATCCGAAGGCAGATTCGCATGGCAAGTGACATTTCGCCGGCCAACGAGCAATTCATTCAACAAGCAATTGGCGCCGGTAGATTCGAGTCGCGCAGCGAATTGCTCGACGCCGCAGTTTCGCTGTTGCGTGATGAGGAGGAAACGCTCGGGGCCATTCGCGAGGGCTTGGACTCGATCGAACGTGGCGAAGGGATGGACCTGGCGGACGTCGACGCCATGCTTCGGGAGAAACATGGCTTTAGGCGCGTCTCATGAGCCATCGCGTCATTGTGCAGCCGCGGGCGTGGCGCGATATCAGCGAAGCGTGCGACTACCTTGCCGAACATTACTCCGCGGCTTCCGTTGAAGCGTGGTACGAAGGTTGCATGCAGGCGATTGAAAGCCTGGCAATTCATCCGGAGCGGTGTCAGGTCGCGCGGGAGAGTCCGCAACTTGGCGTGGATTTGCGCCAGCTTCTTTACCGCCGATATCGCAGCGTCTATCGAGTCCTCTTCGTGATTCGCGACGACCACGTTCGCGTGGTTTGCGTTCGGCACTCGGCCCGCGACAAGCTGACACGCCAAGATCTGCCGGCTGAGGACCTGTCGTGATCGCCCCCATCGTACCGCTCACGTACTACTGCTTGTTGATCATCGCGGCGTCGATCGTCGGCGGGATGATTCCGCATTGGGTTCGGCTTACTCACCGCGGAATGCAGATCGCCGTCAGCTTCGTTGCGGCGATGATGTTCGGCATCGGCGTGCTGCACATGCTGCCGCACGCGCTGGCCGAGGCGCAGCGCGCCGGGCCCTCGCCTGCGTCGGCCAACGACGTCGTGCCACTATGGATGGTCGCCGGCTGGTTGACGATGTTCTTCATCGAGCGGTTTTTCTGCTTCCACCATCACGACGTCGAATCCGACTCGGCCGGCCACATCCACGAGCACGAGGAAGCGTGCCAGCATCATCACGGGCACGACGTCACCTGGAGCGGCGCGGCGCTCGGGCTCACGCTGCACAGCTTGCTGGAAGGCGTCGCGTTGGCGGCCAGCCTGCAACACGGGCACGGCAGTCTGCGGCTTGCCGGGTTCGGCACGTTCCTGGTCATTTTCCTCCACAAGCCGTTCGACTCGATGACGATCGCCATGCTGATGGCTCGCGGCGGTTGGTCGCCGCGGGCTCGGCTGGTCGTCAATGCGCTGTTCGCGCTGGTCATCCCGTTGGGCGCGGCGCTGGTGTTCGCCGGCGTCGCCAGCGGCGAGGAGCCGGGGCTGCTGGTGGCCTACGCGCTGGCGTTCTCGGCGGGGACATTCCTGTGCATCTCGCTGAGCGATCTGCTGCCGGAGCTGCAGTTCCACGATCACGATCGCGGGGCGCTGTCGGTCGCGCTGCTGCTGGGACTAGCGCTGGCGATCGGCGTCGGCCGGCTGGAAGGCCTCGTGCATCGGCACGATGGGCCGCAAGGCAGCCCTGCGTCGGGGGCGTCTAGCGCCCCGTTTCAATCCAGTCGATGATCCGCCAGTCGAGCCAGCGGATGTCGGGGTCGCCGTTACGGGCGGCGAGAAAGCCGAGGTGCCCGCCGCCCGGAGCGACGAGCGTCTCAACGTGATCGCCGAGCGGGTACTCCAAAAGCGGCCCGGTCGGCACGATCGGGTCGTCCTGGGCCGCGAGGATCATTGCCGGCTGCTTGATCGACGCGAGCTTCGGCCCCGGCTGGGTTTGCTCGTAGTAGTCGGCGGCAGACGCGAACCCGCCGCTGGGAGCGATGACCCACTCGTTGATTTCTTCCAGCATCTTCGGCAGCGGCGGCGGCGCGTGGGGTTTCATGTCCGGGAATCGCCGCCAACGCGTGGTGATCTGCTGCCACAGCGACCGCACGAAGAATCGGTCGTACCGCCGGCCCAGCCGCGTGGCGAGCTGCTTTTGCACGGCGAACAGGTTGATCGGCGGGCAGATCGCCAGCAGCCGTTCGAAATTGCCGATGCGAGTGTGCCCCGCTTCCGCCAGCATGTTGAGAGCGAGCGTGCCGCCCATCGAGTAGCCCACCACCAGCAGCGGCGCCTCGGGGTGCCGCGCCGAAATGAACTCGACGGCCGCCGTCACGTCGCCGCTGCGGCCGCAGTGCGTGGGCCGTCGGGCCACGTCCTCCCCTGCCCCGCAGCCGCGCATGTCCATGCGATAGGTCGCGTGCCCGCGCGCGGTCAGCCGGTCGGCCATCCGGCACATGTACTTGCTCAGGTAGCAGCCGGACAAGCCGTGGATCAGCAGCACGACCGGAGTCGTTGGTCTCAGTTCCGCGGGGCGGTCTTCGTGGAGGGCGATCTGGTCGCCGCCATCCTCAGGACGTACGTCGTCCACGGATACGAAGTGGCGCGTCGCCCGGTACGGCGCCACCTTGTGCGGCAAATAAACTGCCGCCACGGTTTGCAAGTGGCCGTTCCGCAGCAGGCGGTGGGGACGAAACTTCCAGTGTTCCGCGTGCACGGGCATAACGGACAGGGCAGCGTTGGCGGGTGACGTGGTTTGTAACGTCGCGGGGCGGCGCGCAACTCCTTCGCGCCAGAAGTCACACCTTACCAGAAGACTCACCGAGTTGTCACGGCAGATCGTCCCGCGTTCGTCCATTTAGCCCCGGAGCTTGCTCCGCGAGCCCGCCGCAAGCGGCGGGGCCAAACCGGACACTCGGCGGCGCGGTTTGCCTGACCGGCACGTTTTTCCGAATCACGACGACCGCTGCTTCCCGGCCGTGCCGTTGAGTTGGGCACGACCGCCGCCCGATGGGGATGAGTGCCGGCCAATGCGGGCATTGGGGCCGAGCGCCGACCGGCGACACTGTCGCCGGCTTTGTGTGGACTCCCCCCTACCCACCAACAGGTCGAGCTTATGAACGCAGCACGCGCCCCGCATCCGGCAGCACTCGTCATCAAGTGGCCCCAGCGTGTCCCCGCCCCCGCTGCGCGGGAAGTCGCCCGCAGGCTGGTGGCGCTCCCGGCGCCGGCGACCTGGGCCGTCGACCAGGTCTCGCAGGTCGAGGCCCTGGCTTCCTGGGGAGCCGCGCGCACCGGAGCCGAGGCCGCCCTACTGGTCTCCGCCGACGCCGAGCTAGCATCCGATCACGGCCAGGACGGCGCCAGCCGCGAGCTGGCCCGCCGGCTGGAGTTGCTGCGTTCCACGGGCATGGGCGTCGAAGTCGTCCACGCCGGCCTCGAGCTGGTCGGCGGCCATTGGCCGCGCACCCTGCGGGGCCTCGGCGTTCACGGGGTCGTGGTCGATGCCCACCGCGAGTCGGGTTTGGCTCGGGCCTTGCCCTTCGGCGTCTGGCAGTTCACGCCGCAGGCGACAGCGCCGCAGGCGCGCTCGTGGTGGAGCTGGCTCCGCGGGCGACGGCCGCTGGCCGCCTCAGGCCACGCGGCGCCGGCGATCGTCTCCGTGGACCTCTCGCGAGTGGGCGCCCCCGGATCGCGGACCTGGCGCGAGATGGAGCAAGCCGTCGACCAGGCCGCCGACGCCGTGGCCGCAGGCTTGCTGGCGATGGTCACCGTCGGCGAGCTGGCCGGACGCCTAGCCAGCGCCAATGCGCCGCGACCGCAACGGTCGATCCTCCGCACGGCTGCGTGACGCGGGCCGATCCGGCGGCGCCGAATGCGGAGCCTGGTCCGGCCAAGGGCCGCCGCGGAGGCCGTTTGCCTACGACTGCGTGCTCTTGCGGTACTCGCGGGGGCTCATGCCGAAGTCCTGCTGGAAGGCGATCGCGAGCTGTTTCGCCGACGAGAATCCCGCCTGCTGGGCCACGCTGTAGACCTTCGACGCCGGCTCCTCGGCCAGCAGCCGCCGGGCCAACGCCAGCCGTTGCCGCCGCAGATATTGGTACGGCGTCTCGCCCAGCACGTCGCGGAACGCGTACTCCAGCCACCGCCGCGACACGCCCGCGTGCTCGGTGATTTGGTCGATCGTGATCGGTTTTTCAAGGTGCTGGTGCAGAAACGCCAGTGCGTCGCGCAGCCGCGGGTCCTGCACGGCGAACGTCGCCGTCGATTCGCGCTCGACCACCTGCAGCGGCGGGATGGGCCGTTCTTCGAGCGACACGCGCTTGCCGTTGAGCAGGCGATCGAGCATCGCCGCGGCGCGGTAGCCTTCGAGCTGGTCGTTGCGGGCGACGCTCGTGAGCCGCGGATAGGCGTGCTCACAAATGACCTGCTCGTTGTCGACGCCGATCACCGCGATCTGCTCGGGAATCTGCAGTCCGATCTGCCGGCAGGCGTCGAGCGCTTGTCGGGCGCGGTAGTCCGACACCGCGAACAACCCGCACGGCGTCGGCAAACTCGTGAGCCACTGCGCGAGCGCCCGATGCTGGAGCAGCCATTGGTTGCCGCCCAGGCCGAACGTGGGCTTCGACAGGAACTCGACGCCGTGGTAACCAGATAACAGCAAGCGGTCCTCGAAGCCGGCTTGCCGGTCCTTCGAGTACTGCACGTCACTCAGACCGTAGAAGGCGTAGTCCTGGAAGCCCTTGCCCACGAGATGATCGGCGGCCAGCGCGCCGATGGCGCGGTTGTCGACAATCGATCGCGGCACGGGAGAGCGGGCCAGTGCGCTGGAGATGTTCACCACGGGGATCGACAGCGCGGCGGCGCAGGCCGCTTCCTGCGCCGTGTTGAGCGCCGCGAGAATGCCGTCGCCGGGCCAACCCACGAGGTCGAGCACCGACAGCGACAGCGACTCGGGCGCCGTGATGTACGACCAGTTGCACTCGTGATCGGCGGCGTAGCGCAGCACGCCTTCGATGAACACTTCCTGATGGGCGCCGCGTGGAAACGACAGCGCAATCTCTTTGACGCGTTTGATCGCCATGCGATATTCCGGACGAATAGATGTTCCGAACGAGACGCGACGAGAGGCCGCACGCGCGGTGCGTCTTTTCAGCCCATTATTGCAAGAAAGGCCCCTTTTCTGCAAACCTTCCGCGGCCCAAAAATGGCGTCGTGTCGCGGGAGGCTGCTTTTCTCGGCGTTTGCCGGCGCGACCAGAGCGCGACAGGTCGGCGTTGGGTGGTTGCCGCCGATTCTCGACTTCGTGCGTTCTCTGCGTTTTTCGGCCGTTCGGCCAAATCTTCGATGCGAGGCGGGGAACTCGATGACACGACGACAGCGACTCGTGATTGTCTGCGCCGCAACGGCAATATCTGTCGCGACCAGCGAAGCCCTCACAGCCCAACAGCCAGCGGCCCCGGGCTGGGAGTTGCTCAACACGATCCTCGCCGGGATCAAGCCGCCGACATTCCCGGAGCACGACTTCGCGATCACCGATTTCGGCGCCGACGAGGGCGGTGAGGCCGACTGCAAGTCCGCGATCGACAAGGCGATCGCCGCGTGCCACGCCGCCGGCGGGGGGCGCGTCGTCGTCCCCGCGGGCAAGTGGCTCGTCGTCGGGCCGATCCATCTCAAGAGCAACGTCAATCTCCACGTCGCCAAGGACGCCCGCCTGTTGTTCAGCGCCAATCCCGACGATTACCTGCCCGTCGTATTCACACGGTTCGAGGGGACTGAGCTGCTGAACTACTCGCCGCTCGTGTACGCCATCGACCAGACGAACGTCGCGGTCACCGGCGAAGGCACGCTCGACGGCCAGGCGTCGAATGACAATTGGTGGACCTGGAAGCGCGGCGGCGGCGACGACGACGTCGCCCGGCTGGTCGCGATGGCCGAGGAAGCCGTGCCGGCGGCAGATCGCAAATTCGGCGACGGCTCTCGGCTGCGGCCCAACTTCATCCAGCCGTATCGTTGCACGAACGTGCTTATCGAAGGGATCACGATCGTTGGCGCCCCGATGTGGGTGATGCACCCCGTACTTTGCAAGAACGTGACCGTCCGCGGCGTGACCGTGGACAGCCACGGCCCCAACAACGACGGCTGCAATCCGGAAAGTTGTCACGGCGTTCTCATTGAGGACTGCACGTTTGACACGGGCGACGACTGCATCGCGATCAAGAGTGGCCGCAATGCCGACGGCCGACGACTGGCCACGCCGAGCGAGAACATCGTGGTCCGCAACTGCACGATGCGCGACGGCCACGGCGGCGTCACGCTGGGAAGCGAAATGAGCGGCGGCGTGCGCAACATCTTCGTCGAGAACTGCTTCATGAGCAGCCCCAACCTGGACCGTGCGATCCGGCTGAAGTCGAACACGCGCCGCGGCGGCTATCTCGAGAACATGTTCGTCCGCAACATTGAGGTGGGCGAAGTGAAGGAAGCCGTGCTGCACATCGACTTGCGGTACTTCAACGAGACGGGCGACTTCAACCCGACGGTGCGTAACATCTTTCTCGACCGGGTGAGCTCTAAAAAGAGCGCCCATCCGCTGTTCCTCTTGGGCATTGAGTCGTCGCCCATGGCGAACATCGTGATCACGAACTGCCGGTTCGAGAATGCGGCGAAGCCGAGCGTGATCGAGCACGTCGACTCGCTGATTCTGCGGAACGTGACGCAGCCGCGGTAGATTCCGCGGTCCTCCGACTCCCTCCCCCTTGTGGGGAGGGCTGGGGAGGGGGTAGAAGCGGGTCAACGAGCGGCGGTCAGGGACGCGTCTCAAGCGTCGACGCCTCACCTCACCCCTAGCCCCTCCCCATCCAGGGGAGGGAAACCGGATGGAATGTCGACCCTCGACCACGCGATCGTCGTCGTCTACCTCGCCGGGATGCTGGTGCTGGGGGCAGTCGTCTCGACGCAGATTCGCGGGTTCAAGGACTACTTCCTCGCCGGCGGGACGCTGACGACGCCGCTGTTGGTGTGCACGCTGGTCAGCTCGTACTACGGCATCGACGTCACCTTTGGCACGAGCGAGACGGGCTACTACTACGGCGTCGTCGCGTGGTTCTGGTACAGCCTGCCGTACTACTTCTTTATCGGCTTCGCGGCGCTGGTGATCGCCCCGCGGCTGGTGCGGTACGGCGACGCGATGACGCTCTCCGACGTGCTGGAGTTCCACTACGGCAAGAGCACGCGGATCGTCGGCGCGGCGGCGTGCTTCGTGTACTCGGCGCCGGTGCTGGCGATGGGCGGACTCACGACGCTGATGACGTTCCTGGGGTTTTCGCCGGCGTTAGGGTTGGTGATCACCATCGGCGTGTGCGCGGTCTACACAATGATGGGCGGGCTGTGGGCCGACGTGCTGAGCGACACCGTGCAGTTCGTGCTGATGTGCGTGTCGCTGGCGATCGCCATTCCATTTGCCATCGATTGGGTCGGCGGTTGGTCGTTCATCGAGCAGTTGCCGACGCATCAGGCGACGGGCGAGCCGGTGTACATGCAACATCACGGCGGCTTGAGCGGCTGGATGCTGGCGGCGTGGTCGCTCACGGGGCTGACCGTGCTCATCGAACCGTCGTTCTACCAGCGCGTATTCGCGGCGCAGGACAAACGAAGCGTCCAGCGGGCGCTGCTCGTGGGGATTTTCTTGTGGGCCAGCTACGACTGGGGCGTCACGATGGTCGGCATCATCGCGCGGGCGGCCGTTGAGCAAGGGCTGCTCGCGGAAAACCTGGAAGGCAAGGCGGCGCTGTTGACGCTGTGCGCCGAGATGCTGCCGACGGGATTGCGCGGGCTCATGGTTGGCGGGATCATCGCGGCGGCGATGTCGAACGTCGACAGTTACTCGCTGCTGGCCGCGGGCAACATTGTGTATGACATTTACCGGCCGCTGGTCGAGCCGAATGCTTCGGACCGGCGGCTAATGGTGTTGACGCGGATTGGAGTGTTCCTGGTCATGATCGCCGCGGCGGCGATCAGCCTCATGTTCGTACGGATGCGGGACGCGTGGCAGTTCATGGCGAGCGTCATGGCGGCGGTGTTGTTCGTGCCGTTGATGGGGGCGCTGTTCGCGCGGCCGCGGCGGGCGGCGGGGCTTTGGGGCGCGCTCGCCGGGCTTGCGGGCCTCTTCGCCTTTTACGCGCTGCTATTCCTGTGCGGCGAGTACGACGGGGAGCAGGAGACGTTTGTGTGGCGGGTCAACGGGTTCGAGATGTGGCAGGACTATGCAGTGATCTGTACGCTGCCCGTTTCGCTTCTGGGATACTGGCTGGGCAACGTGTTGGGGAGGCGCGAGACGTGATGGAACTGGCGACGTGGTTGAGCGTGATCGTGTTGGGGCCGGGGTCGGTGGCGATCTTTGTTTGGTTTTTGTGGGATGTGAAGCGGATTTTTCGGCGCGACGGAGTGAAGGGCGAAGCGAAGATGCAAGCAAGTGGGGATTCTGGTTAGCGGGGCATGGGGGAGATCTTGAGCGTTACAGCGTGGTCGCACGGGGGGGTGTTGGGGAGCTGAACTTCGAGGCCTTCGTTGGTTTGCTCCCATACGAGATCGCCGTCGTGGCCGAGTAGCTTGACATTGACGAGGATGCCGAGCACGTCCGCGTCCTTGCCGAGGGACTTTACGATGAGCTTGCCGTCGTCGGGCCAGGCCAGGGCGATGGCGTAGACCGCCGTTCCGCCAGCGGCATGTGTAAATCGGAAGTCCTCGGGGGTGAACGGGGCGCGGGCCACGTCGGCGAAGGAGCCGGCGACGACTTGCGTCGGGCCTTCGCCGAACTTCTTCCAGGGCCGGGAGTTATAGATCGCCTCGCCGTTGACTGCGAGCCAGGCGCCGACCTCGCGGAGGAGCTGCTCCTCGCGCTCGGGGATCGTGCCGTCGGCCTTGGGGCCGATGTTCAAGAGCAGCGCCCCGTTCTTGCTGACAATGTCGACCAGGTCGTCGACGATGCTGTTCGCGTCGCGGTAGTCTTGGTTCTCGACGTGCCCCCACGAGTTTTTCGACACGGACGTGTCGGTCTGCCAGAACTGCGGGCGGATGTCGGCGCTCTGGCCGCGCTCGATGTCGAACACGCCGGTGCTCTCGGGGAACGACTGGCCCTCCCATTCCTTGAAGTTGATCGCCACCTCGCGGCCCCACTCGGCGCCGCGGTTGTAGTAGAATGCCGCGAACCGCTTGAGGTACGGCTGGAACACCGGCTGGCAAATCCACCAGTCGAAGTACATGACGCTCGGCTCGTACTTGTCGACGATCTCGCAGGAGCGGAGGAGCCAGTCGTCGAGGAACGCCTGGTCGGGCGGCTCGGATTGGTTCTCGGCGACGCGCTGGTTAGCGGCCGGTCCGTAGAGGGCGGCGTTCGATCCTTCGCGGACGTCGGAGTCGAACCGCATGCCGTGGTCGAAGAACCACCAGTGCTCGGCGCGGTGCGAGGAGGCGCCGAAGGTGAGCCCCTCGGCGCGGATCGCGCTGGCGAGATCGGCGATCACGTCGAACCTTGGGCCCTTCTTCGCGGCGCACCATTCGGTGAGATCGCTGGCGTACATGGGAAACCCGTCATGGTGCTCGGCGACGGGAATCACGTAGCGGGCGCCGGACGCCTTGATGAGCGCCGCCCACTGCTTGGGATCGAACTTCTCCGCTTTGAAGCGGGCGATGAGATCCTTGTAGCCGAAGTCCTTCTGCGGGCCGTAGGTTTTGAGGTGATGCTGGAACTCGGGCTGGTCGGCCTTGTACATGTTGCGGGGATACCATTCGCTGCCGAAGGCGGGGACGCTGTAGGCGCCCCAGTGGATGAAGATGCCGAATTTTCCATTTTGGTACCACGATGGCGTCTTGAACTTGGCGAGCGAGTCCCAGTCGGGTTGGAACGGGCCGCGCGTGGCGACGGCGTCAATCTCGGCGAGGCGCTTGTCGATCTGGCGCTGGGTGAGCGCCGTCGTCCACGGCAGGCGAACGCCGGGAAGTTGCTGCGGGCCGACGCGGTTGAGGTAGTCGACGACGCTCCGCGGCACGACCAGGACCGTGCCGTGCTTGTGGTCCTTGGGGAAGGAGACTTCGGCGGTTGCGTCGGTGAAGGTCTTGAAGTCGCGCGTCTTGGCGGCGCCGTAGATCGCCTTCTGGTAGGCGTCGTAGTAGATCATCCAATCGTCGCCGACTTTGGCGACGGTGGGGCCTTCGGTGAATTGCTCCGTAAATGCGGTCGACACATCCCGCCACGGGCCCAGCGGCGACTCGCCAAACGCGACGCGCAGGTTGCGCGTGGGTCGGGAGTTGTCTTTCAGCACGAGGACGTAGGGTTGGCTTTCGTTGGCGCCGGCCTTCACGATCGTGCAATCGATGATGCTGAATCCGGGGTCGTAGAACAATTTGGTCGGGGCGAAGGAGCGGAAGTCGCTGGTGGTCGTGTAGTACATCCGCTGGTTGTTGTCGTGCGGTTCGCCGTTGTCGGGGAAGCGGCCCGGGATGGTCGACGCCCAGCAGATGATGAATTGGTCGTTCGGCTCGTCGTAGAACAGCTCCGGCGCCCAGACGTTGACGGTCGCGGGCTCGTGCTCCATCACGGGGATGAACCGCTGCTCGCTCCAGTGGACGAGATCTTTGGAGCGGGCGTAGCCGAAGCCGCGGTCGCCCTGCCAGCCGGTGGTCCAGACAAGGTGGAACGTGCCGTCGGGCCCGCGAACCAGGCTGGGGTCGCGCATCAGCTTGCTGGGGCCAGCCCACGGTTTGAGGAAGGCGCCGGGGATTTCGGTCCACTTGGCGCCGTCTTCGCTCCAGAGGAAATGGAGTCCGTCCTCGCCGTTGCCGTGGAAGGAGGTGAAGAGGAAGGTCGGGGCGTTGGGGTCGGGCGTTTGGGCGACGACTGGAGCCGCGGCGACGATGCCAGTGAGCAAGCCACCCATCACCATGGCGTGCCGCCATCGACGACGCATTGCGTCGACACGATTGAAAACGCCGCGCGGGCGACAAAAGTCTCTCTCGGTCGACGGATGTTCCGAACGGATCACGACTTGCGGCGAATGAATTATGTCGTCGGCGCCGTGGCACGCCGCCGGACAGAAGGCGTCCGACTGCGGGAATCGCCGCGAGTTTGGCGTCGGGCGGCCGAGCCGCCGCACGACAAAAGTCCGCGATTGACAAAACGATGGAGAGTTGAACGTCGTCATCATGGCGTTCCTAAGTCGTGTGGGCTTCTCCACTCGGTGCAAAAGCGTTGTCGCCAGCGGGATTCTGGAGCGAGCATGGCGGAACGGGTATGGGGCGCTGCGTAAGCATGGCGCCGTGGCGCGTTTGGTCGACGCGCGTACGCGGCGGCACAATTCTTCTTAGCAGAAGGCGTGGCCCATTTTCTACTGAAATCTTTGGCAATGCGGGGAGAGGTCTCACGCAAAGGCGCTAAGGCGCGAAGAGGGAGGGGATTTTTCCGCAGATGGCGCCGATGCACGCAGATGAGAGGGGACTGAGATTGTTCTGTCATCTGCGAGCATCGGCGTCATCTGTGGAAGATTCTCCAAATGGCGAAGAGCGATGTCGCCCCTACGGGGCTTTGATTCTTATGCGAGAGGCTAACCGGCAGCTTGCGCTGCCGGCTACATGCTGCCGCTCCTACGGAGCTGAGCGAGAGTTCATGTACTCCTCGAGGTTCGTGTAGCCGTCGTGGTTGGCGTCGCCGTTGGCGTCCACTGGGTCGGCGGGATTGAGGCCGTTTTCGGTTTCCCACGCGGACGGCATGCCATCGTCGTCCGGATCCCACGTAGCGTCGCGGTGGATCTCCGGGTAGTCGTCCCAGCCGCCGACGTCGTCCTGGCTGTCCGGCAGGCCTGGCAGGCCGCTCACGCTGCCTTTGTAGGTGGTCGTGCCGGTGCGGACTTCGTCGATGATGCGCTCGTCGTGGTCGTCGAGATAGGGGACGTTGCAGCCGACGTCGGCGAGCACATTCTCGTAGGCTTGCTCGGCCGACTGCGTGGTGACGAACGATTCGTAGAACGGCTGGTCGACGATCCAGTTCTTGTGCGGCTCGCCGCGGCGTTCGAAGACGCCGGCGAGCGGCTCGTCCGGGCCGAACTTGCCTTCCATCATGTTGCCGGCGACGAAGTACATCTGCGGGCCGAAGGCGGCGACCGCTTCGCGTTCGGCCATCAGGACGTGGAACACGTCGGACGCTGGGCCCGGCTTGTAGTAGTTATTGACGAACTGGACTTCTTTCGCGCCGCCGTCGGTGGTGCGGTGGCCCCAGTTGTAGACGACGTTGTTGCGGAGATCGAGGCGGCCGGCGTGGCGGGTGGCCTTGTCGAGCCCGCCGGCGAGGCTCCAGTTGCGGCCCGAGCAGTGGGCGAGCAGGTTGTGGTGAAAGCTGCCAATGTCCCCGCCAATGCTGGCGGCGTAGCCGTGCTGCTTGCCGGGTTCGTACTTGCGATGGCCGGCGACGTTGAGGGCCTCGCTGATGAGCGTGCGTTGGAGCGTGATGTTGCCGGCGCCGCGGGAGCTGAACGACTCGTCCTGCGTCCAGGAGATGCTGCAGTGGTCGTAGATGGCGTCGGTGGTGCTGGCCATGCCCATGCCGTCGAGCGTGTCGCCGCTGGTGTTGCCGGGGCGGACCCGCATGTAGCGGATGATGAGGTCGTGCGTGCCCATGGCGCCCATGTTGTAGTTGGCGATGCAGATGCCTTTGCCGGGCGCCGTCTGGCCGGCGATCGTGAGATACGGATTGCGGATGCCGAGCGTGGACTGGAGGACGATCTTGCCCGAGACGTCGAACACGACCGTGCGGGGCTCGTCGAGTTCGACGGCGGCGCGGAGGCTGCCCGGGCCGGCGTCGTTGAGATTGGTGACTTTCACGACCTTTCCGCCGCGGCCGCCGATGGCGAAGCGGCCGTAGCCTTCGGCGCCGGGAAAGGCGAGATGGCGAACGCGAAAGGACCAGACGTCGCCGCGGGTGACGTTGCCGGCTGAGTCGATGGAGTCGACGCGCCAACGATAGTGAAGGATCGGGAGGTTGGGATCGGCGTCCATCGTCATGCTTTTTCGCCCTGGCCGCTCGGCGTCCCTCGGCGCTGATGGGTGAAACTCGCGGCTGTGTCCGCGGCCTAGTACAGCAAGGTCCGCTTCGGCTTTGAGAGGTTCGACGTCCCAAGTGACGTGCACGTCGTAACCCGCCGCGTGAGCCGAGGGGGTCCAACTCAGCTCGATCTTGCGGTCGTCGGCGTCGACATGCCAATCGAGGTCGGCGGGGAACGGCTTGATCGCCTGCCGCGCGGGGTCGACGCCGTCGATCTCGAGGCCGTTGAGAATGACGTCGGCGTTAACGTCGTTGGCGATTCGGATAACGACGGGTTGGCCATCTTCGGCGGAGAATTCGACGTAGCCGCTGGCGGCGTCGGCGTTGTCGCTCACTTCGCGGGACGGAGTCAGTTTTGACGACGCATTTCCATCGACGACGGCGATCGTGTAGCTTTCGCCGGGCGGGCCGCTGACCGTGCTATGGTAGGTGACGAGCGTGTGTGGTCCCGGGGGGAGTCCGTCGAGCTCGATCTCGAGTCCGCCACGGTCGGCGGCGACGCCGTCGGCGGCCATGAGTGCTCCTGTGGCGAGGAGACTCTTGCTCCACACGCCGCGGAGTGCGCCGCCCTCCCTTGCTCCGCGCAGCGTGACGCGTACGCCGTCGAACTCGCGGTTCGCCTCGGGGCCATCGGGGACTTGCCATTCGATCCAGCCGGGGGCGGCGGTGTCGCTGCGGCCGGTGTTCATGCCGAGGTCGACGCGGAGGGGGCGAGCGGCATGGACGGTGGACGCCGTGAGGAGGGTGCATGTCGCGAAGATGGCAAGCGGGTGGTTGAGCATGTGGCGACGGCCGGCGGTTATGGCGCGGCGGGGAGAAGTTTGAGGAGGTGTTGCGAATTGAAATTGTATCACAGGGGGATTTCCGAGGGATTGCAAACGGGAGTCGTTCGCTTGCAATGGCTTGAAAATGACGTGCGTGCGCGGAGGCGCGACGTACCTGCGCGAGCTGGCGGCTTGGCAGTGGGGCGGCGCGCACTTACGCTGAATCACGGATTCAACCTTACCGGCTGCGGGGAGTTTCGATGCGAGCACACGTGCTACTTGGCGTCGCGTTGTTGATCGGGGCGGCTTCGCTGGCGTCGGCCGCGGAGGTGGGCGGCGAAGTCGGGCGCACGGGCGACGAGATCGTCGTGTGCGGGCGGTTCTTTCACACCACGGCGCCGGTGGTGCTGTGGATCGATCCGGGCGGCTACGACGCGTACCGCGTGGAGCGGCGATTCGGGCCGCTCGAGCAGGCTTCCTGGGACGATTCGTTCAAAGAGGCGCCGATCCTGGGGACGCCCAACCGCTACGGCACGCGGGACGACGGCTTTGCCTCCGAGGAACGCGAACGGGTGCGCGGCGGCGGGTGGGATTTGCCGACGCTGCAGAAGGTGGTCGACCAGTTCGTCATCCACTACGACGTGTGCGGGACGAGCCAGACGTGTTTTCGCGTGCTGCAGGACCAGCGCGGACTGAGCGTGCAGTTCATGCTCGACGTGGACGGCACGATCTACCAGACGCTCGACCTGAAGGAACGGGCGCGGCATGCGACAATTTCCAACAATCGGTCGATCGGCATTGAGATCGCCCATATCGGGGCGTATCGCCCGGGGGACATGACGGCGACGGATCGTTGGTACGAGAAAGACGCCGACGGCACGGTGCGGCTGCGGCCGCCGAAGCCGTTTGCGGAGCTGGGCGTGCGGACGGCGGATTTCGCGGGGCGGCCTGATCGGCCGGAGCTGATCTGCGAAAACATTCAGGGGACAGACTTGTGCCAGTACGATTTCACGCCGCAGCAATACGACTCGCTGATCAAGCTGACCGCGACGCTGTGCCAGGTGTTTCCGAAGCTGAAGTGCGATTACCCGAAGGATGCGGACGGGAAGCTGATTCCGAAGAAGCTGGACGACGAGGCGTGGCGCGCGTACCAGGGCGTGCTGGGGCACTACCACGTGCAGCTCAACAAGACAGACCCGGGGCCGGCGTTTCACTGGGAGAAGGTGATCGGCGGGGCGCGGGGGTTGTTGGAGCAGGCGCCATGAATCGTCGTCAGTTCGTCGTTGCGACGTCGGCGTGCGGAGTGGGAGTGCTCGCGTTGCCGCGAGTGGCATTTGCGCAGGATGCAGCGCCGCAGCGATACAAGATCGGCGTGTGCGATTGGATGATCCTCAAGCGGCAGCGGCTGGGGGCGTTTCCGCTGGCGAAGGAGATCGGCGCGGACGGGGTCGAGGTCGACATGGGGTCGCTGGGCGATCGCGAGACGTTCGACAATGCGCTCG